>DASSPX010000033.1:0-16597 GCA_035699445.1 Candidatus Limnocylindrales bacterium | reverse complement strand
GTGATCCGCACCGTCTGCTCCTTGCCGGTCGCCCGGTCCTTCGCCCGCACGTCGAGGATGCCGTTCGCGTCGATGTCGAACGTCACCTCGATCTGCGGGATGCCGCGCGGCGCGGGCGGGATCCCGTCGAGGATGAACCGCCCGAGCGTCTTGTTGTCCTGGGCGAAGTCGCGCTCGCCCTGGAGGACGTGGATCTCGACCTGGCTCTGGTTGTCCGAGGCGGTCGAGAACACCTGCGACTTCGAGGTGGGGATCGTCGTGTTCCGATCGATCAGGCGGGTCATCACGCCGCCCAGCGTCTCGATGCCCAGCGACAGCGGCGTGACGTCGAGGAGGAGGACGTCCTTGACCTCGCCGCCCAGCACGCCGGCCTGGATCGCCGCGCCGACGGCCACGACCTCGTCGGGGTTGACGCCCTTGTGCGGCTCCTTGCCGCCGAACATCGCCTTGACGGCCTCCTGGACCGCCGGCATCCGGGTCATGCCGCCGACGAGGATGACCTCGTCGATGTCCGAGGGCTTCAGCCCGGCATCCTTGAGCGCCGCCTGGACCGGGGCCTTCGTCTTCTCGACCAGGTCGCGCACGAGCTCCTCGAGCTTCGCCCGCGACAGGTTCATCACGAGGTGCTTCGGCCCGGACGCGTCAGCGGTGATGTACGGCAGGTTGATCTCGGTGGACGACGTGGAGGACAGCTCGATCTTCGCCTTCTCCGCGGCCTCCTTGAGCCGCTGGAGGGCCTGCTGGTCCTTCGACAGGTCGATGGCCTGGTCCTTCTTGAACTCGACGAGCAGCCAGTCGATGACCCGCTGGTCGAAGTCGTCACCGCCGAGGTGCGTGTCGCCGTTCGTCGCCTTGACCTCGAACACGCCCTCCCCGAGCTCGAGGATCGAGATGTCGAACGTGCCCCCGCCCAGGTCGTAGACCGCGATCTTCTCGTCGTGCTTCTTGTCCAGGCCGTAGGCGAGCGCCGAGGCCGTGGGCTCGTTGATGATCCGCTTGACGTCGAGGCCCGCGATGCGCCCGGCGTCCTTCGTCGCCTGGCGCTGCGTGTCGTCGAAGTACGCCGGGACGGTGATCACCGCCTCGGTGACCTTCTCGCCCAGGTACGCCTCAGCGTCGGTCTTCAGCTTCTGGAGCACCATCGCGCTGATCTCGGGCGGCGTGTAGCTCTTCCCGTCGGCGAGCACGACGCGGACGCCGTCGGACTTGGGGTCCTTCTCGACCTTGTACGGGACGAGGTCCTTGCTGCGCTGCACCTCGGGGTCGTCCCAGCGGCGGCCCATGAAGCGCTTGATCGAGTAGACGGTGTTGGTCGGGTTCGTGACCGCCTGGCGCTTCGCCAGCTGGCCGACGAGCCGCTCGCCCGTCTTCGAGAACGCAACGACCGAGGGGACGGTCCGATTCCCCTCCGCCGACGGAATGACGGTGGGCTCACCGCCCTCCATCACCGCCACGACGGAGTTCGTCGTCCCGAGGTCGATGCCGATGATCTTGCCCATTGCCTGTTCCCTGCTCCGTTGCTCTCGTGGGGTGGTGTGTCGTGGGTGATGGATCAGTGCGTGGGACCGGCGTCGTCGCCGCCGCCCGCCACCGCGACGAGCGCCGGCCGGAGGACCCGATCCCGGAGCCGGTATCCGCGCCGGACCTCCTCGACGATCTCGCCGTCCGGCCGGCCGGTGCCCGGCACGTTGGCGATCGCCTCGTGTTCGCGCGGATCAAACGGCCGCCCGCTCGAGGCGTCGATCGCGGTCACGCCCTCGCTCTCGAGCAGCTGGCGCAGCTTCCGGTCGATCGCGGCGATGCCCTCGGCCCATGCGTCGTCGGCGAGCTCCGCGGGACGGGCGTCGATCGCACGGTCGAAGTCGTCGGCAACGGCCAGCACCTTGCGGATGAGGTCCTCGCCCGCGAGCCCGAGCATCGCCTCGCGCTCCTCGGCCGTCCGGCGCCGGTAGTTCGTGAACTCGGCGCGCTCGCGCTGGAGGGCGGCGAGATACTCGTCCGCCTTCTGGCGCGCCGCCTCGAGCTCGGCACGGGCCGCCTCGAGCTCGGCCTGAGCGGCCTCGAGCTCCGCGGTCGGCGCCGCGGGCGAGACGTCCAGTTCCTCGATGCGCTCGTGGGCGCGGGTCTTGTTCGTCATCGGTCTCCGTGTTGCCGTGGTCATGAGGATCGGCGGCCGGGCCGCCGGTGGGTCTCGCTATGCATAGAGGTGATCCAGGAGCTCGTCCATGAGGCCGCTCACGAAGCGCACGGTGCCGATCGCCTGCGGATAGGCCATCCGCGTGGGCCCGAGCACGCCCACGACGCCCACCGCCCGGCCCGGGCGACCGTAAGGCGCAAGCACGAGCGACACGTCGGACATCTCGGCGGCGGGGTTCTCGCGGCCGATGAACACGTGGACCTGGTCGCTGGCGGCGACGCGGTCGACGAGCTCGCCCAGGAACGCCCGATTCTCAAGCGTCGCGAACACGCGCCGCAGCTTGTCGCTCTGCGCGAACTCGGGCGCCGCCATGACGTTGAGCAGGCCGTCCGAGAACAGCTCCTCGATCGCGGCCTGGTCGAACTCCTCGAGCGTCTTTGCGACGCGCTCCGCGACGCGCCGGTCAAGCGGCTCCGAGGTCTCGTCCGCCTCCATCGCCGCGAGCTCGCGGCGGATCGAGGCCGCGGTTCGCCCGGCGAGCCGCTCGTTGAGCCGGTTCGCGACGACCGTGAGCGCCGCCTGGTCGGCGGGCTCGTCGAGCGCGACCAGGACCTGCTTGAGCGATCCCTCCTGCAGAACGAGGATCAGGCTCGCGACGCGCTCGTTGATCGCCACGAGGTCGAGCCGGCGCAGGTGCGCCGCGCGCGGCTTCGCCGGGGTCGCGATGCCCGCGGCGTGCGTCAGCGAGGCGAGGGTCGTCGCCGCGAGCCGGAACCAGTGCTCGCTCGCGAACTCCACCTGCCCGAACTGGTGGCGGATCATGAGCTGCTCGACCGCCGGCAGCGGCACACCGCCGTCGATGATGGATTCCACGTAGTAGCGGTACCCGGCGTCGGTGGGCACCCGGCCCGCCGACGTGTGGGGGTGGGTGAGGAGGCCGGCAGCCTCGAGGTCCGCCAGGATGTTGCGCACGGTCGCGCTCGACACGCCAAGCGGGTAGCGCTCGACGAGCGTCTGCGACGCCACCGGGGCCGCGGTGTTGACGTATTCCTCGATGACGGCCCGAAGGATCGCCTGTGCTCGGAGGTCCAGCGGGCCGCTGGTGCGACGGACTCGCGCCACGGGGCCTGCTCCCAGTGGAGTTAGCACTCTCATGTGTTGAGTGCTAACGAGGTTGCCCGAAGTCTAGCGCTCGACGCGCGGGAGTGTCAACGAACCCGGAGCACCGAACGCGCCTCAGAGGAGCCGCGCGAACACCTCGTTGGACAGCAGCCGCCCGGCCGTCGTCAACCGGACGTGCTCCCCGTCCGCGCGGCCGGTGATCTCGAGCAGCCCCGCCGCGAGCAGGGGTCCGAGCTCCTTGCCCAGGCGGCCGTCCCGGTTCGCCGTCTCGACCGCCAGTCCGGTGTCAAGTCGCAGCCCGAGCACGAGCGCCTCCGCGCGTTCGGCCTCCGCCGACAGGGTCTCGGCGCCGCCGGGCGGCAGGGACGGCGGGCCGACCGCCGGGGTGAGGGCCGAGAGGTACCCGTCGAGCGGGGCGGCGTTCCAGCGGCGGGTTCGGCCGTCGAAGGCGTGCGCTCCGGGACCGACCGCCTCCACGGGCTGCCGCTGCCAGTACGCGAGGTTGTGCCGGCTCTCGTGGCCTGGACGCGCCCAGTTCGAGATCTCGTAGCCGCGGTAGCCCGACTCGGCGAGCAGCGCCGAGGCCGCGTGGTACTGGGCCGCCGCGCGGTCCTCGTCCTGCTCCGTGCGGGCGGCCTGGCGCCACCGTCGGGCGCCGGGGCTAGTCGGCAGGTGGTCACCCGCGCCGCCCGTCAGGCCCTCCGCCTCGGGGTCGTCGAGCGTGAGCGCATAGAGCGACACGTGGTCGGGCCCGACCGCGAGCACGCCATCGAGGGAGTCCAGGAACGCCCCCAGCGACTGGCCCGGCACGTCGTACAGGAGATCGACCGAGATCGAGCGCATCCCCGCCGCCCGCGCACGCTCGATCGCCACGACCACGTCGTCCGGTCGATGGCGTCGGCCGAGGCGGCGGAGCAGCGCCGGGTCCAGGCTCTGCGCGCCCACCGAGTAGCGGGTGACGCCGGCCGCCACGAGCGCCGCCGCGTCGCCCCGCTCATCCGGCCCTGGGTTCGCCTCGATCGTGACCTCGGCGTCGTCCGCGAGTCCGAACCGGTCGCGCACCGTCCCGATGACCCGGGCGATGGCCTCCGCGGCCAGCATCGACGGGGTTCCGCCGCCCAGGTAGAGCGAGCGCAGGTGCGGCCGGTCGCCCTCGCCGGGCCGCCCGAACGCCGCGTCGCAGGCGTCCGCGCGCAGCCGCAGCTCCGCGTCGAGTGCGGGCAGGAATGCCGGGACCCGGCTGCGCGGCCCGCGGGCGCTCGCCCCCGGATACACGACGAAGTCGCAGTACGGGCACAGCGCCACGCAGAACGGCACGTGGACGTACAGCCCGACCGGCGGGTACGCCGGCATCATCGGTCGCCCGACGACTCCCGCGGTCCGATCAGCCGCCAGCCGTCCGGGGTCCGACGGGTGCGCTCGATCTCCTCGTCCTCGCGTCCACGGGGCAGCGGCTGCCCGGCGTGGCCCGTGGTGAGGAAGAACGCGATGCGCGTCACCGCGTGGCCGAGGAACGCCGCGGCGATCCCGCCGGTGACGCCGGTGAGCCAGCCGCCGGCGAGGCCGATGCCGAGGGCATACGGGAGCATCCACGCCGGCCGCCCCGGCGCGCCGAGGCGGGTCGCGAGCGCGTACACGATCGCCTGCACGAGGTTGCCCAGGTTCGCGTCGACGCCGAACCAGATGAGGAACCCGAACACGAGCCCGCGGAACACCGCCTCGTCCACGAACGCCGTGGCGACGGAGTTGATGAGCGCGCCCGGGTAGGCGAACACGTCCGGGAAGCGGACGTGCCGGTAGCGGTAATACGCGTACGCGAGGGCGGCGCCGGTGCCCAGCAGCCCGTAGCCCAGCCCGAGGGTGACCGCACCGATCCGGTCGCCCGGCCCGAGGAACAGGTCCCCGGCCGGGTTCGGATGCACGAACGAGACGGTGATCACACCGGCGACGCCCACCGCGTACCACGCGAACCGCCGCCGGAGCGAGGGCATCCGGCCGTCCCGGTCGGGCTCGTCGTACTCGGCGGCGCCGAAACGCTGGGCGTCGATCCGGAGGATGACCAGGAGCAGCGTGAACCCGATCGACACGAGGACCCGCAGCGGGTCGGGGACATCCATCGGCCTGGGCGCGCCCTCCCTGGCTTCCTACGCGTCGTCCATCCGGAGGATCGCGAGGAAGGCTTCCTGCGGGATCTCCACGGACCCCACCCGCTTCATCCGCTGCTTGCCTTCCTTCTGCTTCTCGAGCAGCTTCCGCTTCCGGGTGATGTCGCCACCGTAGCACTTGGCCAGCACGTTCTTGCGCATCGCCCGAACGGTCTCGCGGGCGACGACGTGGCTGCCGATCGCCGCCTGCACGGGGACCTCGAACATCTGGCGCGGGATGAGCTCCTTGAGCTTCTCGGTCAGCGCGCGACCCGTGATCTGGGCGCGGTCCCGGTGGACGATCAGGCTGAGCGCATCGACCGGCTCGCCCGCGACGAGGACGTCGAGCTTCACGAGGTTCGCCTCGCGATAGCCGGCCTCCTCGTAGTCCATCGAGGCGTAGCCCTGGGTCCGGCTTTTCAGCTGGTCGTAGAAGTCGACGATCAGCTCGGCGAGCGGCAGCTCGAAGTGCATCAGCACGCGCTGGGGATCGAGGTACTCCATGTTCACGAACGTCCCGCGGCGCTGCGTCGCGAGCTCCATCAGCGCGCCGATGTAGCGGTCCGGCGTGACGATCGAGAGCTTCACCCAGGGCTCCTCGATCGTCTCGATGTCGCCCGGGTTCGGGAACCGGGCCGGGTTGTCGACCTCGACGAGCCCGCGGCCGTTCGTCAGCTGGACGCGGTACTCGACGGACGGGGCGGACGCGATCAGGTCGAGGTCGAATTCCCGCTCGAGCCGCTCCTGGACGATCTCCATGTGGAGCAGGCCGAGGAACCCGCAGCGGAAGCCGAACCCGAGCGCGACCGAGCTCTCCGGCTCGAACGTGAAGCTCGCATCGTTGAGGTGGAGCTTCTCGAGCGCGTCGCGCAGCAGCGGGTAGTCCTCGCCGCTCACCGGGTAGAGCCCGGCGAACACGAGGCTCTTCGCCTCCTGGTAGCCGGGCAGGGGTGCGGCAGCCGGGCGGGAGGCCACCGTCACCGTGTCGCCCACCTGCGCCTCGCGCACGTTCTTCAGGCCGGTCGCCACGTAGCCCACCTCGCCCGCCACGAGCTGGCGGACCGGCACGAGCTGCGGCCGGAACACGCCCAGCTCGAGGAGCTCCGCCTCGGCGCCGCTCGCCATGAGCCGGATCGTGTCGTGTGCCCGGAGCGTGCCATGCGCGAGCCGGACGTAGCAGATGACGCCCTTGTACGGGTCGTAGTGGCTGTCGAACACGAGCGCCTGCAGCGGCTGCGCCGGGTCGCCCTTTGGCGGCGGGATGCGCGCGACGATCGCCTCGAGGATGTCGACGATCCCGGTGCCGTCCTTCGCGCTCGCGAGGATGACCTCCTCGCGCGGAATGGCGAGCACGTTCTCGAGCTCCTCGATCACGACCTCCGGCTGCGCGGACGGCAGGTCGATCTTGTTGACGACCGGGATGATCGTCAGGCCCTCGCGGAGCGCAAGGTGGACGTTCGCGAGCGTCTGCGCCTCGATCCCCTGGGCGGCGTCCACGACGAGGATCGCCCCCTCGCACGCCTGGAGGCTGCGGCTCACCTCGTAGCTGAAGTCGACGTGGCCGGGCGTGTCGATGAGGTTCAGCCCGTACGTCAGCCCGTCCGCGGCGGTGTAGTCCAGGCGCACGGCCCGCGCCTTGATCGTGATCCCCTTCTCCCGCTCCAGGTCCATCGAATCGAGGACCTGGCTCGTCATCTGGCGGGGATCGATCGTGTGCGTCAGCTCCAGGAGCCGGTCGGCAAGCGTTGACTTGCCGTGATCGATGTGCGCGATGATCGAGAAGTTGCGCAGACGGTCCTGGGGAGTGGCCACGGTGCCGGAGTCTATGGGTATGGGAACCTCGTCACCCTTCGGCGCCGTTCGTCACACGTCGATCAGGGGCCTGCAACGACCCCGGTGACCCGGGCGATCCGTCCGTCGGGGGCGAACTCGATGACATCGGTTCCGGCCATCGACTCCCGCGGGTCGCCGCCCTCCTGGGCCCAGGTGAGCCCAAGGCGACCTGCGAGCAGTCTCGGGGGGCTGGTCTCCCAGACCCGGAAGCCGGGCAGGGCTTCGTGGGTCGTCGCGATCAGGTCGGCGAGCGAAGCACGCCCGACGATCCCCTCCGGCGCCTCATCATCGGCGTAGACGCCGTCGTCGGCCCAGCACTCCTCGAGGAGGGCCAGGGCGCGCTCCGGATCGTTCCAGGCGCGCGCATACAGCGCATAGGCTTCCTCGGGGCGAAGCATCCCCAGTCCTCCGTTCGTCGTCGAGGTGCGGACCGCGGCCGGCCCCGGCACCCGGGGCCGGCCGCGGTCAGGGATGTCAGCCGCCGGGCGGCCGATACGTCATCTGGATGCCTGAGGCACGATCGAGCTCTTCGGGCGTGAGCAGCACGACCGTCCGGTTCCGGACGGCGCCGCTCAGCGTCACCTTCATCGAGGCGGCGGCCGCAGTGGCGTTGTCGGGCAGCTCCCCGATGATGAAGTAGTCGTCACCGCCGAAGCCGAAGTGATACGACTCGAGCTTCCCGCCGAGGGAGCTGAACAGGGCGCCCACCGCCTCGACCCGCTTCGAGCCCCCTTCGGCCATGATCCCTTTCCCGCCCTGCTCCGTGAACGACCCGGTGAACAGGTACTTCGGCATCGCCGTCCCTCGTTTCCGCCACGGGGCGTCACGACGGACGCACGGGAAGCCGCAGCCGAACAAGCCTAGTCCGGGGCCGTCTCCGCGAGTCGGCGTCGCGTCCTACGATGCTCGCATGGCCACGACGGCGCCCGTCCGGCTGACCGACCGGCCGGAGTGGCGGGCGCTTCAGGAGCACCACGCCCGGATTCGCGACGTCCACCTGCGCGACCTGTTCCGGGACGATCCGGCGCGCGGGCAGCAGATGACCGCGCAGGGTGCCGGGCTGTTCCTCGACTACTCGAAGCACCGGGTCACCGGCGAGACGCTGCGCCTGCTCGTCGACCTCGCGCGTGCGACCGGCGTGCCGGAGCGGCTGGACGCGATGTTCCGCGGCGAGCGGATCAACGTCACCGAGGATCGAGCCGCCCTCCACGTCGCGCTCCGGATGCCCAGCGAGGACCGGCTCGTGGTCGACGACCGCGACGTCGTCCCGGAGGTTCACGCCGTCCTCGACCGGATGTCCGCGTTCGCGCTCCAGGTCCGGGACGGGTCGTGGACGGGGCACACCGGGAAGCGGATCCGGAACGTTGTCAACATCGGCATCGGCGGCTCGGACCTCGGCCCGGCGATGGCGACCGAGGCGCTCGCCCACTACCGCGACCGCTCGATGCGCTTCCGGTTCGTATCGAACCTCGACGGCACGGACCTCCGCGAGGCGACGATCGATCTCGATCCCGCCGAGACGCTGTTCGTCGTCGCGTCGAAGACGTTCACAACGCTGGAGACCCTCACGAACGCCCGGACGGCGCGCGCGTGGCTGCTGACCGGGCTCGGCGCCGGCGACGAGGCGGTCGCAAGGCACTTCGTGGCGGTCTCGACGAATGCCGACAGGGTCCGCGAGTTCGGCATCGACACGCGCAACATGTTCGAGTTCTGGGACTGGGTAGGCGGCCGGTACAGCGTGGGCTCGGCGATCGGGCTGGCGCTCATGGTCGCGATCGGCCCGGCCGAGTTCCGGGAGTTCCTCGAGGGGATGCGCCGGGTCGACGAGCACGTGCGCTCCACCCCGCTCGACCAGAACCTGCCCGTCCTCATGGGCCTGCTCGGCGTCTGGTACGGCGACGCCTTCGGCTGGGAGACCCACGCCGTGCTGCCGTATTCCCAGGAGCTGAGCCGGTTCCCCGCCTACCTCCAGCAGCTCGACATGGAGTCGAACGGCAAGTCCGTGACGGTGAGTGGCGAGACGGTCGACGCCGGCACCGGCCCGATCGTGTGGGGCACGTCGGGGACGAACGGCCAGCACGCGTACTACCAGCTGCTCCACCAGGGCACGCGGATCGTGCCCGCGGACCTCATCGGGTTCGTCAACCCGACGACCGAGCTCGGCGAGCACCACGACCTGCTGATGGCGAACCTGTTCGCGCAGGCCGAGGCCCTCGCGTTCGGCAAGACGCGCGAGGAGGTCGAGGCCGACGGCGTGCCCGCGCACCAGGTCGCGCACCGGGTGTTCGCCGGCAACCGTCCGACCTCGATCATCCTCGCCGACCGGCTCACGCCGCGGACCCTCGGCTCGCTCATCGCGCTCTACGAGCACAAGGTGTTCACCCAGGGCGTCATCTGGGGCATCAACTCGTTCGACCAGTGGGGCGTGGAGCTGGGCAAGGTGCTCGCGACCCGGATCGCGGCGGAGCTGCTCGACCCCGGAGCCGTGGCCGGCCCGGCGCACGACTCGTCGACCGACGCGCTCATCGAGCGCTACCGGGCGAACCGCCGGCGGGAGTAGCCGTCAGGCCCGGAGCAGCGCGACCGCGGCGACGCCGAGCGCGATGACCCCGACCCCGAGGATCTGCGTTGGACGGAGCCGCTCCCCGAACACGAGGAACGCGAGCAGGGCGGCAAGGCCGGCGAACTGCGACGACACGACCGCGGTGACCGCGATCGCGTCGGTCGAGCCCACCGCGATGCCGAGCACGCCAACGACCTCGAGGCAGCCGATGAGCAGGAGCAGCGGCACCGTGGGCCGGGTCGCACGCAGGCGCCTGCCGGCGGCAAGCGGCAGCGCGACGAGGAGCGCACCGGCGAGCCGCGACGGCAGGACGGTGAGGCCGATCGTCAGCTCGGCACCGATCCGGCCGGTCGCGTAGAGGGCCACGCCGAAGCTCAGCGCGGACGCGATCGCGACGAGAGCTGCGCGTCGGTCGTCGGATCGGTGCCCGGTCATGACCTCGGGGACGATCGCCGGCTCCGCCGCGGCCACGGGGACGTATCCGTCACCGGCCTCACCGCCGCCGGTCCCGTCACGCGAGGCGAGCACCACGCCGCCCGCGATGGCCGCGAGCGCGAGCGCGACGCCGAACTCCATCGGCTCGCCCAGGGCGACCGCGACCAGGGCGGCAAGCGCGCCCTCGGTCGAGATGATCGGTGCGACGACGCCCACCTTGCCCCGCGAGAAGGCGGTGTAGGCGAGGAGGAGCCCCAGGACGTTGCCCAGCCCGGAGACGGCGAGCAGGATGTAGGCCGTGCCGTCGAGCGCCGGAATGCCGGTCGCGGCAACGAGCGGGATCGCCAGCACGAGCCCGACGAGCATCACCCACGCGAGGACGACGCGCGCACCGAGCGCCCTCGCCGCCCGCGACGCGGCGAGCGAGGCCACGGCCCAGCAGAGGGCAGCCAGGGTTCCGCCCAGCACGGCGATCATCGCGAGAGTCTGGCCCAAATCCGGAGCGGTGTCCGCATCACACGCGCCGTGGTACCCTCCAGCGTCGCGCCGCCGTCCTCTCCGGCCTGCGCCCAAATCTCGTCTCGTTCGAACGCACGGAGTGCACTGTTGGCCAGAACGCCCCGGAAGTGGCAGGGCGCCCGGAACCCGTCCGGTCTGAAGCGGGTTCGACAGGCAGAGCGCCGCCACGCGATCCTCCAGCCTCGCCGCTCGGCGGCGAAGACCCTCGTCACGAAGGCGATCCGCGTCGCCACCGCGCCGGACGACGGCCAGGACGCGGGCGTCGCGCTAGCGCAGGCCATCGCGTCCCTTGATCGCGCCGCAAAGGTCGGCGCGATCCACCCGAACGCGGCGGCGCGCCGCAAGTCGCGGCTCGCGAAGAAGGTGAACGCGCTCGCCGGCGGCACGGTCGTCGTGACCTCCGCGCACGTCGCCAAGACCACCGGCAAGGCCGCGGCCGCGAAGGCCGCCAAGGCGCGGATCGCGGCCGGTCGCGCCGAGAAGGCGAAGGGCGCGCAGACCGCTGCCGGCAAGGCGCGCGCCGCGCTGTCGCGCACGACGCGGACCGAGTCGGCGGCGAAGGCATCCGCGGACACGACCGGCACGGCCACGCCGGCGAAGGCCTCGCGGCCGGCCACGAAGGCCTCCGCGCCCGCCACCAAGTCGGCCGCCACCAAGTCGGCCGCCACCAGGTCGACTTCGCCGAAGGCGGCCGCCTCGTCGAAGTCGACCAGGGCGAGCGCGGAGAAGAAGCCCACGACCCGCGCGAAGAAGACCGACACGAAGTAGCCCTGCTCGCCCGCCGAGCGCAGGAACGCCCCGGTCCCGCGACCGGGGCGTCTTCATGTCCCGTGCCTGGCGCCTGCCGTCAGGCGCTCGCGATCTCCGCCCGGGCAGCCGGCCCGTCCCGCTTCGAGCGGGTCGCGCCGTAGATGAGCCCGCCGCCGAGCGCTCCGAGCGTCGCGAGTCCGAACAGGAGGCCGGCCGTCCCGAGCTGCTCCCGCCAGTAGAGGGCGGTGAACGACGGGACGTCGGTGACGCCGGCGGCGGCGAGCGCCTCGCCCTGCCCCGCCGCGAGATAGCGCTCGTACACGCACTCCGCGCCCGGCTGGCAGTCGAGCGCAGCGCCGTCGTCGCGGTATCCGGAATCGGCCGCGAAGAACAGCGCCTTCACGGCGAGCAGCAGCAGCGCGAACGTGAGGCCCGTCGCCACGCCGGCGACCAGCGCGTTCGCGAGGATCCGGCCCCAGGCGCCGCCCGGTCGCCCCGACCGGGCGTTCGCGTAGTAGCCGATCATCAGGCCCGCCGGCAGCGCGAGATACCAGTAGATGGGCTCGATCGGGATCACGAGCAGGAAGCTCACCCCGATCGTGACCGCCATGCCCACGCCCACCCAGGCCGCCGTGACGGCGCCGCGGTCGACGACCCTCGTCACCCGGCGGCCGCCCCCGCCGGTGTGCGCGGAGCCGCGGCCTCGCCGCGCGCCGATGCGCCCGCGAGCGCAGCCCGACCCAGGTAGCGCGCCGCATCGCCCAGCTCGCCGTCGATCCGGAGCAGCCGGTTGTACTTCGCCACCCGCTCGGAGCGCGACGGGGCGCCGGTCTTGATCTGGCCCGTGCCCGTCGCGACGACGAGGTCGGCGATCGTCGTGTCCTCGGTCTCGCCGGAGCGGTGCGACACGATCGCCGCCCAGCCTGCCCGGCGGGCGAGCTCGATCGCCTCGATCGTCTCGGACAGCGTGCCGATCTGGTTGAGCTTGATGAGGATCGCGTTCGCCGCCCGCTCGGTGATCGCGCGCTGGAGGCGCTCGGTGTTCGTCACCAGCAGGTCGTCGCCCACCAGCTGGATCCGGTCGCCGAGTCGTCGCGTCAGCTCGGCCCAGCCGGTCCAGTCGTCCTCGGCGAGGCCGTCCTCGATCGACACGATCGGGTACCGCGCGCACCAGTCGGCCCACAGGTCGACCAGCTCGCCCGACTCGAGGGTCCGCCCCTCCCTCGCGAGCAGGTAGCGCGTCGAACCGCCGTCACGGCCGCTGCCGTCCTCGACCAGCTCGGTCGTGGCCGGATCGAGCGCGATCGCCACCTGCTCGCCCGGCCGGTAGCCCGCGCGCTCGATCGCGCGCAGGATCACCTCGACCGCCGCCTCGTTCGAGGAGAGCGACGGCGCGAAGCCGCCCTCGTCGCCCTGCCCGGTCGCGTGACCCTCGTCGTGGAGGATCGAGCGCAGGGCCGCGAAGATCTCGGCGCCCGCCCGCAGGGCGTCGGCATATGACGCCAGCCCGACGGGCATGACCATGAACTCCTGGAAGTCCGTGGAATCCTGGGCGTGCTTGCCGCCGTTGAGGATGTTGAACATCGGGACGGGCAGGGTCCGCGCGCCGACGCCGCCGAGGTAGCGGTAGAGCGGGAGATCGTGCGAGGCGGCGGCCGCATGCGCCGCCGCGAGCGACACGCCGAGGATCGCATTCGCGCCGAGGTTGCCCTTGTTCGGCGTCCCGTCGAGCTCGATGAGGAGGTCGTCGATGCCGGCCTGATCGGCGGCGTCGAGCCCGACGAGCTCCGGACCGATCGTGTCCGTGACGTTGCCGACCGCGGTGAGCACGCCCTTCCCACCGAAGCGGGAGCGGTCGCGGTCGCGCAGCTCGACCGCCTCGTGGGCGCCCGTCGAGGCGCCGGACGGCACGGCGGCGCGACCGACCGACCCGTCCTCCGTGACGACGTCGACCTCGATCGTGGGATTGCCGCGCGAGTCGAGGATCTCGCGCGCGTCGACGAACGCGATCGTCGTGTCGCTCACGAACGGGCCTCCGCGGGTGCCGCGTCGGGGATGACGGCAACGCCCGGCAGCTCGCGACCCTCGAGGAACTCGAGCGACGCGCCGCCGCCCGTGCTGATGTGGGTCATCCGGTCCGCCAGGCCCTGCTGCTGGAGCGCGGCGACCGAATCGCCGCCGCCGACGACGACCGTGGCGCCTTCGTCGGCCCGCGTGGCGAGGAACCGCGCGATCTGCTTCGTCCCGTGCGCGAACGACGGGATCTCGAACACGCCGAGCGGGCCGTTCCAGAACACCGTCCGTGCCGGCGCCAGCGTCTCCTCGATCAGCCGGAGCGACTCCTTGCCGACGTCCACGATGTGCCACGAGGCCGGCACCTTGATCGCCGGGAGCGTCTTGTACTCGGTGCCGCGGGTGACCTCCTTCGCGACCACGACGTCCACGGGCAGGATGACCTGGACGCCCTGCTTCCCGGCCGCCTCCAGGATGGCCCGTGCATCCTCCACGCGGTCCGGCTCGGCAAGGCTCTTGCCGACCGCGCGGCCCTGCGCGAGCAGGAACGTGTTGGCCATGCCGCCCCCGATGACCATCGCGTCGACCTTGTCGACGAGGTTCCGGAGCACCTTGATCTTGTCGCTCACCTTGGCACCGCCGATGATCGCGGCGAACGGTCGCTCCGGGTTCTCCAGCAGCCGCGACAGCACCTTGAGCTCACGCTCCATGAGCAGGCCGACGTAGGCCGGCAGCAGCGTCGCGACCCCCACCGTGGAGGCGTGGGCTCGATGGGCCGTGCCGAAGGCGTCGTTGACGTAGGCATCGGCATAGGCGGCGAGCTTGCGTGCGAACTCCGGGTCGTTCCTCTCCTCCTCGGCATGGAATCGGAGGTTCTCGAGCAGGAGGATCTCGCCCGCCCGCATCCGCTTCACGGCGTCCTCGGTGCCGACGCCCAGGGCATCGCCCGTCACCGGCACCGTTCGCCCCAGGAGCTCCGAGAGCCGCAGCGCGACGGGCCGCAGGCGGTACGTGTCCTGCACGCGGCCATCGGGCCGGCCGAGGTGCGTGGCGAGGATCACCCGCGCGCCCTGGTTGACCAGGTGGCCGATCGTCGGCAGCGCGGCGCGGATTCGCGAATCGTCGGTGACCTTGCCGTCGGCGAGGGGAACGTTGAAGTCGACGCGGACCAGGACGCGCTTGTCCGACGCGTCGAGATCCCGGATGGTGCGCTTGTCCATTACCGTCCTGCGCTGGGGGGGTCGGGCGGCGGAAGGCGCAGCGGCGCCTCCCGCGGATGGTCGGCTCGGGCTCAGGCGCCGGCCGCGGCCGGCACGGCCGCCTCGGCGGGGAGCGTCTCCGCGACGCGTGCGATCAGGTCGGCGACGCGGCAGCTGTAGCCCCATTCGTTGTCGTACCACGAGATGACCTTGACCATCGTGCCGCCGATGACCATCGTCGAGGCGCTGTCGATGATCGACGAGCGGCTGTCGCCGCGGAAGTCCGACGACACGAGCGGCTCGTCGGACACGCCGAGGATGCCGCGCATCGCGCCGGCCTCGGCCGCGCGGAACGCGTCGTTGATCTCCTCGACGGTGGTGGGGCGGGAGACCTCGGCGGTGAAGTCCACGACGCTCACGGTGGGCGTCGGCACCCGGAGGCTGAAGCCGTCGAACCGTCCCTTGAGGTCGGGGATCACCAGCGCGAGCGCCTTCGCGGCGCCGGTCGTCGTCGGGATGATGTTCAGGCCGGCCGAGCGGGCCCGGCGCGGATCCTTGTGGGCGACGTCGAGGATCCGCTGGTCGTTCGTGTAGCTGTGGATCGTGTTCATCAGGCCGCGCTGGATCCCGAGCAGATCGTGAACGACCTTGGCGGCCGGCGCGAGGCAGTTCGTCGTGCAGCTTGCGTTGCTGATGATGTGGTGCGTCGCAGGGTCGTAGCGATCGTCGTTCACGCCGAGGACGATCGTGATGTCCTCGCCCTTCGCGGGCGCGCTGATGACGACCTTTCTGGCGCCGGCGTTGAGATGCGCCCGCGCCTTGTCGGCGTCCGTGAAGATCCCGGTCGACTCCAGGACGACATCCACGCCCAGGTCGCCCCACGGGAGGTTCGCGGGGTCCTTCTCGGACAGGATCCGGATCTCCCGGCCGTCGATGACGAGGTTGCCGTCACGCGCGGCGACGTCGCCCTCGTACTTGCCGTACGTGGAGTCGTGCTTGAACAGGAGGGCGTTCATCTCGGCGTCCACGAGGTCGTTGACCGCCACGACCTCGACGTCGGGGGCGCGCTCGATGAGGGCCTTGAGCGACTGGCGCCCGATCCGACCGAAGCCGTTGATGCCGACACGGACCGCCATGGGGCGACCTCCTTTGCGAGCTGATGGGCGAGCGGGGCTACGCGCTCGATCCGGGAGCCAGGGGGGAATGTCCCGGCCACGCACGCGGCGCGTGCCGGGCTGGGCGACCCGGAGCGGGGACCCGCCGTCTCGAGGGATGCCGTCGGCCCGTCGCGAGCCGGTCGACGTCGACCGGGCGGCGCGGATGATCGGTGCCGGGTACCTCGGGCGGGGTCAGGATGAACCTCTCGGGCGCGTGCGGAGATGCCCGTGCAGTCTACCAAAGGGACCTGCAGGCTCCCGCCGGCCGGACGGCCCTCCATCGGGGGCCGCGTGTCCCGGGATGGGGTCGCGAGTCCGGGAGCGTGCTCCACGGAGCCCCGGCACCCGGGGACGGGCACGGGTGCGCCGCCCGACGGCCCGGACGCGACGAGCCCCCGCCGGGCTTCCGACAGGGGCTCGAGCGCGTGCGATGGCGCGCGGTCAGCCGCCGATCTTGAACACCTTCCCGCCGCACAGCGGGCAGGTGCCCTGCAGTGCCGGCTTGCCGTTCTTCATCGTGATCCGCTGGGCGTTCTGGACCTCGACCTTCTGCTTGTCCTTGACGCAATACGCCTCGGCCATGGGCTCGGCTCCTCCTGGGCTGACCGCGGCGCGGGAGCATCCGTCCCGAGTCCGCGGAGGGCTCCATGCGACGTCCGGTTCATGACGACGACCAGAGCGACGGACGCCATCGCTCCGCTCCGGCCGCCCGCTTCTGGCGGTCC
>DASSPX010000032.1:0-12489 GCA_035699445.1 Candidatus Limnocylindrales bacterium | reverse complement strand
ATGATCCGCGCCGAGATGATGGGCGTGGAGTTCATCGCCTGCAACACGGACGCGCAGGCGCTCCTCCAGTCGGACGCGCCCCACAAGATCCGGATCGGCGACAAGATCACCCGCGGCCTTGGGGCCGGCGGGGACGCCGCGATCGGCGAGCGCGCGGCCGACGAGGATCGCGACAAGATCGCCGAGGCGCTCGCGGATTCGGACATGGTGTTCATCACCGCGGGGCTGGGAGGCGGCACCGGCTCGGGCGCCGCGCCGGTCATCGCGGAGGTCGCGAAGGAGCAGGGTGCGCTCACGATCGGCGTGGTGACGAAGCCGTTCGGGTTCGAGGGTGCGAAGCGCAAGCTGATCGCGGAGAAGGCGGCCGAGGAGCTCAAGGCCAAGGTCGACACGCTGATCACGATCCCGAACGACCGGCTCCGGGACGTCGTCCAGAAGAACACGACGATCCTCGACGCGTTCCGCGTGGTGGACGACGTCCTCCGCCAGGGCGTCCAGGGGATCAGCGACATCATCACGGTGCCGGGCCTGATCAACCTCGACTTCGCGGACGTCCGGACGATCATGAAGGACGCCGGCTCGGCGCTCATGGGCATCGGCCGGGCGAGCGGCGAGAACCGCGCCCTCGAGGCGGCCCGCCAGGCGGTCGCGAGCCCGCTGCTCGAGGTGAACATCGCGGGCGCCCAGGGGATCCTGTTCAACATCAGCGGATCCTCGAACCTCACCCTCTGGGAGGTCACGGAGGCCGCGGAGGAAATCCGGGCCGCGGCGGACCCGGAGGCGAACATCATCTTCGGGACGAGCTTCAACGAGCGGCTCGGCGAGGAGGTGATGATCACCGTCATCGCCACCGGCTTCGACGGCCGCCGGCGCGACACCGTCCGCGCGGCAGGCGCGGAGCGCGTCGCGGAGAGCGAGCGCTCGATCCGCGGCGGTCGTCCGCGCGACTTCCTCGAGGAGCTCGAGCGGCAGCGGAACGAGGCGGTGGGCAACGGCCACGGCGCCGCGCCGGAGTCGCAGCCGGCGCGCGAGCGCGACGAGCCCGCCGCGGTGATGGCGCCGCAGACACGCACGGTGGGCGAGACCACGGCCGCGAAGCGCCCGCTCTACGACGCGGACGACCTCGAGATCCCGAGCTTCCTGCGCCGCCGCTGACGGCCGGGCGGGAGGCGACTCCCGCGGACGCTTCATGACCGACGCGATCGCCCAGCTGTCCGACGCGCGCGCCCGCGTCCTGGATCGAATCGCCGAGGCCTGCGCGCGGCGCGGCCGCGACCCCGCCGACGTCCGCCTCGTGGCGGTGTCGAAGACCGTTCCGCCGGAGCGCCTCCGCGCGGCGGTCGCCGCCGGCCTGACGACGCTCGGCGAGAACCGGGTCCAGGAAGCGCTCGCGAAGGTCGACCACGTTCCCGGCGCGAGCTGGCACCTGATCGGGCCGCTCCAGTCGAACAAGGCACGCCGCGCGGTCGAGGCCTTCGGGGTCATCCAGAGCGTCGACTCGACCGGTCTCGCGGAGCGCCTGTCGCGCCTGGCCGGTGAGCTGCGACCCGGGCGCCCGCTGTCGGTGCTCCTCCAGGTGAACGTCGACGACGATCCGGCGAAGGCGGGCTTCGATCCCCCGGCACTCGAGGCGGCCCTGCCGACGATCCTCGCGCTCCCGCACCTCTCGGTGGACGGCCTGATGACGATCGGTCGCCTCGTCGCCTCGGCCGAGGAGGCCCGCCCGACGTTCGTCGCGCTGCGCGAGCTCCACGCGCGCCTGCGCGGGGCGTTTCGGGCCCTCGGGCCGGAGCTCTCGATGGGGATGAGCGATGACTACGCGGTCGCGGTCGAGGAGGGCGCCACGATCGTCCGGGTCGGGCGGGCGCTGTTCGGCGAGCGGCCGTCGCCCGAGGCCGGGTGACGGGCCGGCGGACTGACCCGTACCGGGCCTGCCCGGGGGCGCTGGTAGACTCGGGCCGTGCCGTTCTTCGTGCAGACCTTCATCGGCGTGCTGCTTGCGCTGCTATGGCTGCTCGTGCTCGGCCGCGTGCTGATGTCCTGGGTCGACCCGATGGGCCGGTCGCAGCTCGGCGCGTTCCTCATCCAGACCACGGAGCCGATCCTGGCGCCCGTCCGCCGCGTGATGCCGCAGACGGGGATGTTCGACTTCTCGAGCCTGATCGTGCTGCTGGTCCTCGGCGCGCTCTGGCGAGCGTTCCTGTAGCGATCGAGGAGCCCTGTCCAGCACCGACGTCCGCTTCGCCGTCCGACTCACTCCCCGGTCCGCGTCCGACCATGTCGAGGGTGTGATCGATGGCGCGCTGCGTGTCCGGGTCTCCGCCCCGCCGATCGAGGGGGCCGCGAACCAGGCACTGATCCGCGTCCTCGCGGACGAGCTGGGCGTGGCCCGTCGCGACGTCCGGATCGTGGCCGGCGCGGCAGGGCGTCAGAAGCTCGTGGTCGTGGAGGGCGTGGACCCGGACTGGATGCGTCAGCGGTGGCCGGATCTCCGGCTCTGAGCGCGGGGCTGCGGTATCATCCGCGGGCCGTCGAGGCGACGGCGGCGCACGGGGGCGATTAGCTCAGTCGGTCAGAGCGCACGGTTCACATCCGTGAGGTCACTGGTTCGAGCCCAGTATCGCCCACCACCCTCCCCGAATCCGAACCGCAACCGTGCGGCATCCGAGATTCGGTCCGGCCGCCGTCACACGGCACCCCGCACGGGCGTCACACCTTCGACGAGGGCGCGCCCGCGACGGCCTCCTCCACGTCCGATCGGAGCGCCCCTGCGCCATGCGAAGCCCCCCGCCTCCCTCGGGGGGCTTCGTGCTGTCCGGCGTCGTGCGAACGCCGATGGCTGCGTTGCCGGCTCGCTCCGCTACTCCCCGGGCGCCTTGCGCGTACCTCGCTCACGCACGCCGGGGCCGCTCCCGGGCGCCGGTCAGTTCGCGGCGAGCCGCCGCAGGACCGCCGGCAGGATGCCGCCCTGGCGCAGGTACTCCACCTCGATCGGCCCGTCCAGGCGCGCGATCGCCTCGAACCGGCGCTCCGTCCCGTCCGCCCACCGCGCGATGACCGTCAGCCGCTGGCGCGGCGACAGCCCGTCCGCCAGCCCGGCGATCGTGTACGACTCCGTCCCGTCGAGCCCGAGCGAGGTCGCGCTCTCCCCGGGCAGGAACTGGAGCGGCAGCACGCCCATCCCGACGAGGTTCGAGCGATGGATCCGCTCGAACGATTCCGCGAGGACCGCGCGCACGCCGAGCAGCGCCGTGCCCTTCGCGGCCCAGTCGCGTGACGAGCCCGAGCCATACTCCCGGCCGGCGATGACGAGGAGCGGCACGCGCTCGTCGCGGTAGCGCATCGCCGCCTCGTAGATGAACGTCTCCTCGCCGTCGGGGAAGTGGCGCGTGTACGGGCCCTCCTTGCCCTCGACGAGCCGGTTGCGCAGGCGGATGTTGCCGAACGTACCGCGCATCATCACCTCGTGGTGGCCGCGCCGGGCCCCGTACGAGTTGAACTCGAGCGGTGTGACCCCGCGGTCCTGGAGCCAGCGCGAGGCGGGCGACCAGGTCGCGATCGAGCCGGCCGGAGAGATGTGGTCCGTGGTCACCGAATCGCCCAGCAGCGCGAGCACCCGCGCGCCCTCGATATCGGTCAGCGGCCGCGGATCGGCCCCGAGGCCCTCGAAGAACGGCGGCTTCGCGACGTACGTCGAGTCCGGATCCCACGCGTAGCGGTCGCCACCCGGGATCGGGAGTGCGCGCCACCGCTCGTCGCCCTCGAACACGACGGCGTACGTCCGGCGGAACAGCTCCGGGTCGATCGCGCCCGCGATGACCGCGGACACCTCCTCGGGCGACGGCCAGATGTCTTCGAGCATCACCGGCTCGCCGTCCGATCCGGTTCCCAGCGGTTCCCGGGTGAGATCGACGTCCACCCGGCCGGCGAGCGCGAACGCGACGACGAGCGGCGGCGAGGCGAGGTACGACGCCCGCACGAGGGGATGGATCCGGCCCTCGAAGTTCCGGTTGCCGGACAGCACCGCCGCGACGATCAGGTCGTTCGACTCGATCGCCCGGTGAACCGGCTCGTCCAGCGGCCCGGAGTTGCCGATGCACGTCGTGCAGCCGTACCCGGCCAGCGCGAACCCGAGCGCGGCCAGCGGCTCCATCAGGCCTGCCGTCTCGAGGTAGCCGGTGACCGCCTTCGAGCCCGGCGCGAGCGAGGTCTTCACGGTCGGCGGCACCCGCAGCCCGCGCGAGACGGCGTTGCGGGCCAGGAGGCCGGCCCCGACCATCACGGTCGGGTTGGAGGTGTTCGTGCACGACGTGATCGCCGCGATCGCGACCGACCCGTGCCCGATCTCGACCTCCGTCCCGCCGGCCGCGACCCGGACCCGTGGCGCTTCGACGGTCTGCGGGTACGCCGTCGTGAAGTTCTCGCGCAGGCCGGACAGCGCCACCCGGTCCTGGGGCCGCCGCGGCCCGGCGAGCGACGGCTCGACGCTCGACAGGTCCAGCTCCAGCAGCGCATCGAACTCGGGACCCCGCCCGGGCTCGCGCCACAGGCCCTGGGCCTTCGCGTACCGCTCGACCAGCTCGACCCGCTCCCGCGACCGACCCGTGAGGCGGAGGTAGGCAAGCGTCTCGTCGTCGATCGGGAACAGCGTCGCCGTGGCCCCGAACTCGGGGCTCATGTTGCTGATCGTCGCGCGGTCGGCGAGCGACAGCCCGGCGAGCCCGTCGCCCGCGAACTCCACGAACGCGCCCACGACGCCGAACGCGCGGAGCATCTCGGTCACCGCGAGAACGAGGTCGGTCGCGGTCGATCCGCGGGGCAGCGCGCCGGAGAGCCGGACGCCGACGATCCGCGGCATCGGCTGGTAGAGCGGCTGACCGAGGAGCACCGCCTCGGCCTCGATCCCGCCGACGCCGTAGCCGAGCACGCCGAGCGCGTTGATCATCGTCGTGTGCGAGTCCGTGCCGACGAGCGTGTCGGGGTAGGCGATCCGCCCGCCCGCGCCGTCGTCGGCGTCAGTGACCACGGTGGCCAGGTACTCGAGGTTGACCTGGTGCACGATGCCGGTGCCGGGCGGCACGATCCGCAGGTTCCGGAACGCGGTCTGCGCCCAGCGGAGGAGCTGGTAGCGCTCCCCGTTGCGCTCGTACTCGCGCTCGACGTTGAACGCGAACGCCTCGCCCGTGCCCCAGCGGTCGACCTGGACCGAGTGGTCGATCACGAGATCCGCGGGCACGAGGGGGTTCACTCGCGACGGGTCGCCGCCGATCCCCGCCATCGCGTCGCGCATCACCGCGAGGTCGACGACCGCGGGCACGCCGGTGAGGTCCTGCATCACGACCCGGGCGGGCATGAACGGGATCTCCGCCTCGCCCGGCACGCCCGGCCGCCAGGCGGCGAGCGCCACGACGTCCTGCTCTCGCACGATCCCGCCGCCCGCGTGGCGGAGGACGTTCTCGAGCAGGATCTTCTGGGTGACCGGGATGCGGCCGAGATCCAGGCCGGGCGACACCGAGCGCTCGACGAGCGCCTCGAGCCGGAAGACGTCGGAGAGACCGGGACCCAGGGATGCCCGGGCGCCGAAGGGATCGGAAGGTGCCACGCTCGTCCTCGCTGCGATACGTCGCGGCACGTCGGGGCCGCGTCCGGATCGATCGCCGGCTAGCGAGCACGGTCGGTCGGTACACTCGTTGCGTGGAAGGGTACCGCGGCGGGACCGTCCGCGGCACGTGGCCGCGATGAAGGCCTGGGACCAGGGGGACGTCGTCCTGCGCGAGGCTCGCGAGCGGCGGGAGGCGCAGCTCGAGGCAACCGCCGCGGAGCTCGAGGCGCACGGGATCGATCTCGACCCGCTGCCGCCCGGCCACCACCGTCACGGTGACGAGGTCCACGCCCACGATCACGAGCACCCCCACGCGCGGAGCGAGCCAGGAGAGCATCCGGTGGTCGGCGTCGTGGGTGCGGGCCCGGTGGGCACCACGCTCGGCCTGGCGTTCAGCCGTGCCGGCTGGCCGGTCGCCGCGGTGGCGTCGCGGGACGCGGGACGACGGGAGGCGTTTCGCCGGCTGGTCCCCGGCGCCCGCGGATTCGCGGAGCCGAACGCCCTCGTGGACGACGTCGAGATCGTGTTCCTCACGGTGCCCGACGACGCGATCGCGGCGGTGGCCGGCAGCCTGCGTCTGTACGCCGGCCAGGCGGTCGTCCACACGAGCGGCCTGCTCGGCCCGGAGGTCCTCGCGCCGGCGATGGCGGCCGGGACGCAGGCGGCGACGTTCCATCCCCTGGTCGCGTTCGCCGACCCGATGCTGGCCGTCGACGCGCTGCAGGGCGCGACCGTGGCGATCGAGGGCGACGAGGGCCTTGCGGCGCACCTCGCCGAGCTCGCCGAAGCGATCGGTGCCGTGCCCGTCCGCCTTCCCCCCGGGTCGAAGGCGACCTACCACGCGGCCGCGGTGCTGTCGGCGGGCGGCGTCGTGTCGCTGCTGGACGCGATCGTGGAGCTCGGCCGGACGCTGGAGCTCGACGAAACGGCGACCCTTGCGATCTTCCTGCCGCTCGTCGAACAGACCGCGGCCAACGTCCGGGCACTCGGCGTGGCCCGTGCGCTCACGGGCCCCACCGTCCGTGGCGACGCGGGCACGGTGACGGCCCACCTCGACGCGATCGCCCGCTCGGCGCCGGGCGTGGAAGCCGTCTACCGGGCGCTCGTCGAACGCTCCGTCGCGATCGCCGAGGATCGGCGCGCCCTGGCACCGGACGCGGCGCAACGTCTCCGAACCGCACTTGCACGGCCGGGCTGAAACGCTACGATGCGGGCCATGCAGCGCAGCATCGCCGCGAAGTACGCGGCCCGGCCGGCGGCCCGGTTCGTTCGCCCGTCGGCCCGGCTCCGCGAGCGGCGGATGGGCCTGCGGGCGAGTCACAGCCTGACCGCCGCGTCCTCGCACCGAACGGTCCTCCGACTTCCGGATCTCGGGCCGCTCGTGGCGCTGCATGCCTCGTGGCGCGCGATCACGCCCGCCGCCGCCGCCCCTCGTGTGTCGGGTCGTCCCCGCCCGGCCACGGCGATGCACTGGACCCGGTCTCTTCGCGGCGTGACGGACCGCCGCTCGCGGCCGGCGCCTGCGTGGCGCGACTGAGGCAGGCGTCCGCCACTTCCGCCGGCGGCATCGTCATCGGGTATCCGGACGGCGTTCCCAGCCTCGTCGTCGGCAAGCGCCGCCGTGAGCGCGACGGCGTGACCTGGACGCTGCCCAAGGGGACCCCCCTGCCGCACGAGACCCGGGAACAGACGGCGCTCCGGGAGGTGGGGGAGGAGACCGGGCTGGAGGTGCGGATCCTTCGCCCGTTCGAGTCGATCGAGTACTGGTTCCAGCAGGGCGGGACGCGCATCCACAAGACCGTCCACTACTTCCTCATGGTGCCCACCGGCGGCGACCTCGCGCGGCACGACCGCGAGTTCGAGGCGGTCCAGTGGATGTCGTTCGACGACGCGGCGCACCTCCTGACGTTCGAGACGGAGCGGGCGCTCGTCGCCCGCGCCGCGCGCGCGATTGCCGCCGGCGACGTGCCCGATCCAGTCGGCGCGCGCCCGACGATCGCGCCGGCCGAGGCCGGCCTGCCGGTCGACCCGCTGGGCTCCGCGGCGCTCGTCGCCGAGGACGCATGACGCCGGGCGGTGCAGCGGAGATGGACATGACCGCGGCGCCACCGAACGTCACCCCGCTCCTCGAGGCGCACCGGGCGCTGGGGGCGAAGCTCATCGAGTTCGGCGGCTGGCTCATGCCCGTGCAGTACAGCGGGATCCTCGAGGAGCACCGCGCCGTCCGCGAGCGGGTCGGCCTGTTCGACCTCTCGCACATGGGGGAGCTGTGGCTCGAGGGTCCCGAGGCCGCGGCCGC
The DNA here is from genome assembly GCA_035699445.1 of Candidatus Limnocylindrales bacterium. GTDB lineage: Bacteria > Chloroflexota > Limnocylindria > Limnocylindrales > CSP1-4 > DASSPX01. The sequence goes on along the minus strand of DASSPX010000032.1, from coordinate 4,588 downwards.
CCTCGCCCGCGCGGTGGTCAGCGATCCCACCCGCCTCGCGCCGGGACGCGCGCAGTACTCGATGCTGTGCGCCACGGACGGCGGCGTCATCGACGACCTGATCATCTACCGCGTCGCCGAGGAGCGCTTCCTCGTGGTCGCGAACGCCGCCAACGCCAGGGTGGTGTCCGACGAACTCGCCGGCCGGACCGCGGGTGCCCGGGCGGTGCTCGACGACCGGGCGCTCGCGACGGCACTGTGCGCGCTACAGGGCCCGCGGTCGGTGGACGTCCTGGCACCGCTCACGGCCCTCGACCTTGCGGCGATCCGCTACTACGGGATCGCCGAGGGCGAGGTGGCCGGCATCCCGGCGCTCGTGGCCCGCACCGGCTACACGGGTGAGGACGGCTTCGAGATCTTCGTCGACGTCGGCCAGGCGCCGGCGCTGTGGGAGGCGCTGCTGCGTTCGGGCGAGCCGCACGGCCTCGCGCCGGTCGGGCTCGGTGCCCGGGACACGCTCCGGCTGGAGGCCGGGATGCCGCTCTATGGCCAGGAGCTGACGCGCGAGACGACGCCCTACGACGCAGGCCTCGGGCGGGTTGTGCGCCTCGACAAGGACGGCGAGTTCGTCGGCCGCGCCGCCCTCGAGCGGGTGGAGCGCGAGGGCCCGTCGCGCCGACTGGTCGGCCTCGAGCTGCAGGAGCGCGGCATCGCCCGCACCGGGTACCCCGTGCTCGTCGGGGAGCGTCGGACCGGCGCGGTGACGAGCGGCACGATGTCGCCGACCCTGGGTCGGGCGATCGCCATGGCGTACGTCGCGCCCGCGGATGGCGAAATCGGTACGATGCTCGCGGTTGAGATCCGCGGCGCACCCGTCGCCGCGACCGTCGTGCCGCTTCCGTTCTACCGTCGGGCGTCCTGACCAGTCCACGTCCGTCGCGCCCGGCGACGTGCCAGCCCGCCGCGGGATTCGCGGCGATCGCTCGAGGAGGAGAGCCTGTGGCGGTTCCTGCCGACCTTCGGTACACGAAGGACCACGAGTGGGTCCGCGTCGAGGGGGACATCGCGACGGTCGGGATCACGGCCTACGCCGCCGACCAGCTGGGCGACGTCGTGTTCGTCGAGCTGCCCGAGGCGGGCCGGTCGCTCCAGCAGGCTGCGCCGTTCGGCGTCGTGGAGTCGGTGAAGGCGGTGTCGGACCTGTTCGCCCCGGTGGACGGCGAGGTCGCGGCCGCGAACGAGGAGCTTGCGACGAAGCCGGAGCTCGTGAACAGCGAGCCGTACGGCTCGGGCTGGATGATCCGCGTGCGCGTCGCGGATCCCGGCCAGCTCGAACAGCTGCTCGACGCGTCGGCCTACGAGTCCCTGATCGCGGAGGCCTGACCCGGCGATGCCCTACGGACCGCATACCGCGGACGACCGGGCCGCGATGCTCCGCGCGATCGGCGTGGACTCGGTCGACGAGCTGTTCGACGACATCCCGAAGGCGCTCCGCGCGTCGCCGCTCCGGCTCCCGGACCCGGAGCCGGAGCTCGACCTGGCCATCCGGCTCACCGCCCTCGCCGAGCGCAACCGAACGAACCTCGCGTTCTTCCTGGGCGCGGGCGCGTACCGGCACTGGAGCCCCCCGGTGGTCGACCAGATGCTCCTGCGCGGCGAGTGGTACACGGCGTACACGCCGTACCAGCCGGAGATCAGCCAGGGCACCCTCCAGAGCATCTACGAGTACCAGTCGCTGCTCGCCGAGCTGACCGGGCTGGGCGTCGTGTCGGCGTCGCACTACGACGGCGCGGCCGCGACCGCGGAGGGCGCCCTCATGGCCTGCCGGGCCACCCGGCGCGACCGGGTGCTCGTGTCGCGGGCGGTCCATCCCCACTACCGGCGGACGCTCGAGACGTACTTCGAGGGCGCCGGCCTGCGCGCGGACGAGCTGCCGATCACGACCGAGGGCGGGACGGCCGGCACGACCGACCTGGCGGCTCTCGAGCGCGAGCTCGCGGACTCCGAGCGCCCGGTCGGCGGGGTCGTCGTCGCGCAGCCGAACTTCCTCGGCTTGCTCGAGTCGATGCCCGACGTCGTCCGCCTTGCCCATGCCGCCGGCGCGCTCGTCGTGGCGGTCGTCGAGCCGGTGTCGCTCGCGGTCCTGGCACCGCCCGGGGCGTACGGGGCGGACATCGCCGCCGGTGAGGGGCAGCCGCTCGGGATCCCGCTCCAGTACGGCGGCCCGTACCTCGGCATCCTCGCCTGCACCGACGCGCTCGTGCGCCAGATCCCGGGCCGGCTCGTGGGCCAGACGACGGACCTCGAGGGTCGTCGCGCGTTCGTGATGACGCTCCGGGCGCGCGAGCAGGACATCCGCCGCGAACGGGCGGCGTCGAACATCTGCACGAACCAGGCGCTGCTCGCGCTCGCCGCCTCGATCTACCTGGCTGCGCTCGGCCCCCACGGGCTGCGCGACGTCGCCGCGATGGGCGCGGCCCGGGCGACGGAGCTCGAGGCGGCCCTCGCCGCCGCCGGCGCACCCCGGATCCACCCCGGCGCCTACCTCAACGAGTTCGCGATCCGCGTGCCGGACGCGCCGGCGGTCCATGCCCGGCTGGTCGACCAGGGCGTCCTCGCCGGGCTGCCGCTCGCCAGCATCATGCCCGACGAGCCATCGCTCGCCGACGCGCTGCTCGTGTGCGCGACGGAGGTCACGACGCCGGCGGAGATCGACCGGTTCGCGACGGCGCTCGCGGCCGAGCTCGGCACCGGCGGTGCCGATCGCCGCCAGCCCGAAGTGGCGGGGGTGCGCTGATGGGCGTCGTCGGCAACCCGCTCCAGCCCACGCTCGCCGAACGGAGCCGCCCGGGCCGCGGCGGGGGCAAGATCCCGCACCCGCCGAAGGACGCGCTCGCGCGGATCCCGGCCGGGCAGCGCCGCGCCGAGCCGCCCGCGCTCCCGGAGCTCGCCGAGCCCGAGCTCGTCCGCCACTACGTGAACCTGTCCCAGCTCAACTACGCGGTCGACACGGGCTTCTACCCGTTGGGCTCGTGCACGATGAAGTACAACCCCAAGCTCGACGAGTGGGCGGCCCGGCTGCCGGGCTTCGCGCGCCTCCACCCGCTCGCGCCCGACGCGGTCGCCCAGGGCACGCTCGAGCTCCTGTGGGACCTCGAGCGCTGGCTCGCCGAGCTCAGCGGCATGGCCGCGGTCACGCTCCAGCCCGCCGCGGGCGCACACGGCGAGCTGACCGGGATCCTCATGATCCGGGCGTACCACCGGAGCCGCGGCGATCTCGAGCGGACCGAGGTGCTCGTCCCCGACAGTGCCCACGGCACGAACCCGGCCACCGCCACGATGGCGGGCTTCCGGACGGTCTCCATCCCGTCCGCGCCCGATGGCGGGGTCGACGTCGACGCGTTCCGGGCAGCGCTCGGGCCGCGCTCGGCGGCGATCATGATCACGAACCCGTCGACCCTCGGGCTGTTCGAGCGCCGGATCGGCGAGCTCCTCGAGGCGGTCCACGCGGCGGGCGCGCTCGCGTACATGGACGGTGCGAACCTCAACGCGATCCTCGGCCGGTTCAAGCCCGGCGAGGCGGGCTTCGACGTCATGCACATCAACACCCACAAGACGTTCTCGACGCCCCACGGCGGCGGCGGTCCGGGGGCCGGCCCCGTAGGCGTGGGCGAGACGCTCCTGCCGTTCCTGCCCGCGCCGCGCGTCCTGCGCGAGCCTGACGGTTCGTTCCGGCTCGAGCGCGAGGGCGAGCGCCCGACCTCGATCGGGCGGGTCCGGAGCTTCGTCGGCAGCACCGGGGTCCTCGTGCGCGCGTATGCCTATCTCGCCGCGCACGGCGGCTCCGGGCTGCGCGAGGTGTCCGACGACGCGGTGCTGGCCGCGAACTACCTCAAGCACCGGCTCGGTGCCGCGTACGACCTCCCGTTCGCGCGCCACTGCAAGCACGAGTTCGTGGCCTCGGCGGCATCGCTCAAGAAGCGCACCGGGGTGCGCACGCTCGACGTCGCGAAGCGGCTCATCGACAAGGGCTTCCACCCGCCCACGGTGTACTTCCCGCTCAACGTCGAGGAATCGATGCTCATCGAGCCGACCGAGACCGAATCGCGCGAGACGCTCGATGCGTTTGCGGACGCGATGCTCGAGATCGCGCGCGAGGCCGAGACCGAGCCCGAGCTCGTGCGGAGCGCGCCGCACACCGCACCCGTCCGGCGGCTCGACGAGGCGACGGCCGCCCGCCAGCCCGACCTCCGCTGGCGCGCGATGCGCGGCGCGGAGACCCCGTGCCCGGACTGACCGAGGTTTCGGGGCCGCAATCCATTTGACACTCGGCCGGGCGTCTCGGAAACTTCCGGCCAGCGAACCGGCACGTCCGTGCCGTGGTCTTGGCGTGCCTCATCGACGGAACCGGTGGAAAGGGAGGCTTCCCCCGGATCCGTGAGGTGCAAGCGAGCCGGATGCTCGCGCAGGACGTGGACGGTGAGCGGGAGACATCGGGTCAACCCCGTTCGGAGGACAGTTGATGCACAGACGCCTCTTGGGGCTGCTTGGCGCCGCCGTGATCGTGGTCTCGGCGTGCGGCAGTCAGACAGCCACCACCGCACCGTCG
>DASSPX010000031.1:0-83235 GCA_035699445.1 Candidatus Limnocylindrales bacterium | reverse complement strand
GGGCGGAACGCGATCCTCGGCGGGTTCCAGGGCCAGCGGCAGTGGACCGATCACTCCCCGAACGGTGACTTCACCGAGGCGATCCTCAACTCTTCGTTCGACTGGGACGGGATCCGCGCGCCGTACGTGTTCGCGACCGAGAACGACAGCCTGAACGGGGCGTCGATGCTGCTCGGCTACCTGCTCACGAACACGCCCCAGATCTTCGCCGACGTGCGCACGTTCTGGAGTCCCGAGGCGGTGAAGCGGGTGACCGGCAAGAGCCTGCCGAAGGCGGCCGAGGGCGGGATCATCCACCTCATCAACTCCGGGGCGGCCACGCTCGACGCGACGGGCGAGATGACCCGCGACGGGAAGCCGGCGATGAAGCCGTTCTGGGAGATCACCGAGGACGACGTCGAGGCGGCGCTCGCGGCCACCCGCTGGCCGCCCGCCGTCACCGGCTACTTCCGGGGCGGCGGCTTCTCGTCGCAGTTCGTGTCGCGGGGCGGGATGCCGCTCACGATGATCCGGATCAACCTCGTGAAAGGCGTGGGCCCGGTGCTCCAGCTCGCCGAGGGGTGGACCGTGGACCTCCCCGAGGACGTCCACCACGTCCTCAACCAGCGGACGAACCCCACCTGGCCCACGCACTGGTTCACGCCGCGCGTCACGGGCGAGGGCGCGTTCCGCGACGTGTACACGGTCATGGGCAACTGGGGCGCGAACCACTGCGCCGCGAGCTTCGGCCATGTCGGCGCCGACCTGATCACGCTCGCGTCGGTGCTCCGGATCCCGGTCGGGATGCACAACGTGCCGGCGGATCGCCTGTTCCGGCCATCGGCGTGGAGCCTGCTCGGCACGGCCGACCCGGAGGGCGCCGACTTCCGGGCGTGCGCCGCGTTCGGGCCGCTCTACGGGAAGTACTGAGCCCCGTGTCGGTCGAGGCGCCGCCCGGGCTGCTCGAGGCGGTCGCGGGGCTGTCGCGGCGGTTCGGGTCGGACCCCGGGTTCACACGCGGTGGGGGAGGGAACACCTCGGCCAAGGCGGGCGGGGTGCTGTGGATCAAGCCGTCGGGTGTGTCGCTCGCGGCGCTGACCGCGGACGCCCTCATGCCGCTCGCGATGGAACCGCTGCTCGCGATGCTCGCCCCGGACGCGCCGCCCGAGCCGCCGGGCAGCGATCCGGTCCTGCGCGTGGGGATGGCGGCGCGGCTCGATGCGGGCGACCAGCGGCGCCCCTCCGTTGAGGCGCTGTTCCACGCGCTCCTGCCCGATCCCATCGTCGTGCACACGCATCCCACGCTCGTGAACGCGGTCACGTGCGCGCAGCGTGGAGCCGACGTGGCTCGCGAGCTGTTCGGCGACGAGGTGCTGTGGATCCCGTACACCGACCCCGGGCTCCCGCTGGCCCGGCGGATCGCGGCCGAGCGGGAGGTGATCGCCGCACGAACCGGCCGGCCGGCGCCCTCGGTGCTGCTGTTGGGCAATCACGGGCTCGTGGTGACCGGGGCAACCGCCGCCGACGTGGTCGAGCGCACGGAGCGGGTGATCGGTGCGCTCCGGGAGCGCGTCGGCTCGCTGGAGCCGGCGCTCGAGCCGCGCGACGCGCCGCAGGTGCCGGAGCTCCTCGCAGGCGCGGGGGTCGTCGCGGACGCATCGCCCGTCGCGCGCTGGATCGCGACGACCGGGGACGGCCACGCGTTCGTCCGTGGCGGGCCGCTCACGCCCGACCAGATCGTGTACTGCGGGTCGTGGCCGATGCTCGTCGAGGCGCCGGTCGCGCTCGATGCCGCGAGCCTGCCCGTTGCGGTCGAGCGGCACGCCTCGGCCACCGGGCAGCCGCCGTCGCTCTACGTCGTCGACGGCCAGGGCGTGATCGCGACCGGCCCGAACGCGGCGCTCACCGCGACAGCGCTCGACACGTACCTCGACGCGGCACGGATTGCGATCGGCGCCGGTGGCCTCGGTGGCGCGCGCCCGCTGACCGCCGAGGAGCGGCGCTTCATCGAGGACTGGGAGGCCGAGGCGTACCGGAAGGGGATCGCCGGGACGCCGACCGTCAGCGCCTGAGCGCGCGCGGGTCCGCGATCGCGGGGGCCGTCACGACGACGGTGTGCCGGCCGCTCGACAGGGCCAGCTCGCCGGCCGCCCACCCGCCGTCGAGCGAGACCGACGACCGCTCGGTGACCGGCGGCCGCACGGTCGCCCGGGACCCCTCGGGGACGTCGACATCGATCTCGAGCGTGTCCCCCTCGACGCGCCACTCGGTGGCCACCCGCCCGCGCACCGTCTCCACGGACGCGCGCACCCAGTCGAGGCCGCCGGGCGGCCGCGGCGCGACGATGACGTGCCGGTACCCGGGCTCCGCCCGGTCCGGCGCGATCCCTGCGACGTGCCGGTAGACCCAGTCGATGACCGCGCCGTACGCGTAGTGGTTGAACGAGAGCATGTGGCCCTCGCGGCCCTCCGGATCGACCGGGTTCGGCGCCATCCGACCGTCGTGGATCGAGCCGTCGGGCCGGATGGCGTCCCAGCGCTCCCAGACCGTCGTCGCGCCCTGCTCGACCTGGTAGAGCCACGACGGCGCCTCGCGGCGAAGGAGCATCAGGAAGGCTTCGTCGAAGTGGCCCGTTGCCGCCAGCGCCGGGAGCACGAGCGGTGTGCCGAGGAACCCGGTCGCGACCCGCCCGTCCGCGGCACGGACCAGGCCGGCGAGCGCCCGGCCGACCGTCGCCCGTTCGCTCTCGGGCGCGATCCCCAGCTGGAGAGCAGCGGCGCAGCCGGTCTGGTTCGAGACGGCATGCCCGGCCCACCGCTCCCAGGCGCGCCCGGCGACGTCCTCCGCGAGGCTCCGTGCGCGTCCGGCGCGCGCGGGATCGCCCACGAGCGACTCGGCATCGGCGAGCAGGGACGCGCTGTGTGCGAAGTACGCATGGGCGAGGTAGTCCGGGTCGGCCTTCGCCTCCCATGGGCGGTCGGACGGCGCGTCGGGGTCGAGCCAGTCGCCGAACTGGAACGAGGACGGCAGGAACCCGTCCGGGCCCCGTCGCGCCACGAGCGAATCGACCCACCGGCGCATGCTCTCCAGCTGGGCCTCGAGCACGTCGCGGTTGCCGAACGATTCGTACACGGCCCACGGCACGATCGTCGCCGCGTCCGCCCAGCCCGCGCGCCCGTAGCGCATCTCGCCGGCGAGCACGACGTCCGGGACCACCGACGGGACCCCGAGCCGGTCGTCCTGCTCCAGGTCGAGGTCGCGCAGCCAGCTCCGCCAGAACGACTCCGAGTCGAACAGGGTGCACGCCGTCGGGGCGAACGCCTGCGCGTCTCCCGTCCAGCCGAGGCGCTCATCGCGCTGCGGGCAGTCGGTCGGCACGGACACGAAATTGCCGCGCTGCGACCAGACGACGTTCTCGTGCAGCCGGTTGAGCGCGGGCTCGGAGCACTCGAACCGGCCCCGGCGCGGCGTGTCGCTGCTGATCGCGACGACCTCGGCACGAAGGACCGTGGCCTCGGTCTCGACCTCGGCGTAGCGGAAGCCGTGGAACGTGAACGGCGGCTCGAGGACGACCTCGCTGTCGTCCGCGAGGACGTACACATCGGTCGCGCGCGCGGAACGAAGCGACCGCGTGTGGAGCGATCCGTCCGGTTCGAGCACCTCCGCGTGACGCACGGTCACCGTGTCACCCCGCCGACCGCGGACGGAGAGCCGGACGAACCCGGCGAGGTTCTGCCCGCTGTCGAGGGTGACGCGACCGCCGGCCGCGGGCGCGGTCGCCACGGGCAGCACGGCGATTCGCCGAACGGGCGGCGCGATGCGCGGCTCGATGATCGAGTGGTCGAACGGCAGCTCGGCGGCAGCGACCCAGCCGGCGGCGTCGTAGCCGGGCCGGTCCCAGCCGGCGCGGCGCTCCCGCAGATCAACCACCGCGCCGTCGTACAGGTCGGCCGAGCAGATCTCGCCGGTCGACGCCAGCCACGAGCCGTCCGTCGCGATCACCGTCCGGCTGCCGTCGACCAGGTCGACCTCGAGCTGCGCGACGAGTGCGACCTGATCGCCGTAATTCGCCCGGTCGTTGCCGGGCGACCAGCCGAGCCGGCCCCGGTACCAGCCGTCGCCGAGGGCGGCGGCGATGGCATTCGCACCCGGCGTGAGCAGGCCGGTGACGTCGTACGTGTCGTGGAGCAGGCGCTGCCGGTAGGGCGTCCAGCCGGGAGCGAGAAGGTCCTCGGACACCGATTGCCCATTGATGGACACGCGGTGCAGCCCGAGCGCGGTGACATGCAGCCAGGCCTGGCGCGGCTCCGCGGGGAGCACGAGCTCGCGCCGGAGCAGGGGAGCGGGCGCCGGGTGGCGGGCACCCGGATCGCCGGGAAGGGTGATCACCCGCGCGACCCAGGCCACCCGAGCCGGGCCTCCCCCGGCCGTCGGCGTGTCGTCGGGACGGGGGGCACGCGCCCCGACGGTCATCCCTTCACCGCGCCGGCGGCCATGCCCGACACGATCTGGCGCTGGAAGAAGATGAACATCACGAGCGGCGGGATCGTGAGCAGCAGCACGTCGGCGAACAGCAGGTGCCAGCGCGAGTTCATCTGGCTGATGAAGTTGAACAGCGTGAGCTGCACGGTGGCGTTCTCCGTTCCGGGGAGGAAGTACAGGGGGTTGACGAAGTCGTTGTAGACGGCCACCGCGGAAACGACGATCACCGTGATCATCGCTGGCCGCAGGAGCGGGAAGATCACGTGTGTGAACAGCTGGAATGACGACGCGCCGTCGATGATCGCGGCCTCGTCGAGCTCGCGCGGGATGCTCGACACGAACGTCCGGAAGATCAGCACCGAGAACGGCAGCTGGAACGCGACCTCCACGAGCGTGAGGCCGACGAGCGTCTTGAACAGTCCGATCGACTGGAGGACGTAGATCGTGGGCACGATCGCGGGCGGGATGATCAGTCCGGCGAGCATCAGCGCGGTGACCACCGACCCGATCCGGTCGCGCCGCCGCTGAAGGACGTAGCCGACCATCGCCGAGAGGACGACGAGGATCGTTACCGACGCGACCGTGAGGATCAGGCTGTTCCGCATCGCGGTGACAACGATGCCGTTGCGCGCATCGAGGACCTCCGCGATGTTCGGGAACAGCAGCCACTCGGACGGCGGGCTGAACTCGAAGCGCTGGGCCTCGACACGGTCCTTCGCCGCCATCAGGACGATGAACACGAACGGGACGATGAACACGATCCCCGCGACGGCCAGGGAGACCGCGTCGAGCCACCACGCACGGACGAAGCGGACGATCGTCATAGCTCGATCTCCCGGCGCGCGAAGAACCGCATCATCGGGTAGACGAGGACGGCGACCCCGATGAACAGGATGACGTTGCCAGCCGTGGCGAGCCCGTAGAAGCCGGCCTGGTACTGCTTGTAGATCGTGGACGCGATGACGTCGCTCGCGAACCCCGGGCCGCCACGAGTCATCGTCCAGATGAGGTCGAACGTCCGCAGCCCGCCGATGAACGAGAGCAGGATGACGGTGAACGTCGCGTTGCGGCTGAGCGGCAGCGTGATGTGCCGGAACTGGGTCCACGCACCGCCTTCCAGACGGACCGCCTCGTTGTACTCCTCGGGGATGGAGAGGATCCCCGCGATGAAGATGACGAGCGCGATGCCGACGCCCTTCCACACGTCGACGAGTGCCACGGACAGCAGCGCGATCGACGGGTCGGACAGCCACTGCGGCCCGTCGATTCCCACCGCCCCGAGGGCGAGGTTGACGAGGCCGTCCGACGGGTGGAGCAGCACGGCAAACGTGATCCCCACGGCGACGGTGCTCACGAGAACCGGGAAGAACACGATCGAGCGCAGCAGGTTGCGCAGCCGGATCCGCGACGTGAGGAGGGCCGCGAGCAGCAGCCCGATCACGACCTTCAGGCCGCTCGTGACCACCGCGTACACGATCGTGTTCCGAAGTCCGCTCGTGAGCGCTGGCTCGCGGAAGAACAGGAAGTAGTTGTCGAGCCCGATGAACTCCGTGTCGAACAGCGTCCAGCGGGTGAGGCTGTAGTAGAAGGACAGGATCGTCGGGACGACGAAGATGAGGCCGAAGACGATCCCCGCCGGGAGGTAGAACCAGTGCGGGTACGCGCCGAGCACGGAGGCTCGGCGCGCCCGGTCGTGGTCACGAGTGAGGCGCGCGCGGAGGGCGGCCGTCGCGGCGGCCGAGCCGGGCGCGCCGGCCGGTCGGGTGTTCACGCGGTCCGAACCGGGCGTGCCCACCCGTGCGCTACCAGCCCGGCAGCCCGAGCTGCTGCGCCTGCTTCTCGACGTCCTGGTCGTACAGCTTCGCACCCTCCTCGGCGGTGTACTGCCCGGTCCCGACCCCGACGGTGATCTGCTCGAGCGACGGGCCCTTCACCGGGGACAGGAACTCGAGCGCCGGTGCGGACAGGCCGGCATCGATGTACGGCTGCATGTCCTTGATCGCGGGCGGCACATCGTCCGGGAGCGACGATCCCTTGATCATGTACGGGCCCGAGGGAGCGACGCCGGCCGTCATCGCCTCGGTGCCCTCGACGGAGGCGATGAACGCGAGGAAGTCCTTCGCGGCCTCGATGTTCTGGCTCGTCTTCGCGATGTACGTCGCGGCGGGCATCCAGATCGTCGCGCCGTTCTTCGACGGATCGTTCCCCGGCTGGGCGAAGAAGCCGATGTCGGCGATCTTGTCCGGGAAGTTCTCCGCGATGTTGCCGACACCGAAGGTCAGCATCGGGTAGTGAGCGATCTCGCCGTTGGCGAGCTTCTCGAGCCCGACCTCGAACTTGTCCGCGCCGAAGTCCTCCTGCCACCAGCCGTTCTCATAGGCCTCCTGGAGGTGCCTGAAACCCTCGAGCGCGGCCGGGGTGTCCGAGAAGTGTGCCTGGTTCGCGGTGAACTTCTCCGCGAAGTCGGGAACCTGGGCCTGGACGTTGTAGAAGTCGGCCAGGACGAACAGCTGCGAGGTCCAGGTGTCCGCGAACGTCGCGCCGACCGGCGCAATCCCGGCGGCCTTGATCTTCTCGTTGTTCGCCGCGAACTCCTCCCAGGTCTTCGGGACCGACAGGCCGAGATCGGCGTAGATCTTCTTGTTGTAGAGGATCCCGCCACCGAGAGACCCTTCCGTTGGTACCCCGAACACGGCGTCGCCCGAGGAGACCGTCGGGAGGTACGCCTCGACGATGTTGTCGAGGAACGGCTCACCGGCGAGGTCGACGAGCGTCTCCGTCGGGTTGAGCGCCTGGAGCAGCGAGCCGGAGTTGTAGTAGAAGATGTCGCTCATCTCGCCGGTGGCGAGCCGCGTCTTCACGAGGTTGTCGCCCTCGGTGCCGCCGGGATGCGTCTCGACCTCGATCGTGACATGCGGGTTGAGCGTCGTGTAGGCCTCGATGAGGGCCTCGATCCGTGACGCCGTCACGGCGTTGTCGTCCGTGTAGTAGGTCAGGGTGACCGGCTCCGCGGCCTCGCTCGCGCTCGGCGCCGCGGAGGCGTCGCTCGCGGACGGTGCGACTGTCGCCCCGGGCGTCGGTGACGTCCCCCCGAATCCCCCGCCGCAGGCGCCGACGAGCAGCGCGCCGGCGATCGCGAGCCCACCCGCTCGCATCCGATGGGTCGAGATCATGCGCTCCTCCTGTGACACCGTCGCGGGAGCCGGTGCCGGGACCCGCTGGAGAGCGCCGACGGTCCGGGACCGGCCGAAACGCGACGCGGACGCCACGATCGCGCAACCGCCCCGAACCGACTTGGCCGTCCTTGCTCAGTTCTTGGACGTCGTTGGCAGCTCCGCCGCCCGGTGCCCCGGCACCGACCGCTCACGCCGATATCTGCTGGGGCACGTCCCGAATGCGGCCCGGAACCGGCGCGAGAAGTACGCGGGATCGGCCCAGCCGACAAGGGCCCCGATTGCCCCCACGGCGAGGTCGGTGGTTGCGAGCATCGTCGCGGCACGCTCTGCCCGGAGGCGGCTCAGGTAGTGCATCGGCGGCACGCCGAGCGTTCGCGAAAAGATCCGGGCGAGGTGGAAGCGGTTGACGAACGTGCGGTGGCTGAGCTCCTCGAGCGTCCATGGGTGGGCGAGATCGGAGCGCATCAGCTCGACCGCGTGGGCAACGACGAGCGGCGGCGATCCGGGCGCGCAGGGGCGCACGTCCCGTGCCGCCGCGCGTGCCACGACCTCGAGCGCGAGGAGCAGCCGCGCGATCTGCGCCGGGCGGCTGGTTGCTCCGCCGGTGCGGATCGGGTCGAGCGCCTCGTGCACCCGCTGGACGGATTCGGGATCGAGCGCCGTCACCAGCGGTGCGGCACGGTGCCCACCGCCCGCGCGGCGGTCGGGATCGAGGAGCTGTCCGAGGAGCGGATCATGGCGTGCCCAGAGCAGCTCGACGTCGAGGACCTCCGCCCGGAAGAACCAGTTCAGGACGTGCATATCCGGGCAGTCCCGGTACTCGTGACCCACGCCCGGTGGGACGAACACCACGGTTCCGGGAGTCAGCGGGACCGCCTCCTCGTCACCGGCGTGGACGCCGGTGCCCGCCTGGACGATCGCCAGCTCGTAGAAGTCGTGGTCGTGCCACGGGATCGAGCGGAAGTGGTGGGCGGGGAAGCATCCGACGATCGAGTCCCTGGGGATGAAGTCACCGGCCGTGAACCGGACGCCCTGCCGGCTCTCGACGGCGCGCCCTGCGGCGGATGACCGGATCGCCGGCTCAATCAAGGTGGAATACCTCGTCCATCCGGCGATGGAAGCCAGTCGCCGGGTCCGTCAACGGGTCGATGAGCGAGGCCATCCCGGGCTGCCAGCGGGCGTTCGCCCCGCTCGCGGCCATGGCCGCCCGGAACCGCTCGAAGTCCTCGACCTCCAGGTACCCGAACAGGTCCTCTCCGTCGAGGAAGATCGAATAGTTCGAGGCACCCGCCGCGGACAGGTCGGCGAGCAGCTCCGGCCAGACCTCGGCATGGCGCCGGCGGTACTCGCCCTCCGCGCCGGGCCGGAGGCGCATCCGGAAGCCGATCCGTTCCATCGCGCACCTCGGACAGGTGCCGACCCCGGGTGGGGGAGCCCCGGGGTCGGCGGGGGCTCATCCGAGCGACGGCTCAGAAGTTGAACTGGTCGATGTTCTCGGGGGTGAACTCGAACGGCGGGCCAAGAATGACCACGCTGTCCGGGCCGATCGTGTACGGCTGGTCATCGTTCAGGCCGGGCACCGTGAACGTCTCGCCTTCGGCACCGGTGATCTCGCCCGCGACCAGCTTGGCCGCGACGTGATACGCGAGGTAGCCGAGGTCCGGCACGCTCCACAGCCCGAACTTGGGCGTGGTCCCGTCCTTCACGAACTCCTTCATGTCGTTCGGCAGACCGAGACCGGTCACCTTCACGGCGTCGGACACGCCGGCCTGCTTCACGACCTGCGCCGCGGCGAGGATGCCCACGGTCGTGGGCGCCACGATCACCTTGAGGTTCGGGTACTTCTGGAGCAGGCCCTGCGCCTGCGTCGTGCTCTTCTGCGGGTCGTCGTCGCCGTAGACGGTCTCGACGAGCGTCAGGTTCGCGAACTTCGGGTCCTTGAGCGCATCCTCCATGTCGGCGATCCATGCGTTCTGGTTCGTCGCGGTTGCCGTCGCGGACAGGATCGCGATCTCGCCGGTGCAGTCGGGAGCGAGGTCGCACGCCCACTGGGCCATCGCGCCGCCGATCAGGCTGAAGTCCGTCTGGTTGACGAACACGTGGTAGGCGCCCGATGCCGGGCTCGAGTCGTAGCCGACGACCTTGATGCCCGCATCCATCGCGGCCTTGAGCGCGGGCGCGACCTCGTCGGCGCCGGTCGCCGAGACGACGATCGCGTCGTAGCCCTGGGTGGTCGCGTCCTGGATGAACGGGATCTGCTCGGCGGCGACGGCATTGTTCGAGCCGATCTGGGTGAACTGCCCGCCGAGCTCGTCGGCCGCCTTCCGTGCGCCCTCGGCAGCGGCGTCGAAGTACGGATTGTTCACGGCTTTCGGGATGAACACGACGTTCGGCCCGCCCGCTGCCGGGACTTCGCTCGCGGGCGCCGATCCGGCGGGGGCTTCGCTCGCGGGCGCGGACGCCGCGGGCGACGAACCGCCCCCGGAGCCGCACGCTGCTGCGAGCAGCGCGACGGCCGCGCCGAGCGCGACCAGGCGGTGGGATCGATGGGTCATCTGGGACTCCTCCTTCACTGGGACGGCTGGGCCTCACCCGGTGCCCACCGCGCCGGCCGGCAGGTGCCGGCCTCCCCGAACGCGGCGATAGAGGGCCTGGACCTGGTGAGCGAGGTTGGGGATCACGACCGAGACGACGAGCAGCGCGCCGATCGCGATGCTCTGGATCTCGGCCGAGACGTTGCCGAGCCGGAGCACGTTGCCCAGCACGGCGAGGGTGAGGGCGGCGAGGACGACCCCCGGGATCGTCCCGCGACCGCCGAAGATGTTCACGCCGCCCAGGAGAACGACGGTGACGACCGTGAGCGTCATCCCCTGGCCGACGTCCGCGCGAGCGCTCGCGAATCGGGCCGTCAGGATGACCCCCGCGAGGGCTGCGATCGTGCCCGAGAGGACGAACAGCGCGAGCTTGAGCCTGAGGACGCGGACCCCCGAGAAGCGGGCCGCGCTCGCGTTCTTGCCGACGGCGTAGATCTGGCGCCCGATCCAGGTCGCGTGCAGGACGACGCCGAGGATCACGGCGAGCGGAAGGAAGACGAGCGCCGGCCACGGGATCGGCGTGCCGGGGACGGTCCCGAACCCGAACGTCGTGAACGCGTCCGGGAAGCCGCTCACCCCCTGCGGCCCGAGGACGACCAGGGCGAGCCCGCGGAACAGCGCGAGCGTGCCGATCGTGACCACGAGCGATGGCAGGCCGAAGCCCGTGACGAGCACGCCGTTGAGCAGCCCCCCGAGGGCCCCGACGACGAGGACGATCGGGATGCCGGCCTCGAGCGGCACGCCGGCCGCCCACAGGAACCCGAGCAGCGCACAGGCGAGACCGACCATCGACTCGACGGACAGGTCGATCTCGCCCGCGATGACGATCAGCGCGAGCGGGAGCGCCATGATCGCGACCTCGATGAGGGCCGCCGTGAGGTTCGCGACGTTGCGCGGGGTGAGGAACACCGCGGACATTGCCTGCCCGACGCCGAGCAGCGCCAGGAGCACGAGCCCGAGCAGGATCTCCCAGCGGGCGAGCCGCGCAACGGCCGCGGTCATCGCCGCGCCCTCCCGGCTGCCGCAGCGCCGACGAACGACCGCCGCACGGTCGTCGAGCGCGCCAGGCGGCGCGTGACGAGGGCATCGATCGAGACGGCGACGAGGATCACGATCCCGTAGATCGCCTGGAGCCAGAACTGCGACAGGCGCAGCAGGATGAGCGCGTTCGAGATGAACCCGAGGAACAGCGCGCCAAGGCCGGCGCCGACGACCGTGCCCGATCCGCCGAAGATGTTCACGCCGCCGACGACACAGGCCGCGACGACCTGGAGCACGACACCGGTGGCGGCCGTCGCGTTGATCGTCCCGAACTCGATGCCCCACAGGACGCCCGCAACGCCGGCCAGCATCCCGCACAGCGCGAACGCGACGAACACGATCAGCCGGGACCGGATGCCCAGGATCGCAGCGGCCTCTGGATTGCTGCCCACGGCGTACAGCTGGCGTCCGAAGGTCGTCTGTCGCAGGATCACGGCGAATGCCGCGATGATCGCGACCGCGACCAGGAAGAACAGCGGGATGCCGACGACCGTCGCGCGCGCGGCGTCGGTGTAGCCGGGCGGCAGGTCGGTGAGCGTCACCTGCTTGCCGCCGGCGAGCAGGAAGTCGATTCCCCGGTAGATCGAGAGCGTGCCCAGCGTGGCCACGATCGACGGGACGTTGAGCAGCGCGACGAGGACGCCGTTGGCGACGCCGAGCACGAGCCCGAGGCCGACACCGAACGCGATCGCCGCCGCCGGCTCGAGCATCCGCTGGGCGAGGACCTCGGCAACGACGAATGCGACGAGGCCGATCGTCGACTCGACCGACAGGTCGACGTTCCGCGTGAGGATCACGAGCGTCTGGCCGACCGCGGCGATGCCGATGATCGAGGCCTGAGCGGTGACCTGGGCGAGGTTCGAGGAGGACAGGAGCTGGGGCGCCTGCAGGGCGACGAGGGCGGCCAGCACGACGATGAGGCCGGCGAGCGTCAGCTCCCGCTGGCGCGCGGCGAGGGTGATCACGCGTCCCGCCCAGCCCGTTGGACGCTCGAGGACGGCCGGCTCAGCCATGCGCCGACCCCGCGAGCGGCAACGCGCCGCCACGGTCCTGGCCGGTCGCCGCGTACATCACCCGCTCCTCGGTCGCCTCCGCACGGGCAATCTCGGCCGTGAGGCGTCCCTCGTGCAGGACGAGGATCCGGTCGGACATCGCGAGGACCTCGGGCAGGTCACTGGAGATGAGGATGATCGCGAGCCCCGAGGCGGCGAGCTCCGACACGATCCGGTGGACCTCGACCTTCGCCCCGATGTCGATGCCCCGAGTCGGCTCGTCGAGGATGAGCACGCGCGGCTTCGTCGCGAGCCATTTCGCCAGCACCACCTTCTGCTGGTTGCCGCCCGACAGGGCCGCCACCAGCTGGTCGACGCCGCGCATCCGGACCTGGAGCTCGCGGGCGTACTCGTCGGCAAGCGCTCGCTCGGTCGCGGGCCGCAGGAACCATCCGCGGAACAGGCGCGACAGGATCGGCAGGGAGACGTTGGCGGCGATCGGAAAGTCGAGCACCAGGCCGTCCTGGTGTCGATCCTCGGGGACGTACGCGATCCCGCCGCGCATCGCTGCCGCAGGACTGCCGAACTCCACCGGTGCGCCGCCGATCCGGATGACGCCGCGGTCCGGTCGGTCGATCCCGAACAGCACCCGCGCCACCTCGGTCCGGCCCGCGCCGACGAGGCCGGCGAGGCCGACGATCTCGCCTGCCCGGACCGAGAAGGTGATGCCGTCGAACACACCCGCCCGACTGAGGTCCTCGACCTCGAGCACGACGTCCCCCACGGGATGCTCGCCGCGGGGGAACAGCTCGACGGCCCGTCCGACCATGTGCCGGATGAGGTCGGCGGTGGTGAGCTCCGCGGTGGCCTCCGTCGCCACCAGGCGACCGTCGCGGAACACGGTTGCCCGGTCGCACAGGTCGAACACTTCGTCGAGCCGGTGGCTGACGAACAGCACGGCGACGCCCCGGTCGCGGAGGCGTCGCACGATGGCGAACAGCCGATCGACCTCGTGGACGGACAGCGAGGCCGTCGGCTCGTCCAGGATGAGCACCCGAGCGTCGAGCGTGAGCGCCTTGACGATCTCGATCAGCTGCTGGTCCGCCATCGACAGGCCGCGAACCTGGGCGCCGGGGTCGAGCCGGACGTCGAGCTCCCGCAACCGATCGACCGTCGCCCGGCGCATGGCACCCCAGTCCACGCTGCCGAGGCGGCCGGTCGGCGTGTGGCCGAGGAACACGTTTTCCGCGACCGTGAGGTCGGGGAACAGCCGAGGCTCCTGGTGGACGACGGCAATGCCGAGGTTCCGGGCCAAGCCGGGGCTCGTGATCTCGACCGACCGGCCGTCGAGGTGGACCGTGCCGCTGTCCGGCTGGTACACGCCCGCCAGGATCTTCACGAGCGTGCTCTTCCCGGCACCGTTCTCGCCCACGAGCGCATGCACCTCGCCGGCACGCAGCTCGAGCGACACGTCGTCGAGGGCCTGGGTTGCCCCGAATCGCTTCGACACCCCTCGCAGGGCGAGGCGCGGCGCGGCGGCAGACCCGGCGAGGGCGGGGCCGGCGAGGACGTCCGTCACCGGCGCACCTGCCGTGGCCGCCGCCGGGTGGGCCGAGCGGCGCCGGCGGTCGACTCCACGGTACGCGGGGCCCCGTCCGAGGCCGCGACGCACCGGACCTCGATCCCGCGGGCGCGGAGCGCCTCGACCATGTCCGCCGGAGCACCCTCGTTGGTGATGACCGCCGTAAGCCGCTCGGTGGGGCAGAACGTCGCGAACCCCGCGCGACCGAACTTCGTGTGGTCGACGACGGCCACGACATCGGTCGCCGCGCCCACCATGAGGCGCTTGATGTGCGCCTCCTCCTCCGTCGCGTCGGTGAGGCCGGCCTCGAGCGTGAAGCCCGCGGCGCCCATGAAGGCGCGCTGGACGTTGATCCGGTCGAACATCTCGTCGCTCAGCGGGCCGACCAGCGACATGGCCTCCCAGCGGACGAACCCGGCCGGCATCGCGACCGTGATCCCGGGCGACCCGGCGAGCTCGGACGCGATCCGGAGCCCGTTCGTGACCACCGTCAGGTGGGGCCACGGACCGCGGCGCCGGAGGTGCCGGGCCACGGCGAGCGCCGTCGTGCTCGCGTCGAGGGCGATGCTCTCGCCATGGAGGACGGATGCCGCCGCGGCGCGGCCGATCGCGTCCTTCTCCGCGGGCAGCAGCCGCTCGCGGATGTCGAAGGCGCTCTCCGAGTGCCCGGCCTGCACGGCTACGGCGCCGCCATGGGCGCGCACGACCCGGCCCTGGAGCTCGAGCGCGAGCAGATCCTTGCGGATCGTGACCGTGGACACGTCGAACCGGGCGGCAAGCTCGCCGACGCGCGCTCGTCCGTGCTCCTCCACGATCCGCGCGATGCTCTGCTGGCGTTCGTGGGCAAACGCGAAGCCGCGACCGGGGGATGCGCCCATGCCTCTCCGATGTGCGTCCGCGGGGGGTCGTCGGGATTGCGAACCGGCACGGTAGAGGCAGGCAATCGCAATGTCAACAAGGCAATTGAAATCAATCGAAACCTGTGGCAGCCTTGCGGCCTCGCGGGCTCACGCGGAGGAAGAAGTCGTCGGGGAGGCGCGGACAGCCGCCCGTGCGGGCCCGCTGACCGGATCCCGACCGAGCCGGGGAGGTCAGCCGTGACCGTTGCCGCTCCTGTCACCAATTCCGTCGCGGCGGGCGTCCGCCAGCTGCGCATCGAGCTGCCATCGTGGGCGTTCGGCAACTCCGGGACCCGGTTCAAGGTGTTCGCCCAGCGAGGCGTCCCGCGCGACCCGTACGAGAAGGTCGCCGACGCGGCGCAGGTCCACCGCTACACGGGCGCCGCGCCAACGGTCGCCCTCCACATTCCGTGGGACCGGGTGGACGACTACGCCGACCTCGCCCGCCACGCCCGCGAGCTCGGCGTCGCGCTCGGGACGATCAACTCGAACACGTTCCAGGACGACGACTACATGCTCGGCAGCGTCTGCCACCCGGACGCCCGCGTCCGTCGCAAGGCCGTCGACCACCTGCTCGAGTGCGTCGACATCATGGACGCCACCGGCTCGCGGGACCTGAAGCTGTGGTTCGCCGACGGCACGAACTACCCGGGCCAGGACGACATCCGTGCCCGCCAGGATCGCCTCGCGGAATCGCTCCGGATCGTCTACGACCGGCTCGGACCGGACCAGCGGATCGTGCTCGAGTACAAGCTCTTCGAGCCGTCGTTCTACACGACGGACGTTCCGGACTGGGGAACGGCGCTCGTGCACTGCCTGGCGCTCGGGCCGAAGGCCATGGTCGTCGTGGACACCGGCCATCATGCGCCGGGCGTGAACATCGAGTTCATCGTCGCGTCGCTGCTCCGCGCGGGGCGCCTCGGCGCGTTCGACTTCAACTCGCGGTTCTACGCGGACGACGACCTCATGGTGGGGTCGGCGGACCCGTTCCAGCTGTTCCGGATCATGCACGAGGTGGTGAAGGCGGACGCCATCCGGCCCGAGGCCGGCGTGGCGTTCATGCTCGACCAGTGCCACAACATCGAGCCGAAGATCCCGGGCCAGATCCGGTCGGTGATGAACGTACAGGAGGCGACGGCGAAGGCGCTCCTCGTCGACCAGGCCGCGCTCGCCACCGCCCAGGCCGCGGGTGACGTGCTGGGCGCCAACGCCGTGCTCATGGACGCGTACGACACCGACGTGCGCCCGCTCCTCGCGGAGATGCGGGTCGCGATGGGTCTCGATCCCGACCCGATGGCCGCCTACGCGCGATCGGGGTACGCAGAGCGGATCGCGGCCGAACGGGTCGGCGGCCAGCAGGCAGGATGGGGAGCATGAGGGTCGAGACACGCACCCCCGTTCGCGCCCTCCTCGAGCGGTCGAACCGGCTCGGGGCAGACCCGCGCAACACGAACTACGCGGGCGGCAACACCTCCGCGAAGGGCGAGGACGTCGATCCGGTCACCGGGCGACCGGTCGAGCTGCTGTGGGTGAAGGGCTCGGGCGGCGATCTCGGGACACTCACCGAGGCCGGCCTCGCCGTGCTCCGGCTCGACCGGCTGCGGGCCCTCGTCGACGTCTACCCCGGCGTCGAGCGCGAGGACGAGATGGTCGCCGCGTTCGATTACTGCCTCCACGGTCGTGGCGGCGCCGCGCCGTCGATCGACACCGCGATGCACGGCCTCGTCGACGCCGCGCACGTGGACCACCTCCACCCCGACAGCGGGATCGCGTTCGCGACCGCGGCGGACGGCGAGGCGATCACCCGCCGCTGCTTCGGCGACCGGGTGGCGTGGGTCCCCTGGCGCCGGCCGGGCTTCCAGCTCGGGCTGGATATCGCGGCGATCCGGCACGAGCACCCCGAGGCGATCGGCGTGATCCTCGGCGGGCACGGGATCACGGCCTGGGGCGAGACGTCCGAGGCGTGCGAGGCGAACTCGCTGGAGATCATCCGCACGGCGGAGCGATACATCGTGGAGCACGGCCGGCCGGATCCGTTCGGGCCGATCATCTCCGGCTATGGCCCGCTGCCGGAGGCGGAGCGCCACGCGCGGGCGGCCGCGCTGCTGCCGCTCCTGCGCGGGCTCGCGTCCACCGACCGGCCGCAGGTCGGCCACTACACCGACAGCGACGTCGTGCTCGACTTCCTCAGCCGCGAGGCGCACCCGCGACTGGCCGCGCTCGGGACGTCGTGCCCGGACCACTTCCTGCGCACGAAGGTTCGGCCGATGGTCCTCGACCTGCCGCCGAGCGCCCCCCTCGACGAGGTCGCCGAACGGCTCCGCGGACTCCACGCCGCCTACCGCGACGAGTACCGGGCGTACTACGAGCGACACGCCGAGCCGGACAGCCCGCCAATGCGCGGCGCCGACCCCGCGATCGTGCTCATCCCCGGCGTGGGAATGCTCAGCTTCGGGCCGAACAAGCAGACCGCGCGGGTCGCGGGCGAGTTCTACGTCAACGCGATCAACGTCATGCGCGGCGCGGAGGCACTGTCCACGTACGCCCCCATCCCGGAAGCCGAGAAGTTCCGGATCGAGTACTGGGCGCTCGAGGAGGCGAAGCTCCGGCGGATGCCGAAGCCGAAGCCGCTCGCGACTCGGATCGCGCTCGTCACCGGGGGCGGCTCCGGGATCGGGCGCGCGATCGCCCACCGGCTCGCCGCCGAGGGCGCGTGCGTCGTCGTCGCGGACCTGAACGCCGATTCCGCCGAGGCCGTGGCCCGGGAGCTCGGCGGCCCGGACACCGCGACCAGCGTGGCATGCGACGTGACCGACGAGGGGCAGGTGTCGGCCGCGGTGTCGGCGGCGGTGCTCGCGTTCGGGGGCGTGGACCTGGTCGTGAACAACGCCGGCCTGTCGATCTCGCGGCCGCTGCTCGAGACGACCGTGGAGCACTGGGACCTCCAGCATGACGTGATGGCCCGCGGCTCGTTCCTCGTCTCGCGCGAGACCGCGCGGGTGATGCGCGACCAGGGCATGGGCGGCGACATCGTGTACATCGCGAGCAAGAACAGCCTGTTCGCGGGCCCGAACAACGTCGCGTACGGCGCCGCGAAGGCCGACCAGGCGCACCAGGTCCGGCTGCTCGCCGCGGAGCTCGGCCAGTGGGGGATCCGGGTCAACGGGATCAACCCCGACGGGGTCGTCCGCGGGTCGGGGATCTTCGCCGGGGGGTGGGGCGCGGACCGTGCGAAGACGTACGGCGTGCCCGAGGAGAAGCTCGGGGAGTTCTACGCCCAGCGCACGCTCCTCAAGCGCGAGGTGCTGCCGGAGCACGTCGCGGATGCGGTATTCGCGCTCGTCGGCGGCGACCTGTCCCAGACGACGGGACTCCACGTGCCCGTCGATTCCGGCGTGGCCGCCGCGTTCCTGCGGTGAGCCCCGGGGCCGATCGCGCCGTCGGGGGCGACCGCGCGGCCGGCGCCTTCGCCGCGGTCGACCTCGGGGCGTCCAGCGGCCGCGTGATCCTCGGCCGGGTCGGGCCGGGAGTGCTCGAGCTCGTCGAGGCGCACCGCTTCGAGAACGAGCCCGTCCGGGTCACCGACGGCCTGCACTGGGACATCCTGCGGCTCCACCACGAGGTGCTCGCCGGCCTGCGGCGGGCGGCCGCGGAGGCGCCCGACCTCGTGAGCGTGGGGATCGATTCGTGGGGCGTCGACTACGCGCTGCTCGACGCGCGCGGCGCACTCGTCGCCAACCCGCACCACTACCGCGACGAGCGGACGAACGGCGTGCCCGATCGGGTCCACGCGCGGCTGCCGGTCGAGCGGCTCTACGAGCGTACCGGCATCCAGGTGATGCAGATCAACACGATCTACCAGCTCGCGGCGGCGGCCGCGGCGGGTGAGCTCGCGCCGGCCGAGCGGCTGCTCCAGATTCCGGACCTGCTGGGCTACTGGCTGAGCGACGTCCCGGCGTCCGAGGCCACGATGGCCTCGACGACCGCCCTGCTCGACGTCCGGACCGGCGACTGGGCGGACGACGTGATCGAGGCCGCGGGCATCCCGCGCCGGCTGTTCGGTGCGCTCCGGCAGCCGGGCGACGTCGTGGGGCCGCTGAGCGATGCGGTCCGTCGCGAGACGGGCCTGCCCCCGTCGACGGTCCTGACGCTCGTCGGCTCGCACGACACGGCGTCGTCGGTCGTGGGCGTGCCGGCCGAGGACGAGCGGTTCGCGTACGTCTCGTGCGGCACGTGGGGGCTCGTGGGCGTGGAGCTCGAGCACCCCGTGGTGACGCCGGCGAGCCGGGCCGCGAACTTCACGAACGAGGGCGGCGTCGACGGGCGGATCCGGTTCCTCCGCAACGTCATGGGTCTGTGGCTGCTCCAGGAATCGGTCCGCGCGTGGAAGCGTGCCGGCCTGCCGAGCGAGCTCGGCCCACTGCTGGCTGCCGCCGCGGAGGTGCCCGCTGGCGGTCCGATGATCGACCCCGACGATCCTGCCTTCCTCCCGCCGGGCGACATGCCCGCACGGATCGCGGAGGCCTGCGCCCGCGCCGGCCAGCCGGTACCCGAGGGGCAGGCGGCGATCGTGCGCTGCATCCTCGACAGCCTCGCCGCCGCCTTCGCCCGCGCGCTTGACGACGCGGTGCGGCTGTCGGGCCACGAGGTGCGGGACGTGCATCTCGTGGGCGGTGGGGCCCGCAACGAGCTGCTGTGCCAGCTCACGGCGGATGCGTGCGGGCTGCCGGTCCTCGCCGGACCGGTGGAATCCACCGCGCTCGGCAACGTCCTCGTCCAGGCGCGCGCCCACGGCGCGGTCCGGGGCGACCTCGCGACGCTCCGGGGGCTCGTGCGGGCGACCCATCCGGTCCGTCGGTACGAGCCACGGCCAGGGGCCGCCCCGCGGGCCACGCGTGCAGTCACGGCGTCGCGCGTCGGTCGGACCTGACGATGCGCATCGCGCTGTTCGTCACCTGCTTCAACGACCTGCTGTTCCCGGAGGTGGGCCGGGCCGTCGTCACGCTCCTGGGCCGCCTCGGCCACGAGGTCGCGTTCCCCGAGGGGCAGACGTGCTGCGGGCAGCTCCACTTCAACACCGGCTACCGCGACGCGTGCGTGCCGATGGTCCGCCGGTTCGTGGACGTCTTCCGGCCGTACGACGTGGTGGTCACGCCCTCCGCGTCGTGCGCCGCGATGGTCCGGTCGCACCACGCGACGGTGGCCGAGATGGCAGGTGATGCGCGCCTCGGCACGGGCGTGGCGGAGGTCGCGCCGCGGGTCCGCGAGCTGACGGAGTTCCTGGTCGACGACCTGGGGGTTTCGGACGTCGGGGCGAGCTTCCCGCACGCGGTCGCCTTCCATCCCACCTGCCACTCGGTGCGCCTGCTCGGGATCGGCGACCGCCCGCAGCGGCTGCTCTCGGCAGTCGACGGCCTGCGTCTCGTCGACCTGCCCGGGGCGGACGAGTGCTGCGGCTTCGGAGGCACGTTCGCGATCAAGAACGAGGCGACGTCGGTGGCGATGGGGCTCGACAAGCTGGCGGCGATCCGGTCCACGGGCGCGGAGGTGCTCACGTCGGCCGACACGTCGTGCCTGATGCACCTCGGCGGGCTGCTGACCCGGTCCAGCGCGCCGATCCGGGTGATGCACCTCGCGGAGATCCTCTGCCAGGTCGGGGAGGTCTCGCGTCCGCCTCAGCCGGCCGGCTGACAGCCGATCGCTGGGTCGCCGCAGTAGGCGGGGGCCCCGCCGACGATCGTGGCGAGGACCCGCATCTCCCGGATCTCGTCGGGGGTCGCGGCGGTCACGTCGCCGCTCAGGATCGTGACGTCGCCGACGGTACCCGGGGCGAGATGCCCGCGACGGGCCTCGTCACCCAGGGCGTAGGCAGCGTCGCGGGTCACCGCCCGCAGGCCCTGCTCTGCGGTGAGCAGTTGGTCGAGCACCCACGGAGGCGTCTCCGGGTTCGCCCGGCCGCGGCCGTCCATCCCGCCCGCGATCTGGTCGAGCGGGCGGCCGATGTCGTCCGTGAGGGCGAAGCCCGGGAAGATCCACGGCGCGTCGGTGGCGGCGGCGACGTGGAGCCTGGCATCGACGAAGTCGCGCCACCGCGCGAGCCAGCCGACCTCCTCGCCCGGGTTGTCCGGGCCGAAGTGGCCGAGATAGTCCTCCTCGAGCACCCAGTCTGCCGCGGCCCCATCGAGGTGGACAACGGTGACAAGGTCCATCGCGACCATGCGCTCGAGCTGCTCGTCGGTCACCTGGATCGCATGGTCGATCCGGTGGTGGCGGGGGTTCGGGCCGGTGGGTCCGATCGCCGCCTCGAACGCGTCGAGGACCATGTCGTGGGCCTCGGTGCTGACCGTGTGGATCGAGACCTGCCAGCCGGCCGCGTCGGCGCGGCCGACCGTCGCGGTGAGATCGGCCGGCTCCCAGTGGAAGATCGTGCCCCAGCCGTTGTCGAGGTGCATCTTGATGCCCTGGACCCGGAGATGGCTCGTCACCGGCCCCGGCGTGCGGTCCGCATACCAGTCGCCGAAGTGCTCGCTGCCCGGCGCGGGCTCGTTGAGCGTGAGGTAGGCGTCGACGCGGAGCGGCAGCGCGTCCGCTGCGGCGAGCGCCTCCAGCTCGGCCAGGCGGTCGCGGTTGACCCATTGCTCGCTGATCGAGGTCCAGCCGCGGCTGAGGGCGGCGTCGATGGCCTCGCCGGGGGTGGCGAGGCCGTAGTGCTCCCGGTCGCCGATCCAGTGGGCGTGGGCGTCGATGAACCCCGGATAGGCGACGCCCGCGCCGATGTCCATGACCGCGACCCCGTCGCCCGCCAGCGCGAGGATCTCGTCCCGCGTGCCGACCGCGGTCACGCTGCCGTCCTCGATGAAGAGCGCCTCGGCCGTGGCCGGCTCGTCGAGCGTCACGACCCGGCCGAGGATGGCGAGGCTGGCGGTTCCGACCGGCGACCCGGCCGGGGGCGGCGACTGGACCGACGACGGTCCGGGGGAGCCGGAGGTGCACCCGATGGCGACCGCGAGCCCGAGCAGCGGTGCACGCAGTCCGATGCGCGACGCTGGGCGCCCGGCAAACCAGGCGACGCCCATGGGACGGCCCTCTGCCTACTCGAAGCGGATCGACCCGACGATCGACTCGAGCTGCTCCACGACGGCCGGGTCGGTCGTGTCGTAGTACCCGATGTCGATCACGACGACCTGACCGTCGACGTCCACGACCCAGAGCTTGTCGTGCTGCCCCGGGTCCTGGTGATAGCGCGCCCCGTCGGCGCCTTCGACGAGTGTCCGGAATTCGCCGCGGTCGCAGTCGCCGAACACGGCGTCGTCCGGGACGTGCAGCGTGAGCGACTTGCCGGCGTGGCCGTCGATCGAGATGTCGGCCGGGGTCGAGGCGTTTCGCAGCGGCTGGGCAGCGAGCGCGGCGACCACCTCGTCCACCGTGGCATGCGGCGTCGTTGGCCGGGACGAGGACCAGTCGCACGGGTGTCCGTAGACGACCAGGTCTTCCGGGCCTGCGAAGACGATCATGCCGGCGCCGTCCGGAGCCCCGGCGCGATCGTTCCACGTGAGGATGCCGTCGCCCGGCTGGCCGAACCAGCCCGAGCCCGGAATCGTGACCGTCATCGGGACGCCCCGTTCCCACAGGGTGTGCGATCCCGGTGCGAGCTCGCCGAACGCCAGGCCCGATGCAGGCGCCGTGCCGGCCGGAGAGGCGGATGGTTCCGCTGAGGGTGCACCCCCGACCGCGCCCGGCCTGGGCGGGCCGAGGAGCTGGGTGCCTGCGAAGACCACGGCGATCAGGGCGGCCGCGCCGAGGCCGAGGGGGACGAGCTTGTTCACGGTGGGCATCCTCCACGGGCCGATCACGACCCGCTGTCGTCGCTGTTCGATTTCGGCACGGACGGTGTCGTAGACCTGGTCGTGCAGGTGCACCGCGCCTTCGGCGAGGAAGTCGTGGATCAGCCGGTCAGGGTCTCGACGCTCGTTCATGCCGTTCGCTCCTGGGAGCCCGCGGTCGACCGCGAGTCAGCGTCGAGGCTGGCCCGCAACGACCGCGTCGCGTGATGCAGTCGGGACTTGACGGTCCCGACGGGAAGTCCGGTTCGTTCCGCCACCTCGGGGATGGAGAGCCCCAGGTAGTGGTGGAACACGAGGACGGCTCGCTGCTCCGCTGTGAGCCTCCGGAAGGCCCGTTCGAGCGCATCGCGATCGTCCACGGTCAGGTACTCGTCCGGGCTCCGCGTGCCCGCGACGGGCAGGATCCGCAGTCCGTCGGACCATCGCCGGCGACGCCTGGCCTCGGCGTAGCACGCGTTGGTGAGGATGCGGTGGAGCCACGGCTCGAAGCGCGACGGGTCGCGCAGGGCACGAAGCTCGATCCAGGCGGTGATCAGCGCGGCCTGGACCGCGTCCTCCGCCAAATCGAGGTCGCGGAGGATCCGTACCGCGATCGCGAGGCATCGGTCGCCCACCATGCGCGCCAGGGCATCGAACGCTTCCGCGTCGCCCTGCCGTGCCTGGCGGACCAGCTCGTCCTGCATCCGTCCCTCCGTCCGCATCGGCCCAGAGTGGACCGATCAGAAGAAAGAGCAAGGGCGGTGGTCGATCGGTTCAATCTCGCTCGGTTCCTTTCTGCGATCCTCTGGGGACGTGATCGAGTCGCAGGGGAAAGCCACACCGCAACGGGCCCATCCCGGGCCGGGTGCGCCGCACCCGTCGTTCGCCGGCACGCCGCCCTTCCCGAAGGCCGCGGAGGCCGCCCTCGCGGACGCCCAGCTGCGCGAGAACCTCCACCGCGCGACCACGACGATCCGGACGAGGCGGGCCCGGGCGGTCGCCGAGCGCGACGACTGGGAGGCGCTTCGGCTGGCGGGCGCCGCGATCAAGGACGAGGCCCTCGCCCGGCTGCCCGAGCTGCTCGTCCAGCTCGAGGACCGCGTGACGGCGGCAGGCGGGGTCGTCCACTGGGCGCGCGACGCCGCCGAGGCGAACGCGATCGTCATCGACCTCGTCCGGGCGACCGGCGCGACCGAGGTCGTCAAGGTCAAGTCGATGGCGACCCAGGAGATCGAGCTGAACGCGGCGCTCGCGCGCGCGGGCATCGCTGCCTGGGAGACGGATCTCGCGGAGCTGATCGTCCAGCTGGGGCACGACCTCCCGTCGCACTTCCTCGTGCCGGCGATCCACCGCAACCGGCGCGAGATCCGGGACATCTTCCGGCGCGAGATGGCGCACGTCGGGCGCCCGGCCCCGGACGACCTGTCGGACGAGCCCGCGGTGCTCGCCGAGGCGGCCCGCCTCCACCTGCGCGAGAAGTTCCTGCGCGCCCGGGTCGCGATCTCCGGGGCGAACTTCGCGATCGCCGAGACGGGCACCGTGATGGTCGTCGAGTCGGAGGGCAACGGCCGGATGTGCCTGACGCTGCCCGAGACGCTGATCACGGTGATGGGCATCGAGAAACTGCTGCCCCGCTGGCAGGACCTCGAGGTGTTCCTCCAGCTGCTGCCGCGCTCGTCCACCGCGGAGCGGATGAACCCGTACACGACGATGTGGACCGGCGTCGTGCCGGGCGACGGGCCCCAGGCGTTCCACCTCGTGCTGCTCGACAACGGGCGCACCGACACGCTGTCCGACCCGGTCGGCCGGCAGGCGCTCCGGTGCATCAAGTGCTCCGCCTGCCTCAACGTGTGCCCCGTCTACGAGCGCACCGGGGGCGTGGCCTACGGGTCGCCGTACGCCGGTCCGATCGGCGCGATCCTCACGCCGCAGCTGCGCGGGATCGCCCGACATCCGGTCGATGCGCAGACGGCCTCGCTGCCCTACGCGTCCTCGCTGTGCGGCGCGTGCTTCGAGGTGTGCCCGGTCCGGATCGACATCCCGGAGGTGCTCGTGCATCTCCGCGCGCAGGTCGTGCAGCAGCACGGCTGGCGGCAGCGGACCCTGTCCCAGGAGGCGCTGCTCATGCGCTCGCTCGGGGCGGCGCTGGGGGGTCCGGGCCGGCTGGCGGCGGCGGAGCGGCTCGCGGGGGTTGCCGCCGCGCCCATGGCTCGCCGCGGTCTGCTGGGCCGGCTGCGGCTGCCCGGCCTCGCGGGCGCGTGGTTCCGGGCCCGGGATCTGCGCGCCCCGGCGCGGGTGTCGTTCCGGCGGTGGTGGCGTCGCGCGAAGGGCCGGCCGCAGTGACCGCGCGCGAGGAGATTCTCGACCGGATCCGGGCGTCGCTCGCGGACCTGCCGCCGGTGCCCGACGTCCCGCGCGCCTACCGGACGACGACCGACGACCGCGTCGACCTCGTCGGGCTGCTCGCCGATCGGCTGGCCGACTACCGGGCGCTGATCCACCGTTGTGGAGCGGCGGAGCTGCCGTCCGTCGTCGCCGACGCGCTCGCCCGACGCGGCGCCCGCCGGATCGTCGTGCCCGGTGGCGTGGACCCGGCCTGGCTGTCCGCCACGGCCGTCGAGGCGGTGGGTGACGTGCCCGCGCTGTCCCACACGGAGCTCGACCGGCTCGACGGGGTGCTCACCGGGTGCGCGGTCGCGATCGCGGAGACCGGCACGATCGTCCTCGACGGCAGCCCGGACCAGGGGCGACGTGCACTGTCGCTCCTGCCGGACTACCACCTGTGCGTGGTGCCGACCGAGCGGATCGTCGGGTCCGTGCCGGAGGCGCTCGGACGGCTCGACCCGACGCGTCCCCTCACGTGGATCAGCGGCCCGTCGGCGACGAGCGACATCGAGCTCCAGCGGGTGGAGGGCGTCCACGGGCCGCGGACGCTCGAGGTCGTGATCGTCGAGTGACGGTCGGGCGGCGTCGTGCTCCGCCCGGCCCGCGCGGGGGCGACAGCTGGCGCGGGCGCTGGGTCACCGCGCGATCGACCCGTCCGCGCGCGAGCGACGGGCGGCTGCTCGATCCGATCTCCCGGCGCCCGCTGGCACGGCCCGCGGCGCACCTGATGACGGAGCGCTCCCCATTCGGCCGGACAGCCCGCCCAGCGGCCCGTGCCGTCGACGTTTGACACGCCCGGCGCGCCACGCGCGGCGCCAGTCGTCAGATGCGCCGCCCGGCGGCGCATCCGCAACGCGACCCCGGCGTGACCGCGACCCTTACGGCGCCGCGGGACGCTGCCAGCGCAGCGCGCCGTACAGCGGTGGGCCGGTGACCTCGCAGCGCTGGACGAACCGGATCGACACCGAGGCGAGCTCGGTCCCGTCCCACGTGATCTCGTCCACCGCGAAGGTCCCGAGGACCTCATTGCAGCCCCGGCCCTCGCCGCTGAAGTCCATCCCGCCCTTCGCCGGGTTGTGGAACGGGAAGCGCTGGACGTTCTCGTACAGGCCGCGCGTCAGCAGGGGCATCGCGTCGGGCCCGCTGAACTCGGCCGACCAGCCGCCCGGCGCGTTCACGAACAGCTGGACGATCCGGCCGCCCCAGTCGGGCGTGAACGTGGAGTCCGCCTCCGTGTGCAGGCGCGTCTGGCCCTGGCCGATCCGGTCCCCGGGTGACGACTCGAAGTAGAGGTAGTTGCCCGCTGCAGGGACCGTGCCGGCCGGCGGCTGCCATGCGAACGCCGCCGGGTCGCCGGGCGGCGGCGGCGTCGTCGGGTCGCCCGCGTCGTAGCGCAGGAAGCCGCGGAGCGGTGCGCCCGTGCCCTCGCAGCGCTGCTCGAACCGGAGCGTGAGGGTGCTGAGCGCTGACCCGTCGTACGTGACCTGGTCGACGCTGAGCCGGCCGAGGAGCGTGTTGCAGCCACGGCCCTCGCCGCTGAACGAGAGCCCCGGCACGAAGAACGGGTAGCGGCGGAGGTTCTCCCAGTAGCCCGTCGCGACGACGGATCCGCTCGGCTGCGCGAAGTCGCCGGTCCACCACTCGTCGCCCTCGACGGACACATGGACCCTCGACCCGACCGACGACACCTCGAGGAGGCTGTTCGCCTTCGTGTAGAGATACGTGCCTCCCTGGCCGATGTACTCACCCGCCGGGCTCTCGACGTAGAGCGCGGTCCCGGTCGGCGGCACTGCGCCCGCGGGCGGGGTCCAGCCGAACGGATCGGGCGGGGGCGGAGGCGGCACGTCGGTGTTGCGCAGCGTGATCGAACCGATGCCGTCGGCCAGTGACGCGCCGGCGATCGATGTCACGACGACCTCGAGCGTCTCATCCGGCTCGACCGCGGTGTCGCCGCTCACGGAGAGGCGCACGACCGTACCCAGCGAGCCGCGCGGAATCACGGCCGTGCCGCTCGCCGCGGGCGCATCGGAGCCGACCGTGCCGGTGACGGATCGCAGCTGCCAGCCGAACGTGACGTCCTTCCTGGCCGCGGCGGCGAGGGTGGCGGACACGCCGATCGTCAGGCTGCCGCCGTCCGGCTCCGTGAACGCGGCGTCGCCCAGCGAGAGCCCCGACGTGGACGACGTGATCGTCACCGTGCCGTGCGCGTCGCCCAGGGTTGCGCCGGCGGCGCCCGTCAGCTCGACCGCGAACGACTCGGTCCCCTCGGTCACGCGGTCCGCCCGGACGTGGACGACGATCGCGCCGCCGTGGGCACCTGCGGGGATCGTGAGGACGCCACTGCTACCGAGGAAGTCCGCGGTTCCCGCCGTTCCGGCGACGGTTCGCCAGTTGACGCTCACGCTGCCCGCCGCGGACGGGGCGAGCGTCACCGGGACCTCCACGGCGACGGTGCCGGTGCGCTCCGTGGGCTCGGCGACCGTTGCGTCGCCGGCGTATGCGGTCGGCGCGGCAGCCGCGATGGTCGCAGCGGGGGCGATGCCGGTCGCGAGGGCCGCGAGGACGAGCGTCGCGGGCAGGCGGTGGCGCGCTGGGCGGCGCCGTCGATCGGTCACGGTGCGATCCCCCGAATGGATGCTGGCCCCGAGCAGCCGGGCGCCACGCGGCCCGTCCCCTCGGCGTCCCGAGTGTAGGAGGTCGCCGGACGGCGGCGACGGGGCGCGGCGGCGTTCGTGGGGCGGGAGCGCAACGTCGCCCTTGGCGCGGCCAGCGGCGCACCTGATGACGGAGCGCTCCCGATTCGGCCGGATCGCCCGCCCACTGGCCCGCTCCGTCGACGTTTGGCACGCCCGGCGCGCCAAACGCCGCGCCGGTCGTCAGATGTGCCGCCCGGCGGCGCATCCGCAACGCGAGCCCGGCTGCGACAGCCCCTTCCTATCATCGGCCGCTCATGGTCACCGCCCCGGCACCCGATGCCACTCCCACCTCGCTCGTTACCCCGGGATACCTCGTCCTCCTCGCCGCCGCCGTCGCGTTCTTCGTCGCGGGCGGGGTCGTCCTTCCGGTCGCGTCCCGCTACGCCCGGGACGTCCTCGGCGCGGACGAGCTGGGCGTCGGCCTCGCGATCGGGTCGTTCAGCATCGCGGCCCTTGCGCTGCGACCCCTCGTCGGCTGGTCGGCCGACCGGTTCGGGCGGCGCCCGCTGCTGCTGGTCGGCTCGCTCGTCAACGTCGCCTCCCTCGTGCTCCATCTCCTCGCGTCCTCGCTGCCGGTGTTCGTCGCCGCCCGGGCGCTGCTCGGCGCGGCGGAGGCGTTCTTCCTCGTCGCGTTCATCGCCGCGGTCGCGGACCTCGCGCCGCCGTCCCGACGGGGCGAATCGCTCAGCTACGGCTCGCTGACGCTCTACCTGGGCGTAGCGTTCGGTCCGTGGATCGGCGAGACCCTGCTCCAGCTGTCCTCGTATGCGTGGGTCTGGCTCGCCGGAGCCGTGATCGGCGTCGTGGCCATCGTCCTGTCCGTGCTCGCGCCCGAGACGAAGCCGGCCGACGCGCGGCCGGACGCCCAGACCGACGCGCGCCCGGTCGTCCGGACCGGCCGCCGGCCGCCGCGACTCATCCACCCGGCGGGCATCGAACCCGGCGTGATCTCGTTCCTCGGCCTCGTGGGGATGGCGGCGTTCTTCACGTTCCTGCCGCTGTACGGCGACGAGGCCGGGATGGACGGCGTCGCGCTGCCGTTCCTCGCGTACGCGGTCGTCGTGATCGCGCTCCGGATCGTCGGCGCGACGTGGCCGGACCGGTTCGGCGCGGTGCGCGTCTCGGGCGCGGCACTCGGGATCGGCGGCGCCGGGCTGGCGATCTTCGCGCTGGTGCCGACCACCGCCGGGATCGTCATCGGCACGCTCGTGTTCGCCACCGGCGTGGCGTTCCTCGTCCCGGCGCTCCTCTCGGTCGCCGTCGCGCGGGTCCCCGTGGACGAGCGCGGGCGCGTCGTGGGCACGGCCAGCGTGTTCTGGGACCTGTCCCTCGGTGCCGGGCCGGTGGTCCTGGGAGTTGCCGCAAGCGCCGGCGGCTACGGGGCGGCGTTCGCCGTCGCCGCGCTGGCATCGGTGGTCGGACTGGCCCTCCTGCTCGTCCGACGGCACTCGCTTGTCGCGCCCGCGGAGCCGCCGCCCGTGCCGTCCGCCGGGCTCGTTGCCGATCGGGGGTAGAATGCGCGGGTCGCCGAACGCCGGCGTCCGTCGCGTGGCCCCCTTCGAACGGACCGTGCAGCACGGAATCGAGTTCGAGGGAAAGGGTCACCCCATGACCACCGGCCGAGTGAAGAAGGTCGTCGCGGATCGGGGCTTCGGCTTCATCACCGCCGAGGACGGCAAGGACTTCTTCTTCCACCGCAGCGAGGTTCGCGGGACGATCGACTTCGATCGCCTGTTCGGCGGCGAGACCGTCGAGTTCGACATCGAGAACAGCCCCAAGGGCCCGCGCGCCAGCAACGTTCGAGAAGTCACCGCGGTCTGACCGCCCTGGCTGATCGCAGCCGAAGGCCCCCGGAGTGATCCGGGGGCCTTTCGTATGCCCGGCCGGGTGGCCGGCGAACCGCCGGGACCCCGGGCTCAGTCGAGGACGACGAGGTTCGTCGTGACCGGCACCGGGTTGGCGAGGATGTCGCGAACCGGCGACGTCTCCTGGACGTACGTGCACAGCTCCTCGAGCTGCGCCTGGGACGCGTTCGGGGAGCGCACCCAGCTGGTCGCCCGGATCTCGGAGAAGCCGGCACGCGGCCCGCCCAGCCCGACGAACCGGTGGAGATCGAGGTCGCCCTCCACCTCGTACCGGAGCTCCTCGATCTCGATCCCGCGCGCTGCGGCGTTGTACACGTAGCCCACCGCGTAGCAGAACGCGAGCGCCTGGAGCACGAGCTCGACCGCGTTCGGTCCGGCGTTCGTCCCGAGCAGCACGGGCGGCTCGTCCCCCGTGAGCTCGAATGCCTGCGGTCGCTCCACCGTCTGGCCGGCGTGGACGAACTCGCGGATCTCGCCCCGGCTGCGACCGCCGCTCTCCCAGGTGCTCCGCGCCCGGAACGTGAACTGTCCGATCGAGCCGTCCCCCTGGATCGCGCCGATCGTCGCGACCAGCCGGTCGACGTCCACCCCGTTCCGCATCGTCACTGTTGCCATGTGCGAACCTCCCATCGGTTGACCGTCCCGCCGAGGGCGGGTCGATGGGCGAAGACGCCGGGCCGAACGATGTTATTCCCGGGGGCCCGGACGGGAATAATTCAGTGCCGGCCATCGTCTTCAAGCCTCAATCCGCCACTCCGCCAGGCCGGCGGGAACCCACGCCAGAGGTCGATGTGCTCGATGCGGAGCTCGCGCCCCCGCCGCCGTCCGATGCCACGCCGGGGTCCTTCGCCGCGGTCGTCCGGGAGCACGGCGATCGCCTCTACGGGTTCTGCGTTCGGCTCGCCGGCAATTCGGCCGACGCCGAGGACCTGCTCCAGGAGACGCTCCTGCGCGGCATGCGCGCATGGCCGGAGGTCCGCGACCGCGACCGGGCGAAGCCCTGGCTGTTTTCGATCGCGACCAACCTCTGGCGGGACCTCTGCCGCGCCCGCGGCCGCGAGGTCGCCACGACGCCGCTCGACGCGCTCGAGGCCGACGACGACGACTTCTCGCTCTACCAGACGATCGCCATCGAGGATCCCTTCCCGTACTCGGACGAGCTCCACATGGACTTCCTGCGCCTGTTCGGCGACGAGGACGTCCAGGCGATCTTCGGGTCGATCCCCGCGGCCTTTCGCGAGCCGCTCATCCTCACGGTCATCCACGGCTTCTCGTGCAAGGAGGCCGCGGTGATCCTCGACGTCCCGCTGGGCACGTTGCTCTCGCGCCTGCACCGTGGCCGCAAGAAGCTCGAGCGCGGGCTGTGGAAGTACGCCGTCGCGAACGGGCTCGTGAGCGCGATCGACGAAGAGGACGCCCGATGATCGACTGTCGCGAGGCCGTTCGGCGGATGTGGCTGTACCTCGAGGCGGCCCTCGATGGCCCGCACAACGACGAGCTCGAGCAGCACCTCGACACCTGCACGCGCTGCTGCGGCGAGCTCGAGTTCAGCCGGCGCTTGCGGGAGCTGGTTGTCGACCGGGCGGCCACGCCCGCGATGCCCCCGGAGGTCCGGCAGCGCATCGAGCTCCTGCTCACCGCCGCGGAGCCCGAGCCGGAGGCCGGCCGATGACGAGCCACATCGGTCCCGACACGTTCCACTTCGAGGGTGCCGACCTGCTCGGCCAGGACCGGATCCGCGCCGCCGTCCGCGAGACGTACGGCGGCGTCCGGCCGACGGATGGCCGGGTGGCGCGCCGCTACTACCGGCCCGAGCAGCTCGAGGGCCTGCCCGACGAGACGGTCCGCATCGCCCTCGGCGTGGGCAACCCGGTCTCGTTCGCGGACCTGCGGCCGGGTGAGGACGTGGTGGACCTGGGCTCGGGCGGCGGGATCGACTGCCTGATCGCCGCGCGGGCCGTGGCGCCCGGCGGCTCGGTCATCGGCGTGGACTTCCTGCCCGAGATGGTCACGCGCGCGTCGGCGGCGGCCGCGGCGGCGGGCATCCACAACGTCCGCTTCGTCCGCGGCGAGATCGAGGCGCTGCCGCTGCCCGATGAAGCGGCGGACGTGGTCATCAGCAACGGCGTCGTGAACCTCTCGCCGCGGAAGGCACGGGTGCTGAGCGAGGCGTACCGCGTCCTGCGGCCGGGTGGCCGGCTCGCGATCGTCGACCTCGTGCTCGAGCACGACCTGCCGGCCGAGATCCAGACGCACCCCGCCGCGTGGGCCGGCTGCCTGTCGGGAGCGCTCTCGGAGATCGCGCTCTACAAGGGCCTGCGGCGGGCCGGGTTCCGCGCCGTCGGCATCGACCCGATCGAGCCGTTCGGGATCGCCGAGTGCGAGCTCTATCCGCTGTTCGGCCCGGCGCTGCTCGACCTCCTCCGCGCCCGGGTGCCGGCCGAGCGGCAGGGCCGGATCGCGACGAGCGTGTTCGTGCGCGCCCGGAAGCCGATGCCGGGCGAGGAGCTGCCGGGGCGGGCGCCCGGCTGATCGCCGAGCGCCCTGTCGTCGCGCGGGCCGACGCCTACCGGATCGCCGGGTTCTGGTCGTCGCTGGTGGCGGGATTGCCGTCCGCCGTGTAGCAGCGGTCGACAACGCCGTTCACGACGTCGCGCTTGCCCGGATCGCCCGAGTCCGGTCCGTGGTGGGCGGTCTCGAGGCCATACCACGCATTGCTGATCGTGTCGCCCGGGACCGGCCCGTTCGACTCGCACGAGGTGTACGTGCCGCCGGCGCTGGGCAGGAACTTCGGATGGTTGCCGCCGTTCGCGAGCACCTGGCCGGTGCCGCCGTGCGCGGGCCCCGCGTAGTGATCGTGCGCGAGCGCCGGGGCCACCGCGGCCGCCGACAGGGCGGACGCGAGCGAGCCCGCGAGCAGGACGCGCCGCGCGATCGAACGATGCATCACCGTCTCCCTTCTGCCGTCCGGGCGAGCGCGACGAGCCCCACCTCGCGGAGGGTGCGCACGCCCTCGGCGCCGTCCGGGTAGACCGCCCGAACGGCATCGTCGATGTCGGCCGGGTCGAACGCCCAGCCCTCCAGCACCACACCGGTGCCGACGGCATCGGACAGCAGGGCGATCCGGGTGACGCCGAGCGCAGCCAGCCGTTCCGCAACGCGGGGATCGACCACCGGGTGCGGCCGGCTCGCGTCCGCAACGAGGATCGCCATTGCCATCCGTCCGCCTCCACCGATCTGGGTTGGCGCGTACGGTGCCGCGGTCAGCGACCCTCATTCATCGGGGGATCCCCGTACCGGCGCGGGCGCGAGCGTCGCGGCGACTTCGACCCGGTTGCGCAGCCCGAGCTTCGCGAGCAGGTTCGTCACGTGCCGCTCGACGGTCTTCGGGGACAGCAGGAGGGCGTCCGCGATCTCGCGGTTGCTCCGGCCCTCGGCGACGAGCGTGGCGACCTCGCGCTCGCGCTCACTGAGCGCGGAGAGCCCCGGCCCGATCGTCCCGCGACCCCGGCGCCAGGCGCGCACGCCGAGGGACCGCAGCCGCTGGGCCGCCACCCGGCGCACCGCCCCCGCGCCGGTCGCCACCGCCAGCTCGGATGCCCGGGTCAGCGCGTTCACCGCCTCGGTCCGGTCCTCGGGGCCGAGCGCGTCGGCAAGGTCCACCCACGCCCATGCGAGGTCGGTCCGCATGCCCGCCGCATCGAGCATCGCGATCGCAGCCCGCAGCCGCTCGATCGCCTCGTCGCGCTGTCCGGCGGCGTGCGCGATCGCCGCGCGCGCCTGTGCCTGCCAGACGTCGCGCAGGAGGTAGCCCGGTGTCCACGTGGTCGGGAGCCGCTCCAGCTCTGCCCGCGCGGCGTCGACCCGCCCGATCCGGGCGAGCGTCGCGGCGGCGTGGAGCGTGCGTTCGAACCCGCACCGAGGGCAGCCCGACACGTCGGCGGCGTCGCGCGCCGCCTCGACGGACGCGAGGATTCGCTCCGTCTCCCGGGTGCCTGCCGCCCGCGCCCGCCACATCGCGACGGTCTGGTGGATCCCGATCCGGAAGTGGGGATCGCGTTCCCGGCCGGTGTCCGCCTCGAGCCGTTCCAGGGCGCCGGGCTCGCCCATCACGAGCTCGATCTGGTGGAGGATCGTGGGCGCCGTGCCCCAGCGGCGCGGGGCCGTCCGGAGGCGCTCCTCGAGCTGGACCGTCTCGAGCGCCACCGCCCTCGCCTCCGGCAGCCGGCCGAGATCCCGCAGCCCGCGCGCGAGGCCGTGGCCGGCCTCGACCATCGCCATCGGCAGGACGGCCGCGCGCGCCCGGTCCCACGCCTCCTGGTAGCGCTCCGTCGATTCGCGCATCCGGCCCAGCGGTCGAAGTGCGAACGCCGTGCGCGTCAGCGCGGCGAGATACGCCTCGTCGTCAAGGCCGCGGGCCACCTCGACGGCAATCTCGCCGACCCGCAGCACGTCCGCGCCCCGGTCCTCCTGGAGCGCCGCGTCGCCGGCCGACTCGAGGGCGCGCAGGTACGCCGCCCGACCCGGCGGGTCGAGCCGGTCCAGACCGCCGCGCGCCGCCGCAAGCTGCTCGGCGAGGGCGAGCGTTGCCGCCGCGGTCTCCGCACCGGCCGCCGTCCGGTGGTCCAGCCACAACTGCGTCTCCGCGCGGAGCGCACCGATCCGGATTGCCAGCTCGGGTGCCGGCTCCGCGATGGCCAGCGCCCGGTCAAGATCGGCGTGCACCTCGTCGCCGCGGTCGAGCGCGTAGGCGGCATGCGCCGATTCGACAGCTGCCTCCTGGCGCAGGCGCACGTCGGTCGAGCCGACCGCTGCGCGGTTCCAGCGGGCCCGGGCGAGCTCGGGCAGGCCGAGCCGCGCGGCGATCGCCGCGAGCGCGACGTCGAGCTCGACCTGCTGCGGCGACCCCGGCGTGAGGCGGTCCGCGATCGACACGAGGAGCCGGACGTTGGCTTCGCTCAGGAGGCGGCGCTGGGGCGAGGTCAGGACGCGGAGCGCGAGGGCCGCCGACGGCAGGTCGGCCTCCTGGCGATGGCCGAGCGCCTCACACAGCTGCGACGGATCCTCCCCGGCCGCCGCCTCGATCCACGCCGCGAACCCGTCGTGGAGGCGGCGGCGCCGATCCGCCGGCATCTCCCGCACCGCCGCGTCGCGGATGAGGTCGTGGGCAAGCCGGAGCGTGCCGGCAACCGACACGACGAGGCCGCGCCCGACGAGCTCGCGCGCGGCGAACGCGGCCCGCTCCACCGGCCAGTCGAGGACCGCGGCGACCTGCTCGACGGCGAACGGGCGGGCACCGACGGCGAGCGCGGCGAGGAGCATGCCGGCGTCGGCGCCGAGGGCGACGAGGCGGTCCTCGATCAGGCGCGCGGGCTCGTCACCGCCCCGACCGCGGGCGAGTACCTCGACCCAGAACGGCGAACCGGCCGCCCGCTGCCAGAGCGCCGAGCCCTCGTCCGACGCGAGCGTCGGATCGATCGCACGCGCGAGCGCCGTGCCCTCCTCGCGCGACAGCGGGCCGAGGCCGATGACGGCCCGCCGCGGCTCGGGCAGCTCGGTCTCGAGCGCCGAGCGCAGCGAGGTGGCCTCCGCGGACGGGCGCGCGGCCACGACGACGCTGACGGCGCCTGACGTTGAGCCTGCCGCCCGGACGAGGAACACGAGCAGCGCCCGCGAGGCCTCGTCGACCCACTGGAGGTCGTCGACGGCGACGAGCAGCGGCCCGTGCCGGCGGAGGGCGAGGTGCGCCGCCTCGAAGATCCGCAGCGCGTCGAGCGGGCCCTGCTCCCGGGCGACCACGAGGCGGTCGAGGTCCGCGCCGGCGGCCGGGACGCGGGCGAGGCGGCGAAGGAGCTCCCGGGCCGCGGCGAGCGGCACGGCCTGGGTGGGCTCGAACCCGTGGACGCGCTCGACCGGCATCGGCGAGTGCGAGCACAGCTCCGCGAGCAGCCGGGTCTTGCCGCTGCCGGGGTCGCCGGTGACGAGCGCAGCCGTCGGGCGGCGCTCGCGACGGGCGATGTCGGACAGCGACCGGAGGACGCGGAGCTCGCGCTGGCGACCCACGAACGGCGCAGGCACGCCGTCAGGGTACGAGCCGGCCCGCGCGACCGGAAGCCGGCCGGGCATCGGCCGCGGCTATCCTGCCCGGGATGGCCGAGCGGGTCGTGGATCGCGTGCTGGAGGCGCCGCCGCCGACGTTCACCGAGGTCGAGGCGGCGGCGATCGCGCGAGAGCGCTTTGGCGTGGACGGCCTCGCCCGTGCAGCGGGCAGCGAGCGGGACCAGACGTTCCTCCTCGAAGGCGACCGGCCCGCGGTGCTGAAGATCTCGAACGCGGCCGAGGCAGTCGATCGCCTCGACATGGAGGCGCTCGCGGCCCGGCGGGTGCACGCGCTCGAACCCGACCTGCCGGTGGCGCTGCCGTGGGCGCTGCCGGACGCGGCGATGGATCCCGAGGATCCGGGCACGTATCGGACGGTCGTCCGGTCGGCGGCCGGCACGGAGCATCAGGCACGCATGTATGACCGACTGCCCGGTCACGCATCGGTCCTCGGCGTCACGCTCAGCGACCACGCGATGCGCGAGTGGGGCGCGGTGGTGGCCCGGGTCGGGCGGGCGCTGCGCGGGTTCACGCACCCGTCCGCGGTGCGCGTGATGCTCTGGGACCCGCAGCACGCCCTCCGGCTGCGCGAGCTCCTTCCCGCGGTGCGCGACCCTGCGACCCGCCGCCTCGTGGAGCGGGTGCTCGACCGCTACGAGGCGGTGGTCACCCCGGTCTGGCCGCGGCTGCGATCGCAGGTCATCCACACCGACCTGTGCTCGGACAACGTGCTCGTGGACGACGCCGGCGCGATCACCGGGATCATCGACTTCGGGGACATGAGCTGGTCGGCGCTCGTCGTCGACCCGGCGACGGTCGTCGAGTCCCACCTGGCCGGCCGGTCCGGCGACGAGCTGTTCCGGGCGACCCGGATCACGCTCGACGGCTACGAGCGGATCACGCCGCTCGAGCCCGAGGAGCGGGCGATCTTCGGCGAGCTCGTGGCCGCGCGCGCGTGCGCGTCGGTCGTCGTTCCGGCTGCGCGTGGCGGCCTGTACGCCGACGGTGACGCGCTCATGGCCGAGCTCCGCGACGAGGCGGTGGCGCTGCTGACCGCGTTCGACGCGATCGGCTTCGACGAGGTCGCGATCCGGCTCGGCGGCCGCGAGCGGTCGGCGACGCTGTCCGTGCCGGAGCTCGCCGCACGACGGCGCGAGCTGCTCGAGCCCGCGCTCACGCCGCTCAGCTACCGCGAGCCGCTCCACCTCGTCCGCGGCGAGGGCGTCTGGCTGTGGGACGCAGACGGCCGCCGCTACCTCGACGCGTACAACAACGTGCCCGTCGTCGGGCATGCGCATCCCCGGGTGGCCGAGGCGATCGCGCGCCAGTCGCGGCTGCTCAACACGAACATGCGGTACCTCCACGGGATCGCGCTCGAGGTCGCGGAGCGGCTCGTGGCGACCACCGCCGACGCCGGGCTCGATGTCGTGCTGTTCGTGAACTCCGGGTCGGAGGCGAACGACCTCGCGTGGCGGATCGCGACCGCGGCGACGGGCGGGACCGGCGGCGTCTCGACGGCCTTCGCGTATCACGGGATCAGCGAGGCGATCACCGCCCTGTCGCCGGAGTCCACCCCGGGACTCCACGCGCCCCATGTCCGGACGTGGGATCCGGTCGAGGCGTCGGTCGAGGCCTGGGCGACAGCGCTGCGCGAGCTGCGAGAGGCGGGTCACCCGCCCGCGGCTGCCATCCTCGACGGCGTGCTCACGAGCGACGGCATCCTGGACCTCGATCCGGCCCTTGCCCGGGAGCTGGTCCGGCTGACGCACGAGGCCGGCGCGCAGTGGATCGCCGACGAGGTCCAGGGCGGGCACGGCCGGACGGGCAGCGCGATGTGGTCGTACCAGCGGCTGGGGATCGTCCCGGACCTCGTGACGCTGGGCAAGCCGATGGGCAACGGTCATCCCGTGGCCGCCGTGATCACCCGGCGCGATCTCGCGCAGCGGTTCGGCGCCGCGACGGACTTCTTCAGCACGTTCGGCGGTAACCCGGTGGCGATGGCCGCGGCGCGCGC
This sequence comes from Candidatus Limnocylindrales bacterium, assembly GCA_035699445.1. GTDB lineage: Bacteria > Chloroflexota > Limnocylindria > Limnocylindrales > CSP1-4 > DASSPX01. Next base: position 45,608 of record DASSPX010000031.1, on the reverse strand, counting down.
CGTGCTGGACGTGATCGAGGACGAGCGGATCCTCGACGGGACGCGCGAGGCAGGCGAGGCGCTGCGCGCCGGCTTGCGGGATGTGGCGGCGGCTGACGGCACGGGGCGCGTCCGCCACGTTCGCGGCATGGGGCTCGCGACCGGTGTGGAGATCACCGAGCCGGGCGGCGGACGTCCGGATCGCGCGGCTACCGTCGAGATCGTCAACGCGATGCGCGAGCGTGGCGTCCTCGTGGGGACCTGCGGCCGGCATGGGAACGTCGTGAAGATCCGGCCGCCGCTCGTGTTCGGGCGCCACGAGGCGGATCTCGTGGCGGGCACGTTCGCGGAGGCGCTCGCGAGCCTCCTGTAGGGCGGGCACACTTTCGTTCCGTGTCAACACCCTCGGCCACGGGCGCCGCGACCCCGTCCGTCGTCCGCCCGGCGATCGTCTACGCGGTCCTGTTCGGCGCCGTGGGCGCGTACGTCCCGTACGTCGCGCTCTACTACGCCGATCTCGGCCTTGGCCTGCCGGCCGTGGGCGCGCTCACCGCGCTCAACGCCGCCGTCGCCCTCGTCGCGGCGCCCACATGGGGCCTGGTCGTCGACCGGCGGCGGAGCGTCGCATCGGCCGTCGTCGCGGCATCACTCTGGGCAGCTGCCTCGGCAGCGTTGCTGGGGATCGTCCGCGAGCCACTCGGGATCGCGGTCGCCGTCGCCCTGCTCGCCGCCGGCAGCGCCGCGATCGCCCCGCTCGTCGACACCCGAACCGTGCAGCTCCTGGGTCCGGACCGCGACCGTTTCGGGCGCGCCCGGGCGTCGGGGTCGGCCGCGTTCATCGTCATCGCCCTGCTCACCGGCCCGGTCGTCGACCGGCTGGGCGCCCCAGCGATGTTCGCGGTCTACGTGCCGCTGCTCGTGCTCACGGGTGCCGCAGCGCTCGCGCTCCTGCGCGGCCGGGAGCGCTCGTCCGTGCGGGGCCTCGCGGCCAACCCGGCATCGGCGCTTCGGGGCGTGCTGGCCACGCCCGTGCTGGGCCCGCTGTTCCTCGCCTCGGTGCTCCTGTGGACCTCGATCGCGGGCGTGATCGCGTACGCGTCGATCCGGCTCGTCGAGCTCGCGGGTGACAGCACGCTCGTGGGCCTGCTGTGGTCGGTTGGCGCGCTCGTCGAGGTGCCGCTCATGTTCCTGTTTCCCGCGATCGCGCGCCGGACGGGTGCCGGACCGCTCGTCGCGGCAGGCGCGCTCGCGTTCACGGTGCGTGCGGCCGGCTGGGCGCTCACCGACGATCCGCTCGCGATGCTCGCGATCGCGCCGCTCGGCGGCGTCGGGTTCGCGCTCGTCTACGTGGGCACGGTGAGCTTCGTCGCCGCGCGGGTGCCGCCGGAGGTCCAGGCGACCGCGCAGGGCCTGTTCAGCGGGACGGCGTTCAGCCTGGGCTCGATCATCGGCGCGGCGGTCGCGGGCGCGGTGGTCGACCCGCTCGGCATCCCGGCGCTGTTCGGCGTGGGCGCGATCGTGGCCGGGGTGGCTGCGGCCTGGATCGGATGGATCGTCATGGCTCCGCAGGCTCCGAGGGCCGCGCCAGCGCGGTAGCCGGCGCCGGATCCGCCGCGAGCGCGGGGTGCACGAGCCCGACCGCGGCCGGCAGCGCGGCGAGGAGCGCGATCGCCGCGATCGCGACCTCGACCGAGCCCAGCGCGAGGAGGGACCCGCCGAGCATGCCGCCGAGCGGGGGCGTGGACTGCATCGTCGTCCGCAGGAGCGCGAATACCCGCCCTCGCATGTCCGGTGGGATGAGGCGCATCCGGATCGTCTGCGCCCAGATCGTGAGCGGCGACGCGATCAGCCCGGCGAATGCGAGCACGAGCGCCGCCGCGGCGAACGACGACGCGCCGATGAGCGCGAGGAGGACGGCTCCGGCGCCGAGCTGGGCGGCGGCGATGGAGCGGCCCAGCGGCCACGGCCAGCGCACGGCGCCCACGAGCGTCGCGCCCAGGAGCAGCCCGCCGGTGAATGACGCCGCGAGCACGCCATAGCCCTCCGCACCGACCCGGAGCACGTCGCGGGCGAGCACGGGCAGGAGCACGAGCAGCACACCTTCGCCGACGTTGAACGCCATGAACAGAACGGTGATCGCGAGGATCGTCGGCTGCCCGAGGACGAACCGGAGCGCCGCCGCGAGGTCCGCTCGCACCGAGTGCCCCGCCGACCCGGCGGCGGTCGCTGCGGGCTGGCACCCCCGCATCCCGGCGAGGCAGGCGACGAACGCCAGGTACGAGAGCGCGTCGAGCGCGAGCACGGTCGCCGCACCCGCGGCCCCGATGAGCAGCCCGCCGACCGCGGGCCCGAGGATGCCGCCGATCCCGAACGACACCGTCTCCATCGCGTTCGCGGTGTCCAGCTCGTCGTCGGGGACGATCGAGGGGATGAGCGCCGGCACCCCGGCGAGCGAGAGCATGTACAGCAGGCCGTACACGGCGGCCACCGCGAGGACATGCGGCGCCGTCACCTGACCGAACGTCGCCGCCAGCGGGATCGAGGCCACCGCGAGGCCGCGAACGAGGTTGTCGGCGATGAGGACACCTCGACGGTCGAACCGGTCGAGGACGACCCCCGCGCCGAGGCCGCCGATCACGACCGGGGCGGTGTACCAGAACACGAGCACGCCGACGGCTCCGGGGCCGCCACCGAGCTCGAGGACGAGCCAGACAAGCGCGATCCAGGTCAGACCGTCGCCGAGGAGCGACAGCGTGGCACCGGTCCACAGGAGGGCGAAATCGCGGCGACGGAGCAGGCGGAGATAGCGCATGCGGGCACGGTCGCCCGTGGTCGATCAGCTCGCCTTCGCGATCCTGCGCTCCTGCGCGCGCCTGCGCACCTTCGACGGGGAGCACCCGAATGCTCGCCGGAAGGCGGTGGCGAAGTGCGCGGAATCCGCATAGCCGACGACGTGGGCCACCTCGGTCACGGAGGCGCCGCCGCGCAGCAGTCCGGCGGCGTGCTCGAGGCGCATCCGGCGAAGGTGGGCGATCGGCGATTCGCCGACGACCGCGCGGAATTGCCGCGCAAAGTGGAACGGCGAGACCCCGGCCTCGGCGGCGAGCCGGGCCAGGTCGAGCGGCGCGAGCGGGTCGGCGCGGATGAGCCGGAGCGCGCGGTCGATCCCGCCCTCGCCGGGCCGGGCAGGCGGGCCCGGACGGGTCGCGACGAGGAACGAGACCGCGGCGAGATCGAGCTCGAGCGCGGCCAGCGGCCCCGTCGCATGCGTCGCGGCGACGAGCCGGGCACGGGCGGCCCCTAGCCGCGGTTCGAGCGGGACGAGCGCGATCGAGCCACGCGGCGCGAGCTCGTCGAGCACGGCATCGCTGATGAGCGGTGCGCTCGGCCCGAACGCGACAGCAAGCGTCCGGTCCGCCGGGCGGGTGTCCTCATGGCGGCAGCGATACGTCGTCCCCGCGCCGGCCACGACCGCCGCGTCCGGCCCGGCGACGCCGCGCACCCGTCGTCCCGTGATCGCCCAGCGTCCCGCGGCCGTAAGGACGAGCGTCGGCTGAATGAAGACTTCCTCCGGTGGATCCCGATGGACACCCGGTGCGTGGCGAAATGCCCACGCAGTCACGATCGCGCCGCGCGCGAGCCGGGTCAGCTCACCGGCAGGGTTCATATCCGGGGAACACGTCCCGGGCCTCGGCGGTTGCAGCCTCAGGCCGCGGTCCGCGGGCGGAACGCGACCGTCTCGTCGACCCGCAGCGCCACCCGCACCCGGTCCCCGAGGCGGAGCCGTCGGCCGTGCGGTCCGGCTTCGACCCACAGCCTCGGCCCATCGCCGTCGAGCGCCACTTCGAACAGGAGCTCCGAGCCCGCGAACCGGCGCCCGACCACCGTGCCGCGGTGGCCCCGGCCGATCACGCCCTCCGCGCCGGCCTCGTCGGGGATGAGGTCGGCGTGCTCCGGACGGACGACGATGAGCGCGTGGCCGTCCTCGATCCGCGGGCGGATCCGCACGCGCCCGAGCGGGGTCCGGGCTTCGCCGCGCACGACGGTTCCGGGCACGAGGTTCGCGATGCCGACGAACGTGGCCACGAACGGTGTTTCGGGCTCGGCGTAGATCCGCTCCGGCGAGCCCACCTGGTCGATGCGCCCTCTGCGCATCACCGCCACGCGGTCGGCGAGCGTGAGCGCCTCGGTCTGGTCGTGGGTCACGAACATGGCCGTTGCGCCGGTCACGTCCAGCACGCGCTGGACCTCGCCGCGCAGCTGCGTCCGGAGCGAGAGATCGAGGTTCGCGAACGGCTCGTCGAGGAGCAGCACGTCCGGCCGGGGGGCGAGCGCCCGTGCGAGCGCCACGCGCTGCTGCATCCCGCCCGACAGCTCGTGCGGCCGCAGCCTCGCCGCCTCGCCCAGCCCCACCAGCTCGAGCAGCTCCGCGATGCGTGCAGAGCGCACGGTGGCCGGCTCGCGGCTGATCCCGTAGGCCACGTTCTCGGCCACGGTCAGGTGCGGGAACAGCGCGATGTCCTGGAACACCATCCCCACCCGGCGCCGCTCGGGCGGCACGAACACGCCCGGACCGTCGACGACGCGCCCGCCGATCTCGATCGTGCCGGCGTCGGGTCGCTCAAGGCCCGCGATCGCGCGCAGGAGCGTCGTCTTGCCGCAGCCGGACGGCCCGAGGAGGGCGAGCGTCTCGCCGGGATCGATCGACAGGTCCACGCCGGCGACGGCCACGACGGGTCCGAAGGACTTGCGCACTCCCTGGATCGTGACCGCCGGCGACGCCGGCGCGGGCAAGTCGCGTGTCGTCACGTGCCCTCACCTTCCGACCGGAGCAGCAGCCCGATCCCGGCCACCGAGACGACGATCAGCAGCAGCCCTGGCGCGGCTGCGCGCGCGTAGTAGCCCTCGCCGACCGTGCTCCAGACCGCCGTCGCGAGCGTCCCGAACCCCGTCGGCCCGAGGATGAGCGTCATCGGCAGCTCCTTCGCCGTGGTCAGGAACACGAGCGCAGCGGCGCCCACCGCCGCCGGCCGCAGCAGCGGCAGCGTCACGTCCCGGAAGGAGGTCACGGGACCGCGACCGAGCGTGCGTGATGCCTCCTCGAGCCGTGGGCTGACGCGGCCCAGCCCGTCACGCAGCGGACCGAGCGCCTGCGGCAGGAAACGCACGGCATAGGCGAGAGTGAGCAGCAGGAACGTCTGGTACAGCGCCGGGACGAGGCCGGAGGCGAGGAACACGACCGCGAGGGCGACGACGATCCCGGGCAGGGCGTACGCGGTGACGGTCGCGGTCTCCACGGCCGCGCTCAGGCGGCCGGGGAACCGCGCGACGAGCACCGCCACCGGACCCGCGAGCAGGAGCGCCGCGACCGCCGCGGCGGTCGACGCCACGACGGTGTTGAGGGTCGCCTCGGGCAGGACCCGCAGCGACTCGCCGCTCTCGAGGCCGCGCAGGAGCCAGCTCACGAGGACGTAGGTCGGCAGAACGAGCGCCAGGCCGACGATCGTGCTGCAGAAGACGACCGCGGGCACGGTCCAGCGGCCGAGCGGCAGCGGGGTCATCGGCCGTGCACGGGCCCGGACGGGCGCCGGCGGTCGCGACCGGCGCACGCGCGCCTCCGCGAACGCGACCGCAAGCGCCAGCCCCGCGAGCATGAGCGCGAGCACCGCGGCGAGCGATCGGTCGAACGCGGCCCGGTACTGGACGTGGATCGCGCGCGCGAAGCTGTCGAACTGGAGCAGCGACACCGAGCCGAAATCGGCGAGCGCGTACAGCACCGCCAGCAGCGCGCCGGCGCTCACGGCGGGGATGAGCATCGGCAGCACCACCCGCCGGAACGCGCGCGCAGGCGGGTCGCCCAGCGTCCGGGCCGCCTCGAGCAGCCCGAGGTCCGCACGCCGCAGCGCGGCGCGGACGGCGAGCGCGACGTACGGATAGGTCGCCAGGACGAGCACGAGCACCGCGCCCGGGAAGCCGTAGAACGAGGGCATCGTGAACCCGAGCGGGGCAAGCAGGTCCCCGATCGCGCCCGATGGCCCGAAGGCCGCGATGAGCGCGAACGCGAGGACGTAGGACGGGATCGCGAGCGGGACGACCGTGAGGATCGCCCACCAGCGGCGACCCGGCAGGTCCGTGGCTGCCGTCAGCCAGCCGATCGGCACGCCGATCGCCACGGCCCCGGCGCCCACGACGATCGCGAGCGCGAACGTGTTGCGCAGGACCTCGAACGTCCGGGGCCGGACGACGAGGTCGAGGGAGCCCTCCATCGCGCCGGCCGCGCGCACGGCCAGGTACGCGAGCGGCAGGAGGGCGAGCAGCGCGACGGTGAGCCCAGCGAGCAGCAGCAATCCCGGCGGCCGCGGGACGGGCCGCCCGGCGAGGTGGCGCCGGGGGAGGGTGAGCGCGCTGATGGGCGGCTCCTAGATGACGCCGGTCTCCTGGAGCAGCCGCAGCGTGCCCTCGAGGTCGGCGAGGTCGGCGAGGTCGATGTCCGGGCGGGGGATCTCGTCGAGCGGGATCAGCCGCTCGTCCGCGGCGACCCCGGCGGCGAGCGGGTACTCCCACTCGGCCTCGGCGAAGTACTGCTGCCCGGCCTCGGACAGGAGGTAGTCCACGAACGCGAGCGCGGTCTCGGGATGCGCGGCGCCCTGGACGATGCCCACGCCGGCGACGTTCACGAGCGATCCGGGATCGCCGTCCGCGAAGAAGTGGTTCGCGAGCGGCAGGGATTCGCCCGCCTCCTCCTGGGCCTCGAGGATGTAGTAGTGGTTGACGAGCGCGGCGTCGACCTCGCCCGACGCGACGGCCTCGACCGCGGCGCCGTTGCCCTCGTACATCCGGGGCTCGTTGGCGAGCATCCCCTCCAGCCACTCCCGGGTGCGCTCCTCGCCGGCGAGCTGCCGCATCGCGGTGACGAACGACTGGAACGAGCCGTTCGTGGGCACCCAGCCGATCCGGCCCTTCCACGCCGGGTCGGTCAGGTCGAACACCGACGCGGGCAGGTCCGCCTCGGTCAGCCGGTCCGTGTTGTACGCGAGGACGCGCGCGCGGCCGCTCGTCCCGACCCACACGCCCTCGGTGGATCGATACGCCGGATCGACCCGATCGAGCGTCGCCTGGGGGAGGGGCGAGAGGCGGCCGGCGGCCTGGAGCGCACCGAGCGCACCCGCGTCCTGCCCGAAGAACACGTCGGCCGGGCTGTTGTCGCCTTCCTCCAGGATCGTCGCGGCGAGCTCGGCGGTATCCCCGTACCGCACCTCGACGTCGATCCCGGACGCCTCCTCGAACTGGGCGAACAGGTCGCCCACGAGCTCCTCGCTCCGGCCGCTGTAGATGGTCAGCGTGGAGCCGGCTGCGCCGCTGGCGGGCGTCGACGGGGAGCCGCCGGACGATCCGGCACAGGCCGCGATGGCGAGGGCAAGGACGGCACCGAGGCCTGCGGGGCGCAGGCCGGCAGGGCGCGAGCGAGACAGGGACAAGGCGCAGCTCCGACGCGTGGGTGTTGACGGCCGAAATCCTAGCGTGGCTGTCGGAATTCGTTCAAGCAGCCCTGATTCGTGAAGTCAAGCGACCTTGAGGTCAGGCGCGAAACCGCCGGAGGCCCTCGAGCAGCAGGTCGAGCCGACGCTCGTCGGCCGGCCCGACGTTGACCTGCACGTGGCCGATCCCCTCGGCTGCCCAGGTGGCGAGTCCGTCGGCGATCGCGCCGGGGTCGGCCGGGATCGGCGCCGCCGGACCGGGGCTGGAGGGCGTCCCGTCGTACACCTCGAGCCCGACGGTCTGGTCGAGCGTGGCCGGGTCCCGGCCCTCCGCCCCGCACGCCTCGAGCAGGTCACGGCGACGATCGCGGAACCGCTGGTCCGGGAGGCCGAACCAGGCCGTGTTCCAGGCGGCCGCGTGACGGGCAACCAGCCGCAGCATCCGGTCACGCTTCGCCGCGATGAGGATCGGGATCGGGCGGGCCGGGGCGGGGAGCAGGACGCAGTCGTCGACCTCGGTCCAGCGCCCGGCGAACGTCACCCGTTCGCCGCGGAGCAGCGGCAGGGTGACCTTGAGCGCCTCCTCGAACCGGCCCACGCGGTGGTCGAACGGGAAGCCGAACGCGCGGTATTCCGGCTCGTTCCAGCCGCAGCCGAGCCCCAGGATGAGCCGGCCGCCGGCGATCTCGTCGAGCGTGGCCGCCATCTTCGCGAACAGGGCCGGGTTCCGGAACGAAGTCGCGAACACGAGCGAGCCCAGCTCGGCGCGGCTCGTGATCGCAGCGATTGCCGTGAGAGCCGTCCAGGCCTCGTGCTGGCCGGCTTCCTCACCGCGGTCGCGGAAGATCAGGTGGTCGAACACCCACAGCGAGTCGATGCCGCCGGCCTCCGCCCGTCGGGCCAGACTCGCGATCCGCTCCCATGGGTAGGCGCCATCGCCCTCGTCGGCGATGGGCAGCACGTAGCCGACCTTCATGGGCGGCATCGTAGGGGCCGAGCCATGCGTGCCGCGGCGCACCACTGGTCCTTCAGTACGGCGTGTGCCGCATTGACGACCAGTACGAGGGTCCTGCAGTGTGCGCGGGCTCGGTCGCCGGGACGACCGTCGTCGAGGGGATCTGCTTCATGCACCGTCACGCTCACGCCGCTTTCATCGCGCTCGTCACCGCCGCCGTCATCGGCGCCGGGGCCGCGCCCGCGCTCGCCGGCAACGATGTGCCGCCCGGTCTCGAGGTGGCCGCGGGCACGCCGGCCGCCGAGCACGCCCGGATCCTTGCCTATTGGACGCCGGAGCGGATGCGCGCCGCGATCCCGCGCGATCTCGTGCGGCAGCCCGATGGCCGGATCGAGCCGGCGGCCAAGCCGGAGGGCCGGGGCAAGCCCAAGCCGACGCCCGCGCCCACCCCCACGCCGACGCCCACGCCCACCCCCACGCCGACGCCCGCGGCGCCCGTTGCGAACGTCACCGGAGCGTCCTGGACGCGAGGCGGCCCGGTCGTCGGGCTCACGGGGAGGGTGTGGTTCTCCCTGTCGACGGGCAACTACATCTGCTCCGGCTCGGTCGCGCAGGACGCGTCAGGGTCGTTCTCGGTCGTTCTCACGGCTGCGCACTGCGCGTACGACGGTGCCAAGGGCGGGTTCGCCTCGAACTGGCTGTTCATCCCCGCGTTCGATTCGAACCCCACGTACACCTGCAGCGCGACGCTGTACGGTTGCTGGACCGCGGACGCGCTCGTCGTCCACGGCGAGTGGACCGCAGGTGGCGGCTTCAGCGGCCTCACGCTGCCCTACGACTACGCGTTTGCGGTCGTCCGTGGCGGCGGCAAGAGCGGCGTCTCGCAGCTCGACACGACCGTGGGTGGCGCGTACCCGGTGTCGATCGACGGGCTCGTCCGCGGCGCGCGTGCCGAGTCGTTCGGATATCCCGCGGGCCAACCGTATCTGGGCGACGACCTGACGTGGTGCGCCGGCCCCGTCACGGAGGACGCCTGGGCACAGAACCTTACCTGGGGCCTCGTGTGCGACATGACCGGCGGGTCGTCGGGCGGGCCGTGGCTCGAGGGCCTCGATGAGCTCGCGGGCAGCGGCGGCGCGCTCAGCTCAGTCAACTCCTATCGCTACAACGGCGGCAACGCGATGTACGGCCCGAAGTTCGACTCGGCGACGAACGCCGTCTACCAGCGGGCGCTCACCGGCCCCACGGAGAACACGACCGCGAGCTGAGCAGCCGGGAGCTGGCACGAACTGAGCGATTCCTGACCGCCGTGCCGCTCGCGGGCTGAGTGTCGCTGCCCGACCGTATCGATCACCGGAACACGGTGACGACAGACGGAAGGGAGCGACGGACGAATGAAGCGGTCTCGATTCCTGGTGATGGCCGGGCTGCTGGTGGCGGCCCTCACGGTGGCCGCGTGCTCGTCGGGCTCGGTGCCGGCGCCGATGGTGCAAGCCGACGTGGACGAGGCGCGAGCGACCGAGATCGCGACGAACGCCCTCGACGCGCTCAACCGCGGTGACTACGCCGCATGGAGCCGTGACTGGAACGACGCGATGAAAGCCGCGATCAAGGAGGCCGACTTCCAGGCCTTCCGGGCGTCCGTCCTCGAGGGGCTCGGCCGGTACGTCGAGATCAAGGGCGCTGATTACGGGTCGTACTCGCCCGGCACGTACCGCTGGACGTTCACGATCGCGTTCGAGAAGGGCGAGGGCAAGCTCGGCTTCGCGTTCAACGCGGGCGACCCGCGCGTCGGGGGGTTGCACACGAGCTGACCACAGGAGAGGAACGCCCCGCCGGTCGTTCCGGCGGGGCGCTCCGGCGTCCTGACGCGGTTGCTGAGGTACCAACGATGACTGTGATGATCAAGGCGGGCCCGGCGGCCGCCTCGGGCCCGGCCGGGATCGAGGCGGGAACGGCAGGCTCCCAGCTTGCCACCCGCTCCCTGGCCCTTCGCCTTCCGGTCGACGAGCTGAGCCGGTACGCGGGTCTGACGGCCGCAGCGTCCGCGGTGCTGGCGGTCGCCGGGATCCTGTCCACCGCGGCGTACCTCTCCGCGTGGAACGTCCCTGGCCCGCTGGTCCGGCTCGACCCTCTGACCGCGGCGCTCCGGTCGGAGACCGTGCTCTACCAGTGCGTCATGCTCGGGGTCACTCTGTTCGGGATGGCGTCGCTCGACGGCATCGTCGAACAGCGCAGGATCGCGGGCCGGCTCGCGATCGTCGCCGCGGTGGCGGTCCTCGGCCTGCTCGGCATGCAGTCGGTGCTCGCGGGGTTCACCGGACCCGCGATCACGGTGGGCGGTGGGCTGGTCCTGTACGTGCTCCACCGTGCCGGGCGGCTGACCGAGCGCGGCACGCTCGTCTGGTTCGCAATGGTCGCGCTCGTCGCGGCCTTCCAGACCGGCACCGAATCGGGGCGCGTGATCCGGGATGACCCGGCGTTCCGGACCCAGCTCGTCCTGAGTGCGCGGACGCCGATCGCGGGCCTGGGCGGCGGGCGCGAGGAGGGCGGGGCCTACCACTACCGGGGCCTGTACCTCGTGTTTCGGGACGGCGAGTCCGTCTACGTCTCCCGCGACGGTGCCGGCTCGCAGGTGTGGATCGTGCCGGCCATGCATGTGATGGCGCTCGGCGTGGCTGGGCCGGAGGCTGGCTCATGACGCGGTTCGTCGATCTCAGTCACCCGGTGGTCGACGGGACGGATCCGTTCCCCGGCCTGCCGGCACCGCGGATCGAGCCATACATCACCCGTGCGGCGTCGCGCGACCGGTACGGTGGCCTCGCGGAGTTCGAGATCTCGCGAGTGTTCCTCGTCGGGAACTCGGGAACCTACCTCGACAGTCCGTTCCACCGGTTCGCAGGCAGGGACGACATCGCCGGGCTGCCCCTCGAACGCATCGCCGGCCTGGCTGCCATCCGCTTCGACGCGCGATTCGAGCCGGACGAGCGGGCGGTCGCTGCGGGCGGCCTTCCCGAGCAGCTCGAGGGCTCCGCGGTCCTCGTGCACACGGGCTGGTCGCGGCGACGCGGAACCGCCGGCTACTGGGCGCCCGGCCCGTACCTGTCCGCAGCGCTCGTTGATCAGCTGATCGACCGTCGTGTCGCGCTCGTCGGGTTTGACGGCTGGAACGTCGATGATGTCGCCGACCTTGCCCGGCCGGCCCACACCCGGCTGCTCGAGGCCGGGATCCTCATCGTCGAGCACCTGACCCACCTCGATGCGTTGCCGGCACGGGGTTTCCGGTTCACGGCCGTGCCCGCACCGATTCGCGGGGTCGCGTCGTTTCCGGTCCGGGCGTTCGCCGAGCTCGACGAGACTGCCGGACCCGCGGCCTCCTGACGTCAGTTCGGGCGGGTGCTGACCGGCAGCGCGCCATGCGATTGGCGGGTTCTTAGCGATGCGCGGCGCGCGAGGGTCTGGTGGCACATGCGGCCGGGGCTGACGCTGTGGACCTCGGATCGATCAAGGAGGCGCAAGCGATGGTGGAGATCCCGGTCCTGGCAGGTTGCCTGCTCGGCGTGCTGCTCGTTGCCGGGCAGCTGGCTCGAAGACGTCTACGGCGCCGGTTCCCAGCGCCCGGTCGGCTGATCGACATCGGGGGCTACCGCCTCCACGTCGAGGTGGCCGGGACGGGGCCCTCGCCGACGATCGTGCTCGAGGGCGGGACGTGGGCGTCGGGCGCCTACTGGGCTCCCCTCGTCGGCAGGCTGGCCGAGCGTGCCCGTGTCGTCACGTACGACCGCGCCGGCCTCGGCTGGAGCGACCCGAGCCCGCGGCCGCGCACCGCACCGGTGATGGCCGGGGAGCTCGCCGCACTGCTGGACGCTGCAAGGGTCGACGGTCCGGTCATCCTCGTCGGCCATTCCTTCGGCGCCACGATCGTCCGTCTCTTCGCACACGCACATCCGGAGCGCGTCGCCGGACTCGTCCTGCTCGATCCGGCCCACGAGGCGCAGTTCGAGCGCGTCCCCTCGCCGGTGCGCGCGTTCACCGAGCGGATGACCCGAATGATGCCGTTCATGTTCGGCGTGATCGGCCTGCTCGCACGGACGGGCCTGCTCGCGCTCCGGCCGGCGCTCATCCCCGTGTCGTCGCCCGCCCTGCCGGCGCGGGTCACATCGGTGATGCGGGCGCAGGTCGCGTCGCGCGCGTCGGTCGTCCGGACGATGGCCGCCGAGATGACGGGGCTCGAGGCGGGCAACGCCGTGGTGCGCGCGATGGACCTCACGCTCGGCGACCTGCCGCTCCTGGTCGTGAGTCACGGACGGGCCGAGGGCACCCCGCCGCAGCTCGGCGCGGACGTTGCCGCCGAGGTGGAGCGCGTCTGGCAGGAGCTCCAGGTCGAGCTCGCCGGTTCGTCCAGCCGTGGCCGCCGGATCGTCGCGGACGGTGTCGGGCACGACATCGCCCACGAGGCGCCCGAGCTCGTGGTCGAGGCGATCGACGCGACCGTGAAATCGGCGCCCGGAGCGCTCGCGGCAACGGCCTGAGCGCTGCCGAACCGCGAACCCGGGTCAGGCGGGTGGCGGCGCGGACGAGCGGAACGTCCGCCGGTATGCCTGCGGCGAAGTTCGGAGACGCTGCGCGAAGTGGTGACGCATCGTCACCGCCGCCCCGAACCCCGCGCGGTCGGCGATGTGCTCGAGCGGCAGGTCAGTTGTCTCGAGCAGCCGCTGCGCGAGCTGCAGGCGCTGGCGAAGGATCCAGTCGTGCGGCGTGCTTCCCGTCGTCGCCTTGAAGTGGCGGGCGAAGGACCGCGGGCTCATCGCGGCGCGTGTGGCGAGGTCGTCGACGCTCATCTCGTCGCCCAGGTGCTCGAGGATCCACCGGAGCGTGCCGCGGATCGGGTCGCCGTCCTTGACGACCGCGACCGGCGCCTCGATGTACTGCGCCTGTCCGCCGTCGCGATGGGGCGGCATCACGATCCGCCGCGCCACCTGGTTCGCGATCGACGCGCCGTAGTCCAGGCGCACGACGTGCAGGCCCAGGTCGATCCCTGCCGCCGTCCCCGCGGAGGTGAGGATTTGTCCCTCGTCGATGTACAGGACGTCCGGGTCGACGTCGATCGCCGGAAACCTCGTCTTCAGCTGCTCGGCGAACCGCCAATGCGTCGTCGCGCGCCGACCGTCGAGCAGACCGGTCGCAGCCAGCACGAACGAGCCGATGCAGATCGACATCAGCCGCGCACCTCGGTCGTAGGCGCGTCGGAGGGCGGCAATCGTCTCGGGACGCGGCGGCCGGAGGTCGTCGGCCCAGCCCGGGATGACGATCGTGTCCGCATCCTCGAGCGCGTCGAGGCCAAGCTCGGGCGAGAGCAGGAACCCGGTCGACGAGCGAATCGGCGGCGGGTCCTGCGAGACGACCAGGAAGCGGTACCAGGGCCGAACGATGTCGGAGCGGTCGTACCCGAAGACTTCACACGCGCACGCGAAGTCGAAGGTAAGGACACCCTCGCCGATCAGGGCAGCGACCGTCCGTTGGCGATGGCCGTTCGCGTCCATGTTCCCTCTGCGGCCACGCGGTCCCGCGCACGCGCTGCCGGCCTTGTTTGTAGCACGGGAACGGTGCGGTTCGGGTGCAGAACGGGACTACCGAAGGCGGCGGGCAGCCCATCGCTCCCGGGTGAGCCCGACGGGCGGTCGCTCGTCGCCCTTCGGACCGACCGTCCCGGTCATCAGGTCGCGGTACCACGGCTGCCACGTCCCGGTCTGCCGCTCGTGCTCCACGTAGCCGCGTCCGTACGGGGGCAGCTCCGGGCCACGCGACGATCCGCGATCCGCCACGTCGTGGAGGTCCGGCAGCTCCTCGATCGTGAGCCCGGCGCCCGCCCGGTACATCCCCTCGAGCTGGTGAAGCCACTCGTGGACGAAGCCCTCCTCGGGATGGAGGCGGTGCCGATCGGGCTCCCAGCGGTCGGAGGTGATCGAGCTGAACCCCGCACCGCCGGCGGCGGGCGTCGGGCCGACCGAACAGGCCCAGCCGCACTGCCCGAACGAGCCGTCGGTCGGGTAGACGAGGAACACCGAGTCCCAGCGCCCGGGCGGCGCGAGCGGGAGGAGGACCTCGGCCACGTCCTCCGGCGACACCCAGAACCGGCCCGGGCTGGTCATCGAGAGCCGTCGGACGGGCTCGTCGAGGACGCGCGTCTCGAGGTCCACGAACGCTGCGTTGCCTTCCGACCAGGCGTCGATCGCGCGGGCCATGCGCTCGATCGAGTGGAGCATCTCATCGAGCTCGTCGCCGGACATCGAGCGGCGGGCGCGGCGGACGGTCATCCCGGGTCGGGCGTCGAGCGTGCGGGCCACGAGGGCGAGCCCGCGGAACGTGGCGGCAGGTCGCGTCACGGGCTGGGCCCGCAGGGCCGTCGGGGGCTCTTCCGCCTGGCGCCCCCGCACGCCTGATGCTCCCGGGGCATCGGTAGCGTCGAGAGCACGCATGGGTCGCCGCGCAGGGCGACGGGTTGCGCGTCGATCCGAGCACGCAGTCCGGCGAGTCGATGCTCCACGGGCATCGCCACCGGCGGCGTCAGGAACGCGGGCATCGCGGCCCGCGGATCCAGCTCCACGGCCATTGCGCCCCGCGGATCCAGCTCCACGGGCATCGCCACCGGCGGCGTCAGGTACGCGGGCGGACGTTGATCCAGGTCGTCTTCAGCTCGGTGTACTGGTCGTGCGCGTGGATCGACTTGTCGTGGCCGCCGAAGCCCGACTGCTTGTAGCCGCCGAACGGCGTCGTCATGTCGCCCTCGGAATAGGCATTCACGCCCACGACGCCGGCGCGCAGGTCGCGCGCGACCCGGTGGGCCACGTTGAGGTCGTTCGTGTACAGCGACGCGGCCAGCCCGTACGGCGTGTCGTTCGCGATCGCGACCGCCTCGGCCTCGGTGTCGAACTCGATCACCGACAGCACCGGTCCGAAGATCTCCTCGCGCGCGACCCGCATGTCGTTCCGGACGCCGTCGAGCACGGTCGGCGGCACGAAGTACCCGCCCGTGTCCTCGAGGATCCGCCGCCCGCCGCTCACGACGCGCGCGCCCTCGGCGCGGGCGACATCCACGTACCCGAGCACCCGCTCGAGGTGGCCGCGCGAGATGAGCGCGCCGATCTTCGTCGCGGGATCGAGCGGATCGCCCACCGGCCAGGCCGCGAGCTCCGCCTCGATCGCCTCGAGCAGCGCGTCCTTGCGAGAGCGGTGGACGATCAGGCGCGAGCCGGCCGAGCAGTTCTCGCCCATGTTCCAGAAGATCGCGACCGCGACGTTCGACGCGACGTGGGCCAGGTCGTCCACGTCGCCGAACACGATCTGGGGGCTCTTGCCGCCGAGCTCGAGCTTGACGCGCTTGAGGTTCGACTCGGCCGAGTAGGTCAGGAACCGCCGGCCCACCTCCGTCGAGCCCGTGAACGCGACGCAGTCGATGTCGGGGTGACGGCCGATCGCCTCGCCCACGGTGTCGCCCGGCCCGGTCACGACGTTGAGCACCCCCGCCGGGAGCCCGGCCTGGGCGCCGAGCTCGGCGATCCGGAGCAGGCTGAGCGAGGTCATCGAGGCGGGCTTGATGACCACGGTGTTGCCGGTGGCGAGTGCCGGCCCCAGCTTCCAGGCCGCCATCTGGGCCGGGTAGTTCCAGGGAATGACGGCGCCGACGACCCCCATCGGCTCCCGGGTGATCGTCGCCACCGTGCCCTCCGGTGACGGCGCGACCTGCCCGTACAGCTTGTCGGTCGCCTCGGCGTGCCAGCGGATGCAGGCCGCCGTCTCGGGCATGTCCAGCTCGATCGTGTCCGAGATGGGCTTGCCGGCGTCGATCGTCTCGATCAGCCCCAGCTCGCGGGCGTGGGCGTCGATGAGATCGGCCCAGCGCAGGAGGATCCGCTTCCGGCCGCCCGGGCTCATCCGCGACCAGCGCCCGTCGTCGGCGGCTTCACGCGCGGCCGCGACCGCGAGATCGACGTCCGCCGGGCCGCCCTGCGCGACCTCGGTGATCGGCTGTCCGGTGGCGGGGTTCTCCGTGACGTACCGGGCGCCGCCGATCACGTCGCGGAACTCGCCGGCGATGAACGGTTGCGTGCGCAGCCGGAGGCGGGCGATCTCGTCGCGTGCCTGCTCGATCTCACGAACCACGGTGTCGGTCATCGCTCGCCCCTTCCGCCTCGCTGTCGCCGTTCGCGCCAAGGGTAGGCCGCGGGCCGGTCGAGGGGCTCGCGGCTGCAGCCTGTTGCCCCGCGAGTCGATACCCGAGCCCGTACTCGGTCGTGATGTACGTCTCGCCGGGCGCGGCGGCGTCGAGCCGCAACCGCAGATTCCGGATCGTCATCCGGAGCAGGTGGACATCGCGGTCGTAGCCCGATCCCCAGACGGCCCCCAGGATCTGGCGGTGCGTCGCCAGCTGTCCCGCGTGCTGCACGAGGTACGCGAGCAGCCGGAACTCCGTGGGCGTCAGCCGCACCTCGGTCCCTCGCAGGTGGGCGCGGTGGTCGTCCAGGTCCACGACCAGATCGCGGTGGCGGAGCCGGGTCGGTCGCTCGGGCGCGGCCGTTGCCGCCCGCCGGAGCGCGGCCTCCACGCGCGCCGTCAGCTCCGGGAGGCTCAGGGGCTTCGTGATGTAGTCGTCCGCACCGAGCTTCAGGCCGCGCACCTTCTCGGCCTCCGAGCCCCGCGCCGTGACCATGAGGATCGGCACGCGGCTGAACTCCCGGATCCGCTCGATCAGCTGCCAGCCGTCCAGCCCCGGCAGCGCGACATCGAGGATCACGAGGTCGGGCCGCTCGTCGTAGAACCGGCGCAGGCCGTCCGGGCCGGTGCGGGCGGCGACCGCCCGGTACCCGGCCCGGGTCATCCACAGCTCGACGAGCTCGCTGAACTCGGGCTCGTCCTCGACGATGAGGATCGTCTCAGTCACGGCTGTCGGCCTCGGCGGAGAGCGGGGCGGATGCAACCGGCGACCCGGCGCGCGGAGACGGACCGGCGACCGTCGGACCGGCGACCGATGTCTCGGCCCCTGCGAGCGGCAGCGTGAACGTCACCCGCGTTCCCGGCCGGCCGTCCGGCCGATCGCCCAGGGCGAGCCGGCCCCCGTGCGCCTCCACGAGGCGGCGGCTGATGAACAGGCCGAGGCCCGTTCCCGGAATGCGCGATTCACGGACGTTCCAGGCGCGGTGGAAGGGCTCGGTCACGAGCGATCGATCCTCCTCCGGTACGCCGACCCCTTCGTCGTCCACGCTCACGGTGAGCCACCCGTCGGCCGCCTCGGCACCCAGCACGACCGGCGTTCCGGCCGGGGCGTACTTGAGCGCGTTGCCGACGATGTTGGCCAGGATCTGACTCACGCGCGCGACGTCGACGCTGACCGGCGGCAGGTCGCCGGGCGCGGTGACGACCAGCCGTTCCGCTCCGCCGGCGACGTCGAGGTCCCCGCGGAGCCGTGCCGCGAGCGTGGCGAACGTCGTCGGCGACCGCTCGAGGATGAGGGGATCCGCCTGGAGATGCGTCACGTCGAGGACCTGGTCGACGAGCGACACGAGCCGATTGGTCGCCTCATCGATCCGTTCGACGAACGCGCGCTGCCGGTCGGGCTCGAGATCGAGATGGAGCAGCGTCTCCGTGTAGCCGCGGATGAGCGCGAGCGGGGTCCGGAGCTCGTGGCTCACGGTCGCGACAAAACCTTCCCGAAGCTCCTCGAGCGCCCGCACGGCGCTCATGTCGCGCAGGATGGCGGTCGCGCGAGCGGTCCCGATTCCCGAGGCGGCGGCGTAGCTGCCTGCGACCCGCACGGGCGACCCGGCCGCGCCGCGGACAGCGGACTCGCGGTACGCGATGGGCACCCCGGTGGCGAGTGCCTCTGCCAGCGGGCACGCGGACGCCGCGTGGGCGCCGGCGACCTCGCACCCGAGGACATCGACGCACGGTCGTCCGAGGGCCGTCGCGGCGCTGACCCCCAGCAGCTGCTCACCCGCCGGGTTGAGGCGCACCACCGAGCCATCCGCGTCCACCTGGACGATGAGGTCGGTCGACCCGTCGACGATGGCCTCCAGCTCGTGTCGCTCCTGCTCGAACGCCTCGCGAAGGCGCGCGCCGGCGAACGCGACCGCGAGCTCGTGCCGGGCGAGCTGCGCGACCCGCAGCCCGTCCTCGTCGAGGACGCGGCCCTCGACCGGCCACACGACAAGGACCGTCTGGGGCGCCTCGTCGGACAGGACGAGCGCCTGACCGCCGGTGCGTGCCGTACCGACCTGGGCGACGCAGTCCAGCCGGTCCGTCCCGTCGGCACCGAGCCACAGCGCACCGGCCGCGGCGCCGGCCAGGCGGACCAGCTCCGACAGGACGGCGGCAGCGAGCTCAGGCAGGGAGCCGCCGGATGCCAGCAGCTGGCTCAGTTGGTACTGGGCGAACAGCGAGTCGGCCTCCCGCTGGGCCTCGTCGAACGACCGCCGCCGTTCGCGCTCCAGTGACTCGACCCGGGCGTGCAACGCGTCGGCCCGCGCCTGCAGCGCCTCGATCCGTGCCTGCAGCGTGGCGCGCTCGCTCATCGACGGGTCAGTCGTCGCCGAACGCGCGCAGCAGGAGGAGGCACGACACCGCACCCGGATCGAGTTGCCCGATCGCTCGCTCGCCCAGGCGCATCGCCAGTCCACGTCGGGCGACGAGCGGCCGGGTGGACCACATGCCTCGCGCCCCGGCCCGCACGGCGGCTCCGTACGCGCGGTCCGGCGGCGCCCCGGCTGCCAGCTCGCGCTCAAGAACATGCGCGGCCGGCCCGATCGTGTCGAGGATCGTCTTGTCGCCGATGGCGCACCGTCCGCGTCGCGCCAGGCCGGCAGCCGCGGCCGAGAGCATCGGGCCGAGCTGGTCCGCGGCGGCCGTCGGCGCGTCGCCGAGCACGGCGCCCGCCTCCAGGAAGGCGGTGCCGTACAGCGGCCCCGATGCCCCGCCCACGGCCGCCACGAGCCGGTGCCCGACAGCGCGCAGCAGTTCCCCGGGTGGCACGTCCTCCGGCAGCTCGGCGAGCATCGCGTCCACGGCCCGGAAGCCGATGACGAGGTTGTCGCCATGGTCACCGTCACCGAGCACCGCATCGAGGCGCGTCAGCCAGGCCGCATGGCGCTCGACGATCCGGCAGCAGCGCCTCAGGGCGGCCCGCACTGCGGGCGCGTCGATCACCGGCCCGGGCTGCGGTGCCGGCGACGTCGAGGCCGGGAGCGGTGCGGCAGGGGAGCGCGCGAGCGGCGTCACGGTCGGCGAGTGTAGGCGTCGCCGTCACCGGTCGGTAACGGGTCCGGGGCCGCCGGCGGCACGCGGCCGCACCTTTTCCGCATCTCTTGACGCGCTCTTGCTTGGTTCTTGACGACCCGTGGTCCAGCATCGCCGCCATCCCAACGGGTACTGAGAGGAGGCATGGTTGGTGGGTCTGGTCCTCGTGTCCCACAGCGGAACCCTCGTCGAGGGCCTGCGCGACATGGTCGTCCAGGTCGCCGGTGACTCCGTTTCGGTGGCCACGGCCGGCGGCACCGAGGACGGACGTCTCGGCACGAGCGCACCGCGCATCGCCGCGGCGATGCGGTCCGTGCTCGGCGCGGGCGCGTCCGACGTCCTCGTGCTGCTCGACCTTGGCAGCGCCGCGCTCAGCCTCGAGCTCGCCTGCGAGGAGCTCGAGCCGGAGGAGCGGGCTCGCGTCCGCATCAGCAGCGCACCGATCGTGGAGGGGGCGGTGCTTGCCGCCGTCCAGGCGAGCGTCGGCGCGTCGATCGACGAGGTCATGGCCGCGGCGGAGGGCGCCGCGACGATGACCAAGTTCGCGGGGAGCTGACGGTGGCGGAGGTTCGACTGCTCGTCATCGATCCGGCCGGGCTCCATGCGCGCCCGGCGGCGAAGTTCGTCCAGACGGCAACCCGGTTCACGAGTCGCATCGTCATCCGCGACGACGGCCGCGAGGCCGACGCGAAGAGTCTCATCGCCCTCCTCGGCCTGACGATCCGCCCGTCGTCCGAGATCACGCTTGCCGCGGAGGGCCCCGACGCGGAGGAGGCCCTCACGGCGCTCGCGGCGGAACTCGCCCCCTACGTCAGCGCAGCCGGCTGAGCCGGCGCGTCCCAGGAGCCCAGGAGGAATCGGATGTCATCGCCCACCCTTGCGCAGAAGCTGACCGCCGAGGCCATCGGCACTGCGATCCTCGTATTCATCGGTGCCGGCTCGGTGCCGCTCACGGTGTTCCTGACCGCCGGTGCCGGCGGCACGGGCATCGACGGCACGGCCGGCCTGTCCACGATCTCCTTCTCGTTCGCGTTCGCGATCTTCGCGGCCGTGTACTCGATCGGACACATCAGCGGGTGCCACATCAATCCCGCGGTCACGATCTCGCTGCTCGCCACGCGCCGGATCGACGCACGGACCGCGGGCAGCTACATCGCCGCCCAGCTCGTCGGCGCATTCCTCGGCGCCGGGCTCACACTGATCATCCTGCAGGGCAACGATCCCGCGGCGCTCGGCCTGGGCGCCGTCTCGGTGAACGCGAACGCCGGGCTCGCGATCGGCTTCGCGGCCGAGGTGATCGGTACCGCGATCCTCGTGTTCACCGTCTTCGGGGCTGCCGTGTCGGGCAAGGCGCCTGCCGGGTTCGCAGGGCTGATCATCGGCTTCATCGTCTACGGGATCATCATCCTCGTCGGGCCCATCACGGGCGCGTCACTGAATCCCGCCCGCGAGCTCGGCCCGGCCATCCTCGGCCAGGCGATCGGGGCCACCCCGGTGCCCGTCGACCAGCTGCTCGTCGTGTACGTCTTCGGCTCGACGATCGGCGGCGTGGTGGGTGCATTCCTCTACGAGTTCATCGGGCGCGAGGCGCCCGCGGCCGTCACCGCATCCGCTCCGGTCCGCGACCGGGCCACCGCCGACGCCTGACCGGCGCCGGAACACGCCGTAGCGCACAGGAGGGATCCATGGCCACCAACGCACCCAGCCGGGTGAAGAAGCTCATCAACGCCGTGGACGCCATCGTCCCCGAGAGCCTCGCGGGCCTTCAGGCCGCGCATCCAGACCTCGTGACGATCGACGCCCGGAACAATGTCGTCCTGCGGGCCGGCGGCCCGCGGCGGGGCAAGGTCGCCCTCGTCTCGGGCGGCGGCTCCGGGCACGAGCCGCTCCACGGCGGCTTCGTGGGCCTGGGCATGCTCGACGCGGCATGTGCCG
Organism: Candidatus Limnocylindrales bacterium; assembly: GCA_035699445.1. Lineage (GTDB taxonomy): Bacteria > Chloroflexota > Limnocylindria > Limnocylindrales > CSP1-4 > DASSPX01. The sequence continues at coordinate 23,972 of DASSPX010000031.1, read as the reverse complement.
GCAACGTGTTCACGTCCCCGGTGCCCGACCAGATGGAGGCCGCCACGCGCGCTGTGGATGGCGGAGCGGGCGTGCTCCACATCGTGAAGAACTACACCGGCGACGTCCTCAACTTTCAGCTCGCCGCGGAGCTCGTGGCGGGCGAGATCGAGGTCGCGAGCGTGGTCACGAACGACGACGTCGCCGTCCAGGATTCGCTGTACACGGCCGGACGCCGGGGCGTCGGCGTGACGGTCCTGCTTGAGAAGATCGCCGGTGCACATGCCGAGGCGGGCGGCTCGCTCGCCGAGGTGACGGCCACGGCCACGAAGGTGAACACGCAGGGTCGCTCGATGGGCCTCGCGCTCACCTCCTGCGTCGTGCCGGCCGCCGGAACGCCGACGTTCGACCTGGCCGATGACGAGGTCGAGGTCGGGATCGGCATCCACGGCGAGCCGGGTCGACGGCGCGAGAAGCTCGCTCCGGTCGACGACATGGCCGAGTGGCTGGTCTCGCCGATCGTCGGCGACCTGGGTCTGGGTCGCGGCGACCGAGTCCTCGCGTTCGTCAACGGCATGGGCGGCACACCGCTCATCGAGCTCTACGTCGCGTTCAACAGCGTGGCGAGGATCCTCGGCGGGCAGGGCATCTCGATCGAGCGCTCGCTCGTGGGCAACTACATCACGAGCCTCGAGATGGCCGGGTTCTCGGTCACGTTGCTGCGCCTCGACGACGACGTCGTCCGCTGGTGGGACGCGCCGGTCCACACGCCCGCCCTCCGGTGGGGCGCGTGAGCCGTCGGGCTCGCTGACGACAGCCCTCCCTCACTCCAGGGTGGCCGCGCTCCCGCCGACGGCGGACGCGGCCACCCGCCTAGACTCGGGGGCTCGAGATCCAGCCCGGCAGACGAAGGTGGCTCATGATCGACGTCATCGAGGCGTGGCTGCGGCTGGCCGCGGCGCGCATCCACGAACAGGCGGGGGCCCTGACCGCGCTCGACCAGGCGATCGGGGACGGCGACCACGGCACGAACATGGACCGTGGGTTCTCCGCCATCGTTGCCGCGCTGGACGGGCCGCGTCCTGACGGGGACGGCGAGACGGCGGTCGCGGGCGCGATCCTGCGGGTCGCCGGTCGGACGCTGATCAGCACCGTGGGCGGCGCCTCGGGACCCCTCTACGGCACGGCGCTCATGCGGGCGGGCGGTGCCGTCGTCGCGGCCGACGGCTCGCGTCCGGCGTCCGAGCTCCTGGTCGACGCGCTGGACGCGGGAATCGGGGGGATCACGTCACTCGGCAAGGCCACGACCGGCGAGAAGACGATGCTCGACGCCCTTGTCCCGGCGGCCACGGCCGGCCGGGAGGCACTCACCGCGGGTGCCGATTCGGTCGCCGTGACCCGTGCGATCGCCGAAGCTGCCGAGGCAGGGGTGCGAGCCACCATCCCGATGCTAGCGACAAAGGGACGCGCGTCGTACCTCGGCGAGCGTTCGATCGGCCATCAGGACCCCGGCGCCACGTCCGCGGCGCTGCTCCTGCGCGCGCTCGCCGACGCGGCGGGCAACTGAGCCACGACGATGGCCAGCGCGATCCTCGTCGGCCGGCCCGGGTCTCCTGGTCTCGGCACGGGACGCCTGCTGGCGGTCCGTCCCGCCGAGGTCGAAGGCCCGACCCCCGCGGGCGGCGCCCCGGCCTCGCCGTCGTCCGAGCGCGACCGGCTCGCGGCGGCGCTCGAGGCGGCTGCCGCCGAGCTCGAGCAACTCGCAGCCCGGCTCTCGGAGCGGGCAGGGGAGGAGATCGGCGCGATCTTCGAGGCCCAGGCGCTGTTCGCACGCGACCCTGGCATCGTGGACCCCGCGCTCGCCCTCGTCGCCGATGGTTGTGCCGCCCACGAGGCGATCCTGCGGGCCACCGACGAGCAGGCCCAGCGCCTCGCCTCGGTGGACGACGAGTACTTCCGTGAGCGCGCCGCGGACGTCCGCGACCTGGGCCGACGGGTGGCCAGCCACGTCCGCGGGGAGGCGCCGCCCGACCTGTGGCGTCTCGACGGCCACCCGGCGATCATCGTCGCCCGTGACCTCGACCCGTCCACCGTGGCCACGCTTCGTGCGGAGCTCGTGGGCGGGATCGCGCTTGCCGACGGCGCCCCGACCGGCCACGCGGTCATCGTCGCGCGTGCGCTCGGCATCCCGCTCGTCCTGGGGCTCGGTCCGGCGATCGATGCGCTCGTCGAGGACGTCGACGGGGCTGTTGACGGGTCCGGCGGGCGGCTGCTCATCGCGCCGGCACCGGAGGAGCTGGCCGCGCTCCGGGCTCCGGCGGATGTCGGCGGGCGGGTCGGGAGCGCGGCCAGTGGCGCATCGAGCCCCGGAGCCGGCCCCCGCGTCGGCGTCGTCGCGAACGTCGCGTCCGCGCGCGAGGCCGAGGCGGCGGCCGCCGCCGGAGCGGACGGGATCGGGCTCGTCCGCACCGAGCTCGTGTTCCTCGGACGGCACGCGCCGCCGACCGTCGCGGAGCAGCGCGCGGCGTACCGCGGGATCCAGGCCGCGATGGGCGGGCGGCCGGTCGTGTTCCGCACGCTCGACGTCGGCGGCGACAAGCCTGCCGCGTGGCAGCCGGCCAACGAGGCCAACCCGGCGCTCGGAGTGCGCGGCCTCCGGCTCGGGCTGCGTCGCTCGGCGCTGCTCGATGACCAGCTGACGGCGCTCCTAGAGGCGACCGCCGGCGCGGAGCTTCGCCTGATGCTGCCGATGGTGTCCACGCGCGAGGAGCTCGATGCGGCGCGGGAGCGCCTCGACGACGTCCATCGTGCGCTGGTCCAGCGCGGCCGACCGGTGCCTGCGCGGATCCAGGTGGGCGTGATGATCGAGGTGCCGTCGGCGGCGATCATGGCCGACGCGCTGGCCCCGGCCGCCGACTTCTTCTCGATCGGCACGAACGACCTCGTCCAGTACACGCTCGCCGCCGATCGCACGAACCCCGACCTCGTCGACCTGGCGACGGCCTTCCAGCCCTCGGTCCTGCGGCTGATCGACGGTGTCGTACGGGCGGCGCGAGCGGCCGGCGGTCACGTCGCGGTGTGTGGCGAGGCCGCCGCCGACCCGGCGCTCATCCCGCTGCTCGTCGGGCTCGGAGTGGACCAGCTGAGCGTGACACCATCCGCGATCCGGACCGTCCGCGCGCGACTGGCGGAGCTCGACGCCGAGACCTGCCGGGGTCTCGCCACGCGCGCGCTCGCCGCCTCGACGGCGGCCGTCGCGCGCTCGATCGCGGGCGAGGCATCGGCGCCTCGCGGCTCGTCGGCCGGGGCCGTCGATCCGCTCGCGGTAGGGTCCGGAACCGGGTAGCGATCCCCGATCCGTCAGGGGTGAGGGGCAGGACCTGGAGCCGCTTGACGGAGGGTCCCGACGGGATAGGCTCTCCGGGCGTGGCCTGTCAGGACTTGACAGGCCCTTGGTCGTTCCGGGCCGTCGCCGGACGAGGAAGGGGCATCCGCCCCGGGGAGCAGGAGACCGGTTGGCCGCTTCCGCGAGCGCCGAGATCAAGGCCCGCCTGCCCGTCGAGGAGATCGTCGGCGAGACGGTCACCCTGCGGAAGGCGGGATCCATCCTGAAGGGGCTGTGCCCGTTCCACGGCGAGAAGACTCCGTCGTTCACCGTGACCCCCGTCCGCGGGACGTGGCACTGCTTCGGCTGCGGCAAGCACGGCGACATCTTCACGTTCGTCATGGAGCGCGACGGACTGTCGTTTCCCGAGGCCATCCGGCTGCTCGCCCCGCGCGCCGGCGTGGAGCTCGACGAGCGGCGCTCGCGCGAGGACATCCGCAACGCACGCCGACGCGACGTGATGGAGGCGGCCGTCGCGTTCTACCACGCGGTCCTCACGGGCTCGAAGGCGGGCCAGCCCGCGCTCGACTACCTCCGTGGGCGTGGCTTCACGGACGCGACGATCGCCACCCACCAGCTCGGGTTCGCTCCCAACGGCTGGGACCACCTCGTCCGGCAACTCGCGGCGAAGCGGCAGGTCGACGCGGGCGAGCTGATCGAGGTGGGCCTGGCGCGTCCGCGGCAGCGCGGCGGCGGGGCCTACGACTATTTCCGGAACCGGGTGATGTTCCCGATCCGGGATCTCTCCGGTCACGCGGTCGGGATGGGCGGGCGCATCCTGCCGGGAGAGGACCGCGACGGCGAAGGTCCGAAGTATCTGAACTCCCCCGCCACGCCGATCTTCGACAAGAGCCGCACGCTGTACCTCATCGACCGCGCGAAGTCCGCGATGCGCAAGGCCGACCAGGCGGTGATCGTCGAGGGCTATACGGACGCGCTCATGGCGCACCAGGCGGGCTTCGAGAACGTCGTCGCCTCGCTCGGCACGGCGCTGACGCCGCAGCAGGTCGGCCTGCTCACCCGGTACACGACGCGGATCGCGCTCGCGTACGACGTCGACGCCGCGGGCGAGAAGGCCGGCGCGCTGGGTGCGGCCGCGCTCGAGGAGCTCATCCGTCAGCTCGCCCGCGACGACAGCGGCGTCGAGCTCGACGACGTGCGGATCGTCCGCCTGCCGGAGGGCAAGGACCCCGACGAGGTGCTCCGGGACGAGCCCGACCGGTGGCGCGAGGAGGTTCGCACGGCGCGCCCGATCGTCGACCACCTGATCGACGTCCATGCCCGCGCCCACGACCTGCGCACGGCCGGCGGCAAGACCCGCTTCGTCGATGCGGTCCTGCCCACGATCCGGAACCTGCCCAACCCCGTGATGCGGGACACGTACCTCGCCGCAGTGCGCCAGGCGTCAGGCGTCGAGGAGCGCACCCTGCGCGAGTCGCTCACGCGACTCGAGCGGATGCCCCAGCGCGAAGGTCGTGACGGCCGGCGGATCACGGCGGACGCGGTCCTCGCGGCTCCCGATGCGCTGCCCGTGGACGACATCCTGCGCGCGATCACGCCCGAGGAGGCGGAGCTGCTCCGGATCGCGCTGCTCGTGCCGGAGTCCCACGACCGGGTGCTCGATGCGCTCGGCCCGGATGCGCTGCCCTCGCAGCTGGCCCGGGAGCTGTTCCGGGCGATCGTCACCGCCTGCGCACCGGACGACCGCGGCATCCGCCCGCCGCTTTCCGTGTCGGCGCTTCGCGAGTCGCTCGACCCCGAGACGCGCGTGCTCGCCGATGCGGTGATGTCGCGGGGCGGCCCGAGCCCGCGCGAGCTGGACGACCGGGACCTCGCGTACGACATCGAGCGCCTCGTGCTGGAGCTCGAGTTCGATGCGCTCGCCGGACGGATGTCCTGGCTGGCCGACGAGCAGGCGGACGCCGAGCGACGGGGGGATCGCGAGGAGGTGCAGCGGCTGCTCCTCGTCCAGCGCGACATCCATGAACAGCGGCGATCGCTCGATCGCCGCCGGGCCGCGACCCGACTGCTCGCCCGACCGACGCCCGTCGGTTCGGCATCCTGATCCGATCGCCGCCAGCTCCGGAGGCACGAGACGATGGCCGACCCGCTCGACAAGCAGCTCCTCGAGTCCGTGCTGCGCTCGCGCCCGCGCCGGACCCGTGAGGAGCAGGAGCAGGTGCGGCTGGCGGCGATGCGACCGCGACGTGGGGCCGGTGCTGCCGGTGCTGCCGGTGCGAGCGGTGCGGCGGACGCGGCGGCGGACACCGATGCGCGGGACGAGGCCGACGACCCCGAGGACGAGCTCGAGGACGAGCTCGACCTGTCCGCCGACGAGCCAGAGGGACCGGACGATCTCGCGATCGGACTGGACGTGATCGAGTCGGCGCCCGCGGACGAGGCAGGACCGGTCGCCGAGGCACCACCCGAGACCCTGAGCGCAGAGGCCGTCGAGGAGCCGACCGCCGAGGAGCTCGAGGCGCTCTCGGCGGACATGATCGGGATCGACGACCCGGTCCGGATGTACCTCAAGGAGATCGGCAAGGTTCCCCTCCTGACGGCCGAGGAGGAGGTCGTCCTCGCGAAGGCGATCGAGCTCGGGGAGCAGATCGTCGAGGAGCCGTGGAAGGCCGTTCTGTCGCTCCACTTCTGGACCCGCTTCGAGACGGAGCACCGCACGCGGACGACGAAGCCGCAGCACCGGCTGCCGCTCGGCGACGAGAGCCATCGGATCGTGGGGGAGGCGCTGGCGTCCGAGCCAGCCCGGGACCTGTATGGCGCGCCGCCCGAGGTGAGCTTCACGAAGGCGGCGAAGGAAGCGCAGTCCGAGGGCACGAAGGAGCTGCTCAAGGAGGGCCGGAAGCTGCTCGGCGCGTATGCCGCCGCGCCGGGACCGGACACGTTCGCGCCGCTCCTCGACTGGGCCTTCTGGGCGACGCACAACGGCGACTGGGATTCCCGCGACAACCCGGCACTCCAGGAGATCTGGACCTGGGCGCGGGAGCAGGTGGGCTGGCCCGCGCTCGAGCGCTGGATCCGGGCGGGCAAGGACGCCGACGTGCTGCGGCGGATGGGCTGGGATCCCGGAGGTATTCAGGACGGGATGCCGGTGGTGCCGGGCGAGCTGGTCCGGCTCGGGCTCGACGCGCGGGACCAGCTGACGTCCGCGAACCTCCGGCTCGTGGTGTCCATCGCGAAGAAGTACATCGGGCGCGGGATGAACTTCCTCGACCTGATCCAGGAGGGGAACATCGGCCTGATTCGGGCGGTCGAGAAGTTCGACTACGAGAAGGGTTTCAAGTTCTCGACCTACGCGACCTGGTGGATCCGCCAGGCGATCACCCGCGCGATCGCGGACCAGGCCCGGACGATCCGCATCCCGGTCCACATGGTCGAGACGATCAACCGGCTGATCCGGATCTCGCGCCAGCTCCTCCAGTCGCTCGGGCGCGACCCGACGGTCGAGGAGATCGCGGCCGAGATGTCGAAGGGCCAGGAGGTCCCGATCACCCCCGAGAAGGTCCGCGAGATCATCAAGGTCTCCCAGGAGCCGGTGTCGCTCGAGACGCCGATCGGCGAGGAGGAGGACTCCCACCTCGGCGACTTCATCGAGGATCGCGGGGCGCTGGCGCCCGCCGAGGCGGCGTCGCACCAGCTGCTGAAGGAGCAGGTCGAGCTCGTCCTCGACTCGCTGACGGGCCGCGAGCGGCGCGTGCTCGAGCTGCGGTTCGGGCTGCTCGACGGGCGATCGCGGACGCTCGAGGAAGTGGGCCGCGAGTTCAACGTGACCCGCGAACGGATCCGCCAGATCGAGGCCAAGGCGCTGCGCAAGCTGCGCCACCCGTCCCGGAGCCGGAAGCTCAAGGACTACCTGGAGTAAGGGGGCGGGCGTTCCGCTCCGGCCCGCTGCCCCAGACAAGGCTTGTGCGCATGGTGCACCACTGATCCGGTAGACCGGACCAGCCGTGCACACGGTGCACAACCGGTCCCGATTCGCCCCGGTGTCGGCTTCCGAGAGGTTGGACGTGTGCCCTGTGCACGGTCCATCCGGTGCACGCGACAGGTGGTGCCAGAGGCACACGGCCGGCCGCGCGCACGGGGCACACGGCCGGCCACCCCGGGGGCCGTCAGAGCAGCACGATCCCGTTCGCCAGGGGCAGCCTCCCGCGCGCGAGCCGCGCCAGCACCTCCCGGCCCGAGCTCGGGAACCGGACCGCCAGCGCATCGCCGTGCGCACGCATGAGTGCCCGGTTATGCGCGCTCGCGAGGAGCAGGAGGATCACGCACGCCACGTCGCCGTCGCGCTCCTTCAGGGCGATCCGGCGCTCCAGCGCCTGCAGGTCCGTCGGGCGCGTCTCCGCCTCGACGCCGCATCGACCGTCCGGCCCGCTGATCACCGCGTCCCACGCGCGCAGCTCCCCGACACCCGGGAGCGGAACCTCCGTCTGCCAGCCGAGTGACGGATGGATGCGCGTCCGGAGACGTCCGAGCAGGTCACCATGCGCCCCCCGTCCGGACCGGCCCTGCGGCGGGATAGGCCCGCGCCGACAGCTCCAGACCGACCGCCGCGAGCAGCTCGGACATTGCCACGAGGCCGACGTCGTCCATGCGTCCGCGCTCCACCCGCGAGACCCACGACCGGTCGACCCCCAGGGCCGCGGCCACGTCGTCCTGCGACAGCCCGCGATCCACGCGGCCCAGCCGCGCCTCCCGCCCGAGCCCGACGACGAGCTCCTGCCCGCGCACGCGGGCACGATCGACCGACGCCGGACGCCGCGCCATGGGCCGGATGATCGGCGCCGCGGCTTCACTGGCCCTTACCGCCGGCTTGCCCGGCCGCACCGCCCCTAGACCGACAGGTTCGCGACCTCGAGCTGCCCCCGCGTCCACTCGACGAGCCGCCGCAGGCGTGCCGGCGAGAGCGTCTCGCAGGCCCAGTCCCAGTGGATCGACACGACGTCGCCCGGCGCGACGTCGTTCACGAACCCCCGACCATCCCGCCAGCCCGTGACCCGCTCGACCCGCGGCGGAAGGAGCGCCAGGCGGCCGTCGACCATTCCCAGCGGCACCGCGTCGACCACGAGCTGGTCGCCGTCGCGCGCCCGCATGCGACCCCACCGGATCCGGCAGCGGTCCATCATCTCGACCACCCGTCCCACGTGGCCGCTGCGCAGCAACCCGACCTTCGGGAACACGTCGAGGACGTGGAACGCGTGCACGGGCTTCGCGCCCGCGGGCGCCGATGCCCGAAGCCACCGCCAGGCGGGCTCGTCGAGCCGCGGCCGGAAGCGCACCGCCAGCGACGAGGCGAGCTCGTCCGCGCTGACCCGCGCCAGCAGGCTGCTGCCCAGCCAGTAGGCATCCACGACCCGGGCGTCGAGTGGGTCGGCGATGCCGTTTGCGCGCGCGATCAGCTCCAGGTACGGGAATGCCCCATCGAAGCCGGCCGCCAGTCGGCGCAGCTCGCGCTCGTCCCCACCCTCGGTGCTCTCGCCGAACAGCGAGGCGGCCGCATCGGGACCGCACAGCCCGAGGCGGTTCGGACCGTACGCATAGCGCGCGAAAAGCACCGGGCCCGACGGCGCGGTCGGCGGAGGGTGCGTCGCCCCCGACGACCGCGTCGCCTCGATCGCCAGCCCGTCAGTCATCACCGGCCAGGGCGCGGTGCGCGCGCCCCGTGCCCCGGACCGGCCCGAACGCGAGCGCGGCCACGACAGCCACGGCCGCGACGATCACGAGGTAGCCGAGGACGGCGGTCGGCGACGGCGCGGTTCCGCTCGTCAGTGCGGACAGCGCGGCGGTGACGACGGCCGCGATGACCAGCACGGACGTCACGGTCGTCGCCCGCGCATGCCGGAGTGCGCGGTACCACGTCGCGACGTACCCGGCGAGCAGGCCGCCCGTGGCGATCACCCATACCCACGCCTCGGCCGGCACCGCGGCCAGCCCCGCGAGGCGACCCGTCGCGGCGAGGAACCCCACCAGACCCACCAGTCCCAGCCCCAGCCGCGATGCGGCGAGCAGTGACGGCGAGACCCGCGCCAGCAGCCGCTTTGCGACAACCACCTCGACCGACCATAGGAGCGTCGCGGCCGCGATCATCGTCTCGCCCGGGCCCCAGCCGAGCCCGTTCGGCGGGGCGACGAGCACCTGTCCGAGCAGCAGGGTCGCAAGGGCCGCGATCTGGAGCCAGCCGAGGCGCTCGCCGAGCAGGGGCACCGCCAGCAGCGCGACCCACACGAACAGCGTCTTGTGGATGAACGCGGCCGTCGGGGCGGTTGCCGCGGCGAGCCCGCTGAAGAACAGGATGAACGGGATCGAGCCGCCGATGGCCGCGATCAGGATCAGTCCGCCTCGACGCCGCACGTCCAGCCCGCGCAGCTCGCCCGCGCCGCCGGCCGCCACGGCGAGCGCCACGAGCAGGAGCGCCGCGACGGCGTTCTTGAGGGTCGTGTACACGACCGGGTCGGCGACGAGCTTCACCCCGAACGCGTTCACGTACACGGACAGCCCGCTGATTGCGGCCGTGCCGAGCGCAAGGACCACCCCGCGACGCTCGGAGAGAAGGGTCGGCTGATCACGCATCGGGTGTTGCCTCCAGGGGATCGTCGCCGAGCGCGGTTGCCTCGGCGCGCGTGGCTTCGTCGAGCAGGTGTCGCATGACGGCGGCCTCGTCGGCACCGAGGACGCACAGGACGGCGCCGCCGGCGACGACGACCCAGTCGCCCGGCGACGTCTCCGGCGCGAGCAGCGTCGTGGCCGTCCGGTGACGACGCTCCATCTCCACGAGCGCCATGTCGCCATCCACCGACAGCACCCGACCCGGATACCCGACGCACATCAGCCGGTTCCTCCGGGGCCGCGGCGACCGGCGGCGTCCTCGATCGCGTGGGCGAGCTGGTCGGCGAGCTCGGGGATCGCCGCCTCGACCGCCGGCGAGAGCGGGTGGCCCAGGCCGAAGTCGCTGCCGCCCACGACGAGCAGGCCGCCATCGAGCGGGCCGCCCAGGATCTCCGCGATCCCGACGACCTCGGGGATCGGCAGCTCGTGCGACGAGCGCGGCACGGGCGAACGGGCACCCCCCGCGAGCCCGGCGAACGGCACGAACCGGACCGTCCCCGGGCGAAGGCCGACCGCGGCGTCCACGACGATCACGGCCGCGCCATCCGGCCGCTCCGCCAGGTGCTCGATGCCGAGCTGGCCCACGACCCGGATCGTCGCCCGTCCACGCGCCTGCGGCTCGAGCAGGTCGAGCAGCGCGACCGCGTCGAGTGCCGCCGCGTCGTCACCACGATCCGGGGTACCGCACGCGAGGACGAGCACCGGGCGACTCATGTCCCAGCCTCCTCCTCGATCCGGAGATCGAGGAAGTGCGTCGCGCAGCTGATGCACGGGTCGTAGCTGCGGATCAGCTGCTCCAGCCGGTGCGTGGCCTCCGCATGCGACAGCGCGAGGACCGACGGCGCGAACCCCGCGAGGTCGGCCTCGATCGACCCCTGGTTCTGGCTCGTCGGCGGCACGATCTGCGCCGCGAGCACCCGCCCCGCCTCGTCGACCTCGTAGCGGTGGAAGATCAGGCCCCGCGGCGCCTCCGTGGCCCACGCCGCCCGGCCCGCCCGCGGTGCGTGCGCGACGCGGACATGCGTGGGCACCCCGTACCCGTCCACGAGGTCCCGCGCCTCCGCGCACGCGGCCAGGAGCTCGACCGCACGGGCGACGATCGATCGGTAGATGTTCGTCCGGATCCCGCCCGCCAGGCCGGTCCGCGCGAGGGCCTCGGCGGCGAGCGGGTGGAGCTGGTCGCCGGCGATCGTGATCCGTGCCGAGGGTCCGAGCAGGTACATGCGGCCGTCGAGCGTCCGCGCGTGCAGCGCGTTCGAGCCCTCGTGGTGCTCCTCGCGGAACGCCGCGTCCCACGCGCCCGGCGCGACGTCCGTGCCGTCGGTGCCGACGATCCGCCCGTCCGCGAACGGGTACTCGGTCGGGTGGCGCAGCGAGACCATGAGCGTCTCGCGGTCGTGTGCCGGCGTCGGCAGGCCAGCGACGAGCTCGACGGTGGCCTGCGCGTCGGCGATCGCCTGGTCCAGCGCCGGCCGGAGCGCGAGCAGCTCCGCGGGTCGCGGCGCGCGCGAGAAGCCGCCGATGCGCATCGACACCGGGTGGATCGCGCGCCCGCCGAGGAGCGCCATGATCGCGTTGCCGAGCTTCTTGAGCCGCAGCCCACGCTCGACGAGCTCGCGGTGGTCCGCCGCCATCGCGAGCGCCGACGGGTAGCCGAGGAAGTCCGGGGCGTGGAGCAGGTACACGTGGAGCGCGTGGCTCTGGATCCACTCGCCGGCATACAGGAGCCGGCGCAGCGCGCCGACCTGCGGATCGACCCGCACCTGGTACAGGTCCTCGAACGCGCGGACCGCGGTCATCTGGTACGCGATCGGGCAGATCCCGCAGATCCGGGCGACGATGTCGAGGACCTCGTCGCCGGTCCGTCCCACGACCAGCCGCTCGAAGTAGCGCGGCGCCTCGAAGATTGCCAGCCGTGCCTCGGTGACCTCGCCGCCGCGCACCTTCAGCCGAAGCGATCCCTCGCCCTCGACCCGAGTGACGTACGGGACATCGAAGTCGCGGTCGCCGTCGACCGGCGGGACCACGCCGCTACCGTGCATCGTCGCCTCCTTCGGCGGTGGCGGCTGTCGACGCCGGAGCGGATCCGGCCTCGCCCGCCTCGGCGGCGTCGGGTGGCGTCCGGCCCGGCGGGCCTCCGTACTCGGCGATCACGGCGCGGAAGGGCGGCGCCCAGCCGGTAAACCCGGCAAACAGGCTGGCGACGTCGATCGGCTCCCGTCCGCCGTGCGCGAACGAGCGGGCGAGGGACGGGCTGTTCGCCTGCTCCCGCGGGCCGAAGCAGCCGTAGCAGCCGCGCGCGTATGCCGGACACAGCGCGCCGCAGCCGGCCTGCGTGACCGGCCCGAGGCACGGGATCCCGGAGGCGACGAGCACGCACACGGTGCCCCGCCGCTTGCACTCGAGGCAGACCGCCTCGTCGCGGATCTGCGGTCGCCGGCCGAGCGCGACCGAGACGAGCAGCTCGCGGAGCTGGTCGGTGCTGATCGGGCAGCCGCGGAGCTCGGCGTCGACCTTCACGTGCTCCGACACGGGAGTGGCGGCGGCCAGGGAATCCACGTACTCCGGGTGGGGATACACGGCAGCCCGGAAGGCCGGCTCGGACGACCAGTTGCGGAGCGCCTGGATGCCGCCGGACGTGGCGCACGCGCCGATCGTCACGAGCGTCGTCGCCTGGTGCCGCAGCTCGAGGATCTCGCGCGCCTGGTCGGGCGTGCTGATCGCGCCCTCGACGAGCAGCACGTCGAACGGGCCGGTGGAGCGGAGGGACGTCGCCTCGGGGAACTCGACGATGTCGAACCGCTCACCCAGCGCGAGCAGCTCGTCCTCGAGGTCGAGGAGGGTGAGCTGGCAGCCGTCACACGACGCGAACTTCACGACCCCGACGCGAAGGCGCGGGCGGGCACGGGCGGTCATCAGATGCCCTCCCGACCGAGCACGTCGCCCAGCTGCGCGAGCGAGAACACGGGACCGTCACGGCACACGAAGAGCTTCCCCACCTGGCAGTGGCCGCACAGCCCGATGCCGCACTCCATGTGCCGCTCGAGCGTGAAGAAGATCCGGTCGGGTGTGAGCCCGTGGTCGGCAAGCGCTTCTGCCGTCGCCTCCATCATCCGCTCCGGGCCGCACACGAACGCGAGCGACCGGGACCCGTCCCAGGTCGCCCGGTCGAACAGGTGCGTCACGACGCCGACCGGCCCCGCCCACTCCGGGCCGGCGCGATCGACGGTGAGCTGCACGTCGATGTCGCCCCGCGCCGCCCAGCCGCGCAGCTCCTCGCGATACAGCTGGTCGTCGGCGGTCCGCGCCCCGTAGTAGAGGCGAACGGCGTCGAACCGGTCCCGCTGCGCGAGCACCCCGTCGATGAGCGGTCGGAGGGGTGCGAGCCCGATGCCGCCGGTGACGATCACGACGTCGTGGCCCACCGCACGCTCGATCGGCCACGGCTCCCCCAGCGGCCCGCGCAGCCCGATCTCGTCGCCCGGCCCGAGCTCGACGAGCGTCGCGGTCGCGGGACCCGCCGCCCGGATCGTGAGGTCGATGGCGTCCCGCCGATAGCGCGAGATCGAGATCGGCAGCGGCGGGAACGACGGCAGCGCGAGCATCGCGAACTGGCCGAACCGGCCGGCGAGGAACGCGGGATCGACGTCGCCGACCGTGAGCGTCGTGACGTCGGCGGTCTCGGAGCGGACCGCGCGGATCCGCCCGGTCGTGAACTCCTTCGTCGTCGCGGCCGCCGGCCGAAGCGGGGCCGTCTCGGGCTGGACCGCGAGCGGCGGCGCGATCGCGAGCAGCTCGGCGCGGACGTCGATGCCCACCGGGCACCAGGTGATGCACCGGCCGCAGCCCACGCAGCCGGTCGTCCCGAACTGGTCGATCCAGGTGGCGAACTTGTGGGTCAGCCACTGGCGATAGCGGTCGCGCGGGCGCGAGCGGAAGTTGCCGCCGGCCACCCTGGCGAACCCGGCCGTGAAGCAGGTGTCCCAGATGCGCTCGGATGTCGAGGTCGTGCCGTCGAGATCCGACCGCTGGACGACGCTGCTGCAGAAGCACGTCGGGCAGACGAGCGTGCAGTTGGCGCACGACAGGCAGCGCTCCGCGATCTGCGCCCAGCGTGGGCTGTCGAACTGGGCGAGGAGGCGGTCGTGGAGACCCTCCGTCGGGACCGGGTCCCCGATCATCGTTGCCACCCGGTCGACCGATTCGGCGGCGCGCTCGATCTGGGCAGCATCGGCGGCACGCACGGGCAGGTGCGCGACGAGCGCGGCACCCTCCGGCGAACCGGCGCGGACCACGAACCCCTCGTCGAGCTCGGTAAGCACGATGTCGTACCCGCTGCGCACCTCGGGGCCGGTGCCCATCGAGGTGCAGAAGCAGGTCGAGGACGCTGTCGAGCAGTTGACGGCGATCAGGAGCGCCGCGCGGCGCCGCGCGCGATAGTCGTCATCCGTGTACGGGCCGCCGAGGAACACCCGGTCCTGGATCCCGAGCGCGGCCAGCTCGCATGCGCGCACGCCCAGGAACGCGAGCGACGGTGAATCGACCGGCGCGGGCTCGAAGGTGACCGATCGACCGTCGCGGCGGCCGACCGTGAGCGGCACGAGCGGCGGGAATGTCCAGCGCTTCGGGCCGGCGGGTCCCACGGTGTAGCCGAACAGGCGCCCGTCGCCGCGATCCTGCAGCTCGTAGTGCCCGGGTCGGTGCTCGTCGCCGAGGCCGGCCGGGAGATCCTCGATCCCGCGGATCTCGTCGTACATGATCGTGCCGTCGCGCACCGTCGGGCCGATGACGGTTCGTCCGTCCTCGTGGAGGAGGTCGATCAACACGCTCAGGTTCGCGCGGGCGAGGAACCAGGCACCGGAACCAGGGCCGGAGCGCGGGATCGGGACGCCAGTGCCCCGCAGGGACGGGGCGGTCACGGCCGTCCGTCCGTTGGTCACCACGCGACGCTCTCGCGGCGGCCGATCTCCTCGCGGGCGAACAGGTCGAGCAGCTGGAGGCGCGTCGCGGCGAGGCGGCGGGCAACCGCCTGGAGCACGCGCGGATAGACCGAGGCGGCGAGGGCGTAGTCGGAGCGGAGCAGCGCGCGCAGCGGATGACCCGGCAGCTCGAGCATCCGCACCGGCTCGATCGCGATCGATGAGGAGGTGGCCCGGTGCGGCGGTACGATCGCCGACCAGCCCAGGACGTCGCCCGCCTCGACGGTGAGGATGGTGACCATGCCGCGCTCGGGGACGAGCATCCGGAGCGCGACCCGGCCGGACAGGACGATCGCGAACGTCTCGGTGATCGCGCCCTCGTGGAGGAGCTCCGCACCGGCCGGGACGTCGCGGATCGTGGCCAGCGCGGCGAGGCGCGCGATCGCCTCGGGGGACAGCCCCGCCCCGAACCAGGAGCTGCTGAGCTCCCCGACCGGATCGGGCGCGACGGGGGCGGAACGGCTCGAGTCCACGGCTGATTCCTCGGCTCCTCGCGGCCCGCCGCGTCCCTGGGGTGCGCGCCGGGTCTGCGAGCCCATCGTCCGACGGCGCAGTGTCGGAGCGGGAGGGCCGTCGGTCGCCGTGGCCCGTGCCGGTCGGCACCGGCGTGGGACGCAGTAGGATCGCCGCCCATGGCCGACCGGACGTCGCATGCGATCCGCCCGCGTCGCCTGCTCCTCATCGGGATGATGGGCAGCGGCAAGTCCACGCTCGGGCGCGCCCTCGAGCGGCGGCTCGGCTGGCCCTACCTCGACAACGACCGGATCCTGGAGGCGGCGACGGGATCGAACGCGCGGGAGCTGCTCGCGGCGGGTGGCGAGCACGCGCTGCGCCAGGGCGAGGGCGCTGCGCTGCGAGTGGCGGTCACCACACGACCGCCAGCGATCGTGGGTGTCGCGGCCGGAACGGTCCTCGACGCCGAGTTGCGCCGCGAGCTCGATGCCGCCGGGGACGTCGTCTGGTTGCGCGGCCGGCCGGAGACGCTCGCCCGGCGGGCTCTCGCCACGGAGCAGCGCGCGGAGGGCCGACACCGCCCGTGGCTGGCGGGTGGTCCCGAGGTCACCCGGGCCTGGTTCGCCGCCGAGGACGAGCGTCGCTCCCCCCTCTACGCGTCCGTGGCCGATCTGACTGTCGACGCCGACACGCCCGACGGCGCCGACCGGCCCGTCGGGGAGCTGGTCGAGCAGGTCCTCGTGTGGCTCGCTCGCCCGGCCGTCGATCGACGCGAGCTGGGCAACGGCCACCGGTCGAGGGCGGAGGTGCCGCCCGCCGAACGCCGCTAGGCTCGATTCATGCCGCCCGAAGCGTTCGCCCTCGTCGGACTGTTCGCCGTCGTGTCGATCGTCCTCGGGGTCGGCGCGTGGTGGATCGCGCGTGCGGTCGGCGGTCCGCGACGCATGCGCTGGGCCGTCCTGCCCGCCGCGGCCGCGTTCGGCGTGCTGTATGTCGTGGGGCACCGCGTCGGACTGGTCCTCGGCCCGGAGGTCGAGCTGTTCGGCTTCCAGGTGGCGCTGTTCGGCGACATCGCGATCGGGGGCTTCGCAGCCGTCGTGACCGGCCTGGTCGTCGCCGCCGTGCGGCGGTCCTCGCGGGCGCCGTAGGGGTCACTGCGGGTCGGTGGTCGGTTCGCCCGGCTCCTGTCCGCTGCGCACGGGCATCCCGGACCGGCTCCAGTCGCTGTACGAGCCGGGATAGAGCGTCGCACCGGGCAGCCCGGCAAGGCGGAGCGCGAACAGCGTGTGGCACGCGTTGACGCCGCTGCCGCAATGGACGACCGTCGGGCCGTCGCCATCCACGCCCGCCTCCCGAAACCGCGCCGCGATCGCAGCGGGCGGGAGGAACCGGCCGTCGGGACCCAGATGCCCGGTGGTCGGCAGGTTGACGGCGCTCGGGATGTGCCCGGCCACCGGGTCGACCGGCTCGACCTTGCCCCGGTAGCGCTCGGCGGCGCGCACGTCGACGAGCCGAACCGAGCCCAGGGAGGCGGCGAGCGCCTCCCGGTCGATCGTGCCCGGCCACGTCGATCGACGCGGCGCCAGCGTGACCGGCGGGTGGTCGGGGACCGTGGCGTCGAGCGGTCCGCCGATCGCCGTCCAGGCCGCGAGGCCGCCGTCGAGCAGCCCGGCGCGCGGATGGCCGATCGCATCGAGCATCCACCACAGCCGTGCGGCGATCGTGCCGCCGCCCTGGTCGTATGCCACCACCTCGTGCTCGGGCCCGATGCCGAGCTCGCCCATCCGCCGTGCGAAGTCCGCGGGGGAGGGGAGCGGGTGGCGGCCGGGGCCCGTGGGCGCCACGAGATCGCGGTCGACGTCCACGAAGATCGCCCCGGGGATGTGCGCCTGCTCGTACTCCGCCCGCCCGCGCCCGGGCTCGGTGAGGAACCAGCGCACGTCGCAGATCCTGAGTCGGGGATCGTCGAGGCGCTCGAGGAGGGTCTCCGGCGCGATCAGCATGCGACGGAGGGTAGCCGGGCACACCTGGCGACTTCGCCAGATCCGTGCGTTCGTGAGTGCTGGCGGCGGTCGAGGGGTCTCCAGCTGCGCAGACTCGACCCTGGCCGGCTGGATGGCCAGTTGCCACGCCGCCGGCTCAGGGGTGGCACACGCCTCCGTCGAGGAGGGCCGCCACCGCCGCAACCGCCTCTTCCTCGTCCGTGCCGTCCGCGATGACCTTCACCCGATCGCCGGTGCGGATCCCGGAACTCACGAGCCCGAGCATGCTCCCCGCGTCCACCGCGGCCTGCCCATCCACGGGCTCCAGTCGGATCCGCGCCTGGAACCCGGCTGCCTCGGACTGGATACGGTGCGCGGCGCGGGGATGGAGCCCGTACCGGTCACGGAGGACGGCTTCCCTGGACGTCATCTGCACCTCCTGTATGGTCACCGAGGGAACTGCAACGCGCCCTCGGGCTGCTCGACCCCTGGCCGCAAGGTGGAATCGAACATCGTCGGTGCACACTCACGGACCTGCGGCCCCCCGGCTGACCGACACCGCTCGAGCTCAACCAATGCGCGACCTCCCGACGATCATCGAGGACCTGCTGCGCCATCCGCTGCGTTTCGGGTGGTACACGGTGGCGAACGCGCCCGTGCGCTACCGCGCGATCGAGGACGGCGACCTTCGCTTCGCGTGGACCGTGCCGCCCTACCTGCGTCCCGTGGCGGCGGTGGGGACGATGATCCCCGCGCACTACGCGCTCGTGCTCCGCCTGTCCGCGATGGGCGACTGGCGGATCGTCGAGCTCAAGCCCTTCGAGTGGGCGGAGCACGCGGAGCGCTGGGCCCGCGGCCTGTGGCGAGACGCGCGCCAGCGGGGTGAGCGGCATGAGGGGACTGGCGGGGCGTCGCCGGGCGCTGAGTGGGCGTCGCAGGGCTCGGACTGAGCCGGAGCCCCGCGATCGGCTGAGGCGGGCTGGCCCGCGACTGAGGCGGGCAGGCCGCCCGGGCGAACCCGAGCGGCCAGCGCCGTACTGAGGGAGCGGCTCAGGCGGTGGCGTGCGCCTCCTCGGCCGCCGCGTCCCGGGTCTTGCCGCCGGGGATCCAGCCGGCGTTGACGTAGCGGACCTGCCACCAGCTCGCGACCGCGAGCAGGATCACGCAGAGCACGACCACGCCGCCCGCGGCGGCGATGCCGCCGATCCGGGCGATGTTTCCGACCGCGAACCCGAACCACTGGAAGTCGGTGTCGCCGAACGTCGTTCCGGCGAACCCGATGGCCGTCATCGTGGGCACGAGGATGGCCGCGAACAGGGTGATCAACAGACCGTTCACGAAGCCGCCCGCGACCGCGCCGCGGCGACCACCGGTGGCGTTCCCGAACACACCGGCCGTCCCGCCGGTGAAGAAGTGCGGGATCATCCCGGGCAGGATCAGCGGCAGGGCGAACGCCGCGCCGAGGCCGGCCCACAGGATCCCGAAGCCCACCAGGCCGCCCGCGACGCTGGCGAGGAAGCCGACGAGGACCGCGTTGGGCGCGTAGGGGAACGCGACCGGGCAGTCGAGCGCCGGGACCGCGCCCGGGATCACCCGCTCGGCGATGCCCGCGAACGCGGGCACGATCTCGCCGAGGATCGTCCGGACACCCAGCAGGATGACCGCGACGCCACCGCCGAACACGAGCGCCATGTTGAACATGAGCGTGAGGAAGCCGAGGGCGCCGCCGGCGCCGCCTCCAGCCGCGCTGCCGCCCATGGCCGTGGACACCGCCTCGAGCGCGGCGGCCTCGCCGACCCGCACGAGGAGGATCACGGACAGGAGCAGGTAGATGACGATCATCGCGACGGCCGTGCCGACCATCGGGTCACGCAGGAAGCGAAGCCCCTGCGGGAACTCCATCTCCTCCGTGCTCCGGCTGCCGCGGCCCACGAGCTGGCCGGTGACGCCGCCCGCGATGTAGCCGAGCGTGCCGAAGTGGCCCATGGCGACCTGCTGGCCGCCGGTCACCTTCGACATCCAGGGCATCGAGAACGCCGGCATGACCAGCATCATCGTCGCGAGGCCAAAGGCGGCGACGAGGATCGAGATGGCCGAATCGACGTTCGCGTTGAACAGGACCACGGTGAGCACCGTGGCCATGAACAGCATGTGATGGCCGGTGAGGAACACGTACCGCAGCGGCGTCAGCCGCGCGATGACGAGCGAGCCGATGACGCCGAGGAACATCGCGAACGCGACGTTCTGGGCCACATCGGGGTTCTGGTTGGCGATCGCCGTGATGGCCTCGTTCGTCGGGACGACGCCCTCGACGCCGAATGCGCCGGTGATCAGGGCGCCGAGCGGGTTGAGCGCGTTGATGACCGCGCCGGCGCCGATCCCGAGGATGATGAAGCCGAGGGTGGCCTTGAGCGTGCCGCCGACGACGTCGCCGATGCTCTTGCGCGATGCGACGAGCGCCACCAGCGTCATCAGGCCGACGAGGTACGCCGGGACGCCGAAGACGTCCTTGGCGACCCAGTTGACGATGTAGTTCAGTTGATCCACAACGTTCCTCCTGCCTCCCGAGGTCGTGACGGACCGAGGCACGGCTCCTCCACCCCGAGCCGTGCGTGCCCTCCTGGGCTCAGGGTCGATCGATGGCCGCTCGCAGCTTCGTCACCATCTCGCCCAGGTCGATGAAGTTCGTGATCGTGACGATCCTGGGCTTGACCGTTCCGAGCTGGGCCGCGAGCTCTTCCGACGTGATGATCAGATCGGCGGTCTGGGCGACCGCGCGGGCGGTGCCGATGTCGGCCACCTCGAGGTCGGCCTCGAGGCCCAGCTGTTTGAGGGCTTTCTCGGCCTGCATTCGAAGCAGGAGGCCGCTGCCGAGCCCCATTCCGCATACCGCCAGGATCCTCACCGCCCCGTCAACGCTCCTTTCCCTGGTCGGCCGCCTGCCGCGGCCGGTCGCTCAACCCCCCGGCCTCGAAGCCCGCGACCAGGGCATGGACGGTCATCGCATCCGTTGCCGCCAGGAGCTGCTGCCGGCGTCCGTCGTCCGACAGGAAGTCCGCCAGCATGGCGAGGGCCGAGACGTGACCGTCGGCGTCCGGGGCAGCGAGCCCGATGACCAGCCGAACCGGATCGTTTGATTTGTGTCCGAACTCGACGGGATCCGCCAGCGTCACGAGGCTCATTCCGGCATGCCGAACGGACGGCGAGGGTCGCGCGTGGGCGAGCGCGATGCCCGGCGCGATCACGATGTACGGTCCGATCTCCTCGACGGTCCGGATCATCTCGTCCGTGTACGCGGCGTCGGTCGCGCCGCTGGCCACGAGCGCCTCGCCCGAGGCTCGGACGGCGGCGCGCCAGTCGGCGGCAGCCGCGCCGATCCGGATGGCGCGCCGGGACAACAGCGCGGTGAGCGGAGCACCGTCTGACGGGCCCTCCACGACGACCGACCTCCTGCGTGCGGAACACGAGGGCTGATCCCAGTATTGCAGGCCGCGCAACTCCCCCAGCGTCGCGCGGCCCCAGAATGCATGGATGCACGTGCTGCGGGGTGTCGGGGCGGCGCCGGGCGTCGCCCGGGGCCCGGCGGTCCGGATCGATCCGCCGATCCGGCCGGCGGCCCGCTCGATCGTCGCGGAGGAGGTCGCCAGGGAACGCGAGCGGCTCGCCCAGGCGACCGAGGTCGCTGCGGCCGAGCTGGAGGCGATCGCCGCGTCGGTTCGCGCGCAGGGACACCCGGACGAGGCCGCGATCTTCGAGGCGCAGGCGGCCATCGCGCGCGACCAGGCGCTGGCGCAGGCGGCGGAGGCGCGGATCGGCGAGGGAGCGGAGGGGAGCGACGCCATCGGCGCGGTGCTGGCAGCGGCGGACAGCTTCGCCGACCAGCTCCGCGGGCTGGGTGACGAGATCCTCGCTGCACGCGCCGCGGACGTGATCGACGTCGGCACGCGGATCGCCACGATCCTCGCGGGCGGCCGGATGGGCGTTCGCACGCTCGACCGCCCGTCGATCGTCGTCGCCGACGACCTGCCCCCATCGATGACCGCGAGCCTGCCGCGGGACCGCCTCCTCGGACTGGCGCTCGAGGGGTCGTCACCGACCGCCCACGCGGCGATCCTCGCGCGGGCATACGCGATCCCCGCGGTCGTCGGCGTGCGCGGCCTGCTCGACGCGACCGCGGCGTTCGACGCGTCCCACGGCGCAGAGGTCGCGCTCGACGGGGCGACCGGCGAGGTCGTCGTGGCTCCCGACGAGGCGGCCGGCCGCCGGTTCGAGCGGCGGGCGGATGAGGCCCGGCGCGCGCGGGCCCGGGACGTCGAGGACGCGCGGCTCCCCGCGGAGACGCAGGACGCCACCGCGGTCACGCTGCTCGCGAACATCGGCACGCCGGACGAGGCGGCGGTGGCCCTGGAGCTCGAGGCGCGCGGCGTGGGCCTGTTCCGGACCGAATTCCTGTTCCTCGAACGGTCGAGTCCGCCATCCGAGGCGGAGCAGGTGGACGCCTACCGTCGCGTGGTGGAGGCCTTCCGGCCCCACCCCGTGACGATCCGCCTGCTCGACGTCGGCGGCGACAAGCCCATCCCGTACCTGCCGATCCCCGCCGAGGCAAACCCATTCCTGGGCGTCCGCGCCCTCCGGCTCGCGGCGACGAAGCCGGACGTCTTCGTCCGTCAGCTGCGTGCGGCGTACCGGGCGGCCACGGCCGGTCCGGTGAAGGTGATGGCGCCCATGGTCGCCGACGCGGGGGACGCAACACTGCTGCTCGACCTGGCCGCGCGCGCCCGGACGGAGCTGCATGCCGAAGGGCTCGCGTCCGGCGACGTGGCGCTGGGGGTGATGCTCGAGATCCCGTCGGCGATCCTCGTCGCGGACAGCTACTTCGGGTCGCTCGCGTTCGCCAGCCTCGGGACGAACGACCTGCTCCAGTACACCCTCGCGGTCGACCGGGGCAACCCCGCGCTCGAGTCCTACCGGGACTCGCTCCATCCGGCAGTCCTGCGGCTGATCGCGGAGGCGGTGGCGGCAGCGCGGCGGTCCGGCGTCGAGCTGTCGGTGTGTGGCGAGATGGCTGGTGACCCGGTCGCCGCGCTCGCCCTCGTCGGGCTCGGCGTGCGGTCGCTGAGCATGGCAGCGTCGAGCCTGCCGGGCGTGCGGCGAGCAATCCGCGCCGTGAATCTCGCCACGCTCGAGGATGCCGCGGCGGCGTCGCTCGACGATCCATCCGCCGAGCGCGTCCGGGCGCGGTTCAGCTCGCTCCTCGGCACATCCCCGGTCTGAGCGGCGCAGCGGGCGGGGTCAGCCGTGCGACGATTCGCCCAGGCCGGCCTCGACCGCGGTTCGCAGCGCGTCGATCGCCTCGGCCTCGTCCGGGCCGTCCGCGGAGAGACGGATGCGATGCCCCGTCGAGGCGCCGACGGTCAGGAGGAACAGGATCGACTTCGCGTCGACCGGCCCCTTGCCCCGATCGAGGTTCTCGACCGTGATCCGGGACGTGAACCGGTTCGCCAGCTCGACGAACAGCGTGGCCGGTCGGGCGTGCAGCCCGGTCGGGTTGGTGACGACAAGCTCGATCGATTGCACGCAGCAGAGCGTAGCGGGGCGGGCTTGGGCGCTGCCGGTCCAAGACCGTTGGCGCGTGAGTGTTCGCCGCGCTGGAAGGCCCTCCAGATGCGCACACTCGCTCCGGGCTGGGTGCATGGCCAGGTGTCCACGCTCAGTCCCCAGCCGCGACGTCGGCGAGCACTCACGACGGGCGCGGTTTGGGCGAGTACCGGGTCCCGACGGGCGCGCCCGCGCCCACCAGCCGCGCCCGCGTGCCTGAGGTATCCTCCGCGTCGGCCGGCCACCCGGCCCTGCGACGCGGCTCCCGCGTCCCTCGCTCCGGCGTAGCTCAGTGGTAGAGCGGGTGACTGTTAATCACTTGGTCGTAGGTTCGAATGCTACCGCCGGAGCCAGTCATCTCACGGTCGTACGTTTCCAGGGTCGAATCCGCCCTGGTCTTGCCAATCCCACTCGCGACGGGCCGATCCGGACCATCGTCGAGCCGACGATGTGGGCACATCGGCCCGCTAGGGAGTTGCCGCGTGACGCAGGCGCAACTCGGATCCTTCGGTGCACGTGTGGGTCTCGTGGGCCTTCTGGCCTGGGCGTGTGGCACGCAGGTCCCAACGACCAGCCACGAACCGACCGGGGGCACGGCGGCGTCCCCGACCGGCCAGGCGACCGAGGCGCCTGACCCGCCGCTGCGTGCGGAGGGGATGCGCCTGCTGGGGTCCGTGCCGGGATCGAACGCCGACTTCGCGTTCTGGGGCGACCTTGCGATCGTCACGAGCGCGGTCGACTGGGACCGCGCGAGCACCGACGACGGCTTCGTCGTGATCGACATCAAGGACCCGGCGTCCCCGGCGGTCGTTGGTCGCTTCGAGTGTGCCGGCAGCTTCCAGGACGTGTCGGTCTGGGAGAGCCTCGTGGTCGTGTCCACGGACCGGATCACGGCGGGTGATCCGTGTGGCGCGCAGGCGGCCGGCGAGTTCGCCCCGCGGGCCTTCGCGGGCCTCCGGATCGTCTCCATCGCCG
>DASSPX010000030.1:0-4679 GCA_035699445.1 Candidatus Limnocylindrales bacterium | reverse complement strand
CGTCGGTGCCTGCGTGACGAAGTACACGCCAACGCCTTTCGAGCGGATGAGCCGCGCCGTCCGCTCGATCTGCTCCATGAGCGCGTCCGACGCGTCGGCGAACAGCAGGTGCGCCTCATCGAAGAAGAACGCGAGCTTCGGTCGCGGCAGGTCGCCCGCCTCCGGCAGCGCCTCGAACAGTTCGGCGAGCAGCCACAGGACGAACGTCGCGTAGAGCCGCGGGCGGGCCATGACGTCGGCGACCTCGAGCAGGCTGATCACGCCGCGGCCCTCGGGCGTGGTCCGAATGAGATCCTCGGGGTCGAACTCCGGCTCGCCGAAGAACGCGTCCGCGCCGTCCTGCTCCAGCGTCACGAGCGCGCGCAGGATCACGCCCACGGAAGCGGAGCTCATCCCGCCGTACGCCTCGAGGACGGGCTTGCCGTCGTCCGAGGCCAGGAACCGCAGGGTCGTCCGGAGATCGGCCAGGTCGAGCAGCGGGAGGTCGTTGTCGTCCGCGTATGCGAACACGAGCGACAGCACCGAGGTCTGCGTCTCGTTCAGGTCGAGCACCTTGCCCAGGAGCAGCGGGCCGAACGAGCTGACCGTTGCCCGGACCTGGGCGCCCGCGGCACCGCTGAGCGACAGGAGCTCGATCGGATGGCCCATCGGCTGGTGCTCCCACGCCAGCTGGCGCGCCCGCTCGAGGACGCGCGCGTCCTCGGGATCGGCCGGGGCACCGACGCCGGTGAGATCGCCCTTCACATCCACCGCGAACACGGGGACGCCGTGATCGGACAGCTGGCCGGCGAGGACCTGGAGGGTCTTCGTCTTGCCCGTGCCCGTCGCGCCCGCGATGAGCCCGTGGCGGTTGATCCGGCTGAGCGGAATCCGGACCCGGACAGACGGCTCCAGCGCGCCGTCCTTCAACGGCACGCCGAGGACTACGGACGCCTCGTCCCAGGCGTAGCCCGCGGCGAGATCCTCGCGAAAGCTCATGCGGATGGACTCTCCTGACGGGGAATGGATCCCGTGAGCCTATGATCGCACTGCGCGGGCGCCGTCAAGCGGACCGCCGATCGAGGAGGGCATCCCATGCGCATCGACGAGATCGAGGGCATCGGCCCGGAGTCTTCCGCGAAGCTGGCGAGCGCGGGTGTGCGAACCGTCGACGATCTGCTCGAGCAGGGCGCGCCGCGCAGCGGACGTGAGCTGCTGGCCCAGACGACGGGCCTGTCACCCACGCAGATCCTGGAGTGGGTCAATCACGCGGATTTGATGCGGATCGATGGGGTCGGCTCGGAGTACAGCGACCTGCTCGAGGCGGCCGGCGTGGACACGGTTGCCGAGCTCGCCAGGAGGAACGCCACGAACCTCGCTCAGACCTTCGCCGAGATCGACGCGGCGCGCCCGAACTGGATTCGCCGCGTGCCCTCGGAAGCCACGGTGGCTGCCTGGATCGCGCAGGCGAAGACGATGGAGCGCCGGATCGAGTACTGACCCGGGAGGTCAGTCCTCCCGCGCGCGCGGGTAGGTGCCGAGCACCCGAACGAGCTCGGTCTCGGCGCGCAGGGCGTCCAGGGCATCGCGGGCCGCCGGCTCCACCGGGTCCGCGTCGAGATCGACCCAGAACAGGTACTCCCAGCGCGAGCCGCGGTCCGTCCACGGCCGCGACTCCAGCCGCGACAGGTTGAGGTCGCGGGCCGCGAACGCCCCCAGGCTGCGATGGAGCGAGCCCGGTACGTTGCGCACCGCGAATACGAGCGACGTGCGCGGCGGACCCTCGATGGCGCCCGGCTTCGGCCAGCTCGAACGGAGCGGATCGGGCGAGACGATCGCGAACCGGGTGCGGTTGCCGGCCCCGGATCGGCCGCCCTCGATGCCCTCGGCGAGGATCTGGAGGCCGTAGAGCTCCGCGACCCGCGGCGAGGCGATCGCCGCCTCGGTCCGGTCGCCTCGCTCGGCGACCATCTTCGCCGCGCCGGCCGTGTTGTAGGTCGTCATCACCTGCCACGGCCGCTGACGGAGAAACGCGTCGGCCTGCGCGAGCGCCTGCGCGTGACTGTAGACCCGCTCGATGGTGGCGAGGGTGGACCCGGGCGGCGCCATCAGCGCGAGGCGCACCGGCACGCTGGTCTCGCCCACGATCCGGACCCCGTCCGGCTCGAACTCGATCAGGAGGTCGTGGTTCTCGCGGATGGTGCCCGCCAGGGAGTTCTCGATCGGGACCGCCCCCGCGTCCGCGGCGCCGTCCCGGACGGCCTCGAACACGGCACGCCAGGTAGGAAAGGGCACCGCGACGGGCTGGGCGAAGAACGCCAGCACCGCCTCCTCGGCGAAGGCGCCGGGCTCGCCCTGGTAGGCGACGGTCGGACGGTCGCCGGCGGGCGGGGTCGCTGCGGCGTCGGGCATCGGAGGAGTCTACCGACGCCACCGGGCGGGAACGAGACGGCGAGAGCGGGGGTCGATCCAGGCGATGCCCGGATCCCATGGCGGCGCGGTCCCATCCGTGATCGCGTCGACCCACCGTCGGGACGAGCCCGGGAAGCGCGCCCGCAAGACGCCTGGATAGCGCGCAACGAGCGCACGGTTGGCGGCGGTGTCCACGAGCAGCCAGCAGGTCGCCACGCGATACGGTCGGTCCCGGCCGATGGCGACGGCGAGCCCGTCGGCCTCCGCGCGCTTCCGGTCCGTGGACCGGATCGCCCCGCCGAGGCGTGGGTCCGGGCTGAGCACGAGTTCCTGGGCGTCGGGACGACCGCGGCGGCCGAGACCGGCGGTGGCGGTTCCGGCGGAACCGGACTACCTGTTGAACCAGTCCGTGGTGTCGATCTCGCCGGCATCCTCGTCGAGCTGGGCCCGCCGGGCGCGCGCCGTCTCCTTCGACTCGAGCCGACGGCCGCCCGGCGCGGCCTCGGCGGCGCCCTCCCAGTGCGATTCCGCGAGCAGCGCGTTCAGCGCATCGATGTACGCCTCGATCGAGGCCGCGACGATGTTCGTCGACGTCGCCTCGCCCGGGTACTCACCGGTGCCGCGCTGTCCCCCGATGTCGGGCGGCGCGATGCGTACCGTCACCCGGCCCTCGGCGGCGGTGCCCTCGGTGAGGGCATGGATGTCGTAGGCGACCAGGCGGGGGTGGCCGTCGAGCACGCCGGCAAGCGCGCGGTCGACCGCGCCGAACAGGGCGTCGATCGGGCCGTTGCCCTCCGCCGACGCCTCCCACTGCCGGTCTCCCGCCCGGAGGACGACGGCACCCCGGCTCTGAACGTTGGAGCCGGAGGTGACCGTCCAGCGCGTCAGCTGGAGCGTGTCCGCGGCATCCTGGACCGTCATCGCGTGCCTCCCGCGGTGCCCGGGACCGCGGTCGCGGCCGCGGGCCCCGGCTTGCCGTTCGACGTCGTGAAGTGGCGCTCGTCCCGCCGCACGAGCTCGGCTCCGGACTTCCAGATCGCATACTCGAGCGAGTCGGCGAGCGCGGCCGCTGACGCGGCGATGATGTTCGTGTCGCTGCCCATCGTCGACCACGTCCGGGCGCCGTCCTGCGAATCGATGATCACCCGGGTGCGCGCGGCAGTGGCCGACTCGCCGTCGAGGATGCGCACCTTGTAGTCGACGAGGTGGACGCCGTCGATCGCCGGGTAAAACGCCCGGAGGGCCTTCCGCAGCGCGGCGTCGAGCGCGTTCACCGGGCCGTTGCCGTCCGCCGCCGTGTGGAGGAGCTCGCCCGCGACCTCGACCTTCACGGTCGCCTCGGCGAGCAGCTCCCGGCCCTCGCGCTGCTCGACGAGCACGGTGTAGTCGACGATTCGGAACGGGGCCGCGTAGTCCGCCGCGTGGCGGCGCACGAGGAGCTCGAACGACGCCTCCGCGCCCTCGAACGCGAGCCCGTCCGCCTCGAGCTGCTTGATCAGCCGCGACAGCTCTCGCGCGTCGACGACCCCCTCGAGCTCGAGGCCCAGCTGCCGCGCGCGGATCGAGGTGTTCGCCCGACCCCCCAGCTCCGACACGACGAGCCGGGAGACGTTCCCGACGGCCGTCGGCTCGACGTGCTGGTACGAGCGCTCGACCTTGGCCACCGCGGCCCCGTGGACACCGCCCTTGTGCGCGAACGCGGAGCGGCCGACGTAGGGCTGGTAGTCGTTGGGCGTCACGTTCGCGATCTCGGCCACCGACCGCGACAGGTCCGTGAGCGACGACAGCTGCGCCGCGGGCGCGCCGAGGTCGAACCCGGTCTTGAGCGCGAGGTTGGCGAGGATCGACACCATGTTCGCGTTGCCGGCCCGCTCGCCGTAGCCGTTGATCGTCGCCTGGACGTGGCGGACCCCGGCCTTGACCGCGGCGAGCGAGTTGGCGACCGCGAGCTCCGCATCGTTGTGGGTGTGGATGCCCCAGATGACCTTGGGCGCATCAGCGTCCGCCTCGAGCGAGCGGCGGACGTCGCCCAGGATCTCGACCAGCTCATCGGTGAGCGTGCCGCCGTTCGTGTCGCACAGGACAAGCGTCCGCGCACCCGCCTCGCGTGCGGCCCGCAGGGTCGCCAGCGCATACGAGCGGTCCGCCCGATAGCCATCGAAGAAGTGCTCGGCGTCGTAGACGCACTCGCGGCCGCGCTCGACGATGAACGCGACCGATTCCGCGATCATGTCGAGGTTCTCCTGCGGCGTCGCGCCGAGCACCTCGGTGACGTGGAGCAGCCACGA
>DASSPX010000029.1:0-14221 GCA_035699445.1 Candidatus Limnocylindrales bacterium | reverse complement strand
AAGCGAGCAGGTCGTGGAGCAGCTCATCCGGCCGACCGGCATCGTCGACCCGCCGATCACCGTCCGCCCGACCGAGGGGCAGATCGACGATCTCCTCGAGGAGGTCCGCAAGCGCGTCGAGCGCGGCGAGCGGGCGCTCGTTACGACGCTCACGAAGCGGATGGCCGAGGATCTCGCGGACTACCTGCGCGAGCTGGGCGTGAAGGTCCAGTACCTCCACTCCGAGGTCGACACGCTCGAGCGGGTCGCGATCCTCCGCGACCTGCGCCTCGGCGTGTACGACGTGCTCGTCGGCATCAACCTCCTGCGCGAGGGCCTGGACCTCCCGGAGGTCACGCTCGTCGCGATCCTCGACGCCGACAAGGAAGGGTTCCTGCGCAGTGCCTGGTCGCTCATCCAGATGATCGGTCGGGCGGCTCGCAACGTCGGCGGCGAGGTGGTCATGTACGCCGACACCGTCACCGAGTCGATGAAGGTCGCGATCGAGGAGACCGACCGACGGCGACGCGCGCAGGAGGCGTACAACCGCGAGCACGGCATCGAGCCGACAACGATCGTCAAGGGCATCCACGACATCAACGACCGGCTGCGGGCGGTTGCCGAGTCCACGATCGTGTACTCGTCCGAGCGACGGGCGCAGGAGCTTGCCGATGCCGACCGGGCGGAGGTCGAGCGGCTCGTCGCGAAGATGGAAGCCGAGATGCGCGCCGCCGCGAAGCAGCTCGAGTTCGAGCGCGCGGCGGCCCTGCGGGACGAGATCCAGCAGATCCGGCTGCGGGTCCTCGAGCAGGACCAGTCGGTGATCGTCGGCCGGGCCGCGGAGCGGGCGGCGCGCGAGCGGGCCGGCGGCCTGACCGGCGCCGCCGATCGCCGGCGTGCCGAACGCGCGGCCGCCACCGCCGGCCCCGCCATCGAAGTGACGTCGGTGGCGGTGCTCGAGGCGGAGGATGAGCCCGCGGCGACGCTCGACGGTGACCCGGAGGGGGTGGTGGCGGGGACCGCCTCGGACTGGCTGCCGGGGATCCGGGACGAGCACGACGACGAGGCCGGCTGGCAGGCTCGCTGGCTCGACCGTCCCACGTGGGATCGGACCGTGACGCCGAACATCCGGCGACGGACCGGGCAGCGGCCGGGTCGGCGCGGCCCGCGGCGCGGTTACTGAGCCGCGGCCCGGCTAGCATCCGGGCCCATGACGAACGTTCCCGCCACCGAGCCCGCGCCCCTCCGCGCCTGGCTCGAGCCGGGCTACGACGACGGGCGTGTCGGCGCCTGGCTGCTCGACCTTCCGGGCGCGTTCGGCTGGGCGCGCACCCGGGCGCTCGCGCGGTCCCAGAGCCTGTCGGTGGCCGGTCGGTTTCGCGAGTGGGCCACCGACCATGGCGAGCCGGTATCGCTGCCCCCGCTGCGCGGTGTCGAGGTCGTCGAGGAGGTGCCCGCTACGCGAGGGCCCGACGGCACCGAGCGCAACGCGACCTTCGGGCGGGATCACCGGGTCGTTCCCGTCGAGGAGATGGAGACCACGCTTCGACGTGCCGCCCATGCGCGCGACGACTTCTGCGCGATCCTGGGCCGCGTCCAGCAGCACGAGCTGCGCCGGGGGCCCCTGCCCGTCGACGGCGAGCGCCAGGAGCGCACGGGCGACGCGGTCGCACGCCACGTCGGCAGCGCCGAGATCTGGCTCGCCTCCCGACTCGACGCCTCCGTCCGCTTCGACGGACCGCCGCAGGACGGCGACCGGGACGCGTTCCTCGCCGCCACGCGGACCTATGCCGTCGAGCGCATCCGTGCGCTCCACGCGCGCGACCCCGGGCTCGAGCGGACCGACGGCAAGGGCGAGACCTGGACGATGGCGAAGGTCCTGCGGCGCCTGCTCTACCACTCGCTCGATCACCTGTGGGAGCTGGACCGCCGGCTTGCCCGCGTGGACGGCTCCGCCGATGCGGTCCGGGTCGTGCTCGACCGGGTGCCGCCGATCGACCAGGTGATCCCGCTGCTGCGCGCCGTGGGCTGGGACAACCGGGCGGACGATCCCGACCGGGTCGAGCGCGCGATCGCCGGTTCGCGCGAGGTCGCGACGGCATGGGCGGGCGAGCGGCTGGTGGGCATGGCGCGCTCCGTGAGTGACGGCGCGATCAACGCGTACCTGGCGATGGTCATCGTCCATCCGCGCTGGCAGGCCCTCGGGGTCGGACGGCGCGTGGTCACCGCCCTCATGGACGGCCACGACGACCTCCGGTTCTCGCTCTCGGCCGCCGACGGCCTGACGGACTGGTACGAGCGGCTCGGCTTCGAGCTCGACCCACGCGCGATGGTGCGGCGCGTTCGCCGTACCTGACCCGCGGGCGTACGATCGCGGCACGCGTCCCGGAACGCCGGAGGAAACGGCCATGAACGACACGCGCTCGACTCGCATCGGCGGCCGGCTCGCCCGCCTCGCCGTGCTCGCGCTCACGCTCGTGGTGGCCGCCTGCGGCGGTGCCCCCGGCGGCGGCAGCCCGACCGCCGTCGTTCAGACCGCGCTCGACCGGATGGCCGCGAAGCAGCTCGACCAGCTGCCGGAGCTCGCGTGCGCCGCGGAGCGCGACAGGATCACGGAGCAGTTCGACCTCACCGGGGGCATGGGCGCGTTCATGCCCGGCCTTGATACGGCCGCCCTCATCGACGCGGTGAGCTTCGACGTCTCGAAGGTTGTCCTCGCCGAGGGCACGGTCAGCGGCGACAGCGCCGAGGTCCAGATGACCGGCTCAATCGGAATCGCGTTCGACGACGCGAAGATGCGCGAGGTGCTGCGTCCGGTCCTCGAGCAGCAGGGCCTGCCGGCCGACGACGCCTCGCTCGACGCGATGCTCTCCGGGCTCGAGGGAATGGCGCAGGCCGTCCCCCTCAACGAGACCGTGCAGGTCGTCCGCGAGGACGGCGCCTGGAAGATCTGCGACAGCGACTTCGGCGGCTGAGGGGTCCCGGGCGCGGTCCGTGCCGCGCTTCGCATCGAAACCGAACACCTGTACGAAATACCCCGCCGGCGCTAGACTCGGAGCGTGCCCTCCGACCGGATCGTCGTGCGCGGCGCGCGCGAACACAACCTCAAGAATGTCGACGTCTCGTTCCCGCGCGACCGGCTTGTCGTCATCACCGGCCTGTCCGGGTCCGGGAAGTCCAGCCTCGCGTTCGACACGATCTACGCCGAAGGCCAGCGCCGGTACGTCGAGAGCCTGAGCGCCTACGCCCGGCAGTTCCTGGGCCAGATGGAGAAGCCGGACGTGGACCGGATCGACGGTCTCTCGCCCGCCATCTCGATCGACCAGAAAGGCTCCTCCCGGAATCCGCGGTCAACCGTCGGCACCGTCACGGAGATCTACGACCATCTCCGGCTGCTGTTCGCCCGGATCGGGATTCCGCACTGCCCGAACGGCCACCGGATCGAGCGTCAGACGGTGCAGCAGATCGTCGACCAGGTGCTCGCCCTGCCGGAAGGCACCCGGCTGCTCGTCCTGGGTCCACTCATCAAGGATCGGAAGACGGAGGGCGACCGCGTGTTCGAGGCGGCCCGCCGCCAGGGGTTCGTGCGGGTGCGTGTCGACGGGGCCCAGTACGACCTGTCGGAGGCGCCCACGCTCGACAAGTACAAGCGCCACACGATCGAGGTCGTCGTGGACCGGTACATCGTTCGGCGCGCCGAGGCGCCGGAGGACTGGGCGCGCGACGAGCACGGCCGGCCAATCGACCCCTCGAGCGGCGCTCCGCTACCCGATCCGGACGCCGCCCGTCTCGCGGATTCGATCGAGACCGCGCTCCGGCTGGGCGAAGGGGTCGTCGTCATCGCGCCCGCGCCGCGGGAGGGCGAGCCGCCAGCATTCGAGGACCGCCGCTACTCCGAGCGCTTCAGCTGCCCGTACGACGGGTTCACGATGGACGAGCTCGAGCCCCGCTCGTTCTCGTTCAACTCGCCCCACGGCGCGTGCCCGGTGTGCACCGGCCTCGGCACGCGGCTCGAGATCGATCCTGCGCTCGTGATCCCGGACCGGACAAAGAGCGTGGCCCGGGGGGCCGTCGTGCCGTGGGCGAAGATGCCCACCGACGCGTCGTGGCGGATGAAGATCACCGAGGCGGTGTTCAAGGCCCACCATTGGGACATCGACGCGCCGGTCAGGGACCTGCCGCGCGAGGCGCTCGACTACCTGCTGTACGCCGCGAAGGACGAGAAGGTCGTCGTCCGGTACCGCCACGAGCGCGGCGAGAACAGCTACGTCGCCACGTTCGAGGGCGTCGTCACGAACCTCGAGCGCCGCTACCGCGAGACGGATTCCGAGTACATCAAGACCGAGCTCGAGAAGTACATGGTCACGCGGGCCTGCCCGGCCTGCAGCGGGAAGCGCCTCAAGCCGGAGGTGCTCGCGACGACCGTGGACGGCAAGTCGATCGCGGACGTTGCCGCGATGTCCGTGACCGACGCGCTCGCGTGGATCGAGCAGCTGCCGGCGCGCGTGGGGGAGCGCGAGCGGACGATCGCGCGCCAGGTGCTCAAGGAGATCACCGCCCGGCTGGGGTTCCTCGTCGACGTGGGCCTCGACTACCTGTCCCTCGACCGGGCGTCGGTCACGCTGTCGGGCGGCGAGGCGCAGCGGATCCGGCTCGCGACCCAGATCGGGACGACGCTCATGGGCGTCCTGTACATCCTCGACGAGCCGTCGATCGGGCTGCACCAGCGCGACAACGCGAAGCTGATCGCGACGCTCACCCGACTGCGGGACCTCGGGAACACGGTGCTCGTCGTCGAGCACGACGAGGAGACGATCCGGACCGCAGACTGGGTGATCGACATCGGTCCGGGGGCCGGCGAGCACGGCGGCGAGATCATCGCGAGCGGTCCGCTCGAGACCCTGCTCGCGGAGCCCCGATCCGTCACCGGGGCGTTCCTCCGCGGCGAACGGAGCGTCCCCATCCCCGCGACCCGCCGATCCGGCAACGGGCGGCACCTCGTCGTGCGCGGCGCGCGGGAGCACAACCTGCGGGGCATCGACGTGCGGTTCCCGCTCGGCACGTTCATCGCCGTCACGGGCGTGTCCGGCTCGGGCAAGTCCACGCTCGTGACGGAGGTCCTCTACCGGGCGCTGGCCCGCGAGCTGCACGCGTCGCGCGCCATCGTCGGCGCACACGACGCGCTCGAGGGCGTCGAGCACGTCGACAAGATCATCGAGATCGACCAGAGCCCGATCGGCCGGACGCCGCGCTCGAACCCGGCGACATACGTGGGGCTGTTCACGCCGATCCGGGAGCTGTTCGCCGGGACTCCGGAGGCGCGCGTGCGCGGCTACTCGCCCGGTCGGTTCTCGTTCAACGTGAAGGGCGGCCGGTGCGAGAACTGCAAGGGCGACGGGATCATCAAGATCGAGATGCAGTTCCTTCCGGACGTGTACGTCCAGTGCGAGGTGTGCAAGGGCAAGCGGTACAACCGCGAGGCGCTCGAGATCCACTACAAGGGCAAGTCGATCGCGGACGTCCTCGAGATGACCGTCGCGGAGGCGGTCGAGTTCTTCGCCGCGGTGCCGTCGATCGCGTCAAAGCTGCGGACGCTGTACGACGTCGGGCTGGGCTACGTGCATCTCGGCCAGCCCGCGACGACGCTCTCGGGCGGCGAGGCGCAGCGGGTCAAGCTCGCGACGGAGCTGTCGCGACGCGCGACCGGCAAGACGCTGTACCTGCTCGACGAGCCGACCACCGGGCTCCACTTCGCTGACGTCGAGAAGCTGCTGACGGTCCTCCACCGGCTCGTGGACGCGGGCAACACCGTGCTCGTCATCGAGCACAACCTCGACGTGATCAAGACGGCGGACTGGATCGTGGACCTGGGCCCGGAGGGCGGCCTGCGGGGCGGCCGGATCGTCGCGGAGGGAACGCCGGAGGACGTGGCGGCGAGCGGGACGGCGACGGGCGAATACCTCGCCCGGGTCCTGCGCGGCGAGCCGCTCGTGCCGCTCTCGGACGTGTCGTTTGCCGAGGAGGCGGGTCGCGGCGGGGTTCCGATCCCGGTGCCGATCGCGGTCGAGGGGCCGGTTCGCAAGCGGGCGGCGGCCGGGGCACGGTAGGGAAGCGCCGAGACGCGTGCGTCGCGCGCGGGGCCGCGTGCCCGGATGGCCGCCCTACCCGCCGCCGGATCGCTGCGCCCCGTAGGATGTCGCCTGTGTCGTTGACAGCGGATCGGCTCGGCGGAGTGGCCCCGTTCGTCGGAGCTCGTTTCTCCGGGACAACCCCCGTACCGATGGTGCCGATGTCGGCGGCGGACATGAGCATGGAATGAGGGCGAATTCGCGTGTCGGCGGTCCCGGACAGCGACCCGTGCGAGTGGGCCGGGGCTTCGACAGCGGGAGATGAGCGGTCGCGGCTCGCAGGATCGCCTGGGGCACTGTCCCGGGGAATCCACGTGGTCCCGGACACACGCCGGGTGCCCTGCCGGTCGTCGCGAGGCTTGACACAGGAGTAACGCGTGCCGGAGATCGACTTCGCCTTCCTCGCCGATGCCGCCGAGACGTCCCCGGGTCAGAAGTTCCACGTGATCGGGGGCGGCATCACGCGCATCGGCGGCCGGACGTTCCCGCTGCGCCACCCGCACCTCGCGCTCGTCGTCGGCCTTCTCGTCACGGCACCCGAGACCGACCGGGAGCACGAGCTGCGGATCGTCCTGCTCGATCCCGATGGGGTGGAGGTGACGGGCGCGACGGGCAATCTCGTCGCGCGCGGTCACGGTGACGGGCGGGACTCGATCCTCACGTTCTCGATCGACCTGTGGAACCTCACGTTCCCGACGCCGGGCGACTACTCGTTCCGGATCCTCGTGAACGGCTCGGAGCGGAAGCGGCTGCCGCTGGTGCTCGTGGGACCGGAGGGCGCTGCGCGCGCCACGGGGACGCCGCGCGAGACGGTGTGACCGAGCGGAGCGTTCACCGGGCCCGCGGCCCGGCTCGCCACGAGCGCCCGCGGATCGACGAGGCAGCGATGACCGCCGCGCGCGCGACCGATCGGCTCCTCGCGGCCGCGCGCGACGCCGGGGCCAGCCGGTGGGTGGCGTTCTTCGAGCCGCTGCCGGACCGCCTGCGCGACGAGGGCATCGCGGAGCTGCGCCGGACCGCCCGGCTCGCCCGCGCGGCGATCGGGCCGAACGACTCGGTTCGCGAGGTCCTGCCGGCCGAGGTGACGGAGCCGTTCGTGGAGGCGCTCGACGCGCTGGCGCGCGAGCTCGCCAGGGACGCCGCTCGAGCCTGACCGGCCGGCGAGTCCGGCCGCTGTCCCTGACCGCCAGGTTGTCATCTCGTGGTCATCAATGCCGTGCGCTGTCTGGAACAGCGGCGGCACGCGCCGCCGGCGGCTCGCCGGGGGCAGAACGAGGCAGGCGGAGGCCCGCCGGTGGGACCGCACGGGCTGAGAGGTTCGGAACGCCCTGCGCCGGTCGGCCTGGCACCCCTTGGGCGGAGCCGGCCGTGCCGAATTGCCAACCTGGCGGTCACCGGCGCGCGCCTCACGCTGCCGCGGCGTGACCGCCGAGCCCCAGCTCGTCCGGGTCGAACGCCTCGAGGAGGAACGGCGACGGGTTCGCCGGGTCGAACAGGAGCGTGAGCGAGCGGCGGGCCCGGGTCCAGGCGACATACGCGAGCCGGCGCTCCTCCTCCAGCACGGACGCCGGATCCGAGGCCGTCGCCACCGCCCGCGCGGCGGGAAACCCGTCCGTCAGGACCAGCACGTCGTCCCACTCCGCGCCCTTCGTCGCGTGCGTCGTGGCCAGCGTCAGTGCGGCGTCCGGTTGGCGGAGCTCGGCGAGGCGCGCCCGTCGGTGCCCGACGGCGGCACGAAGGGCGTCGAGATCCTCGAACGCCGCCGCCCAGCCGAGGACCGCCGTGGCGATCTCCCGGTCGGCGGCACGCGTGGCCGACCGGACCCGCCCCAGGCGCACGAGCAGCGGCCAGGTGGCGGGCAGCGCCGCGGCGGCCTCGAGCACGTCATCCACGCGATCGTCCTCGACGAGCAGGGCCAGCTCCGCGGCGCGGAACGGGATCCCGGCGTCGAGCGCGACGATGGCCGCGGCAAGCAGCTCCCGGTTCGTCCGGGTGAGGACGGCGCGGGTCCCATCCGTCGGCCAGGCGCCGACCACGCGCGCGATCCGTGCGACGTCGTCCCCGGCGTCCGGTGCGAGGACGAGTCGCCCGGGCGCGCCGGGACGGGCGGCGATCCGCTTCGCAAACCGCTGACCGTTCGTCTCCACCAGTCGGACGGCCCGATCGACCACGATCGCCGGGCAGCGGTAGTTCACGGTGAGGTCCACCCGCCGGAGACCGGGCAGGGCCGCCTCGAGCCCGAGGATCCGCCGCACGTCGGCCAGCCGCCAGCCGTAGATCGTCTGGTCGTCGTCGCCCACGAGGAACACGTCGTTGCCCGGGGCGGCAAGCAGCAGCGCCAGCTCGAGCTGTGAGCGATCGAGGTCCTGCGCCTCGTCCACGAAGAGCGTCGCGCAGCGGGCGCGCCAGCGCGTCAGGACGGGGGGCTCTCGACGCAGCAGGCGGAGCGCGCGCGCCACGAGATCGTCGAAGTCGAGCGCCCCGCGCGAGGCCAGCGCCCGTTCGTACTGCACGAACGCGGCGCCCACGGCGCCAGGTGTCGGGTCGGCCGCCACGTCCTCGGCCGTCACGCAGGCGTCCAGCTTCAGGCGGGAGAACGCGAGATCGAGCGCGGTGCGTGTGGCTGGCGGGGCGTCAGGGAAGAGCTCGCGCAGGACGGCATCGCGGTCGACGGGCGGCTCCACCGCGTGGCGCGCCTCGCGCAGGATCTCCAGCCCGAGCGCGTGGAACGTCCGCACCCGAACGCCGTCCTCCACACCGAGGGGCGAGAGCGCCGCGGACAGCCGCTCTGACAGCTCCTCCGCGGCCCGCCGGTTGAAGGCCAGGACGGTGATCGCGGCCGGATCCGTTCCCGTCGCCACTCGCCAGGCGACGCGTGCAACGAGCGTCGTCGTCTTCCCGGAGCCGGCGGGCGCGACGCACAGGACCGGTCCCGCGGGAGCGGTGGCCGCGGCACGCTGGTCCGGCGCGAGCCTCGCGAGCCGCTCCGTCACGGCGGGATGGACGTCCATACGAGGAGGGTGAGCGGCCCCACGTATCCCGCGCTCATCCCGCGCTCCTCCCAAGCATCACCCCGACTGCGCAGGAAATCGGTGCGCCCGGGCAACGGGACGCCCGTGGCGAGCGACGGAGCGTTAACGGCGCGTTGACCGAGCGGTAAGGTTCGGTCAAGAGGCTTCCGGTGCGGCTCGGTGGGGTTGACAGGCCGCGCCACCCGCCGCCCCAGATCGTCCCGCACAGGGAGGAGGGACCGTGGCCCGTCCGCGTTTCCGGTCGCTGATCGCACTCGCGACCCTCACGATCGTCGTGTCATCCGTCCCGGTGGCCTCGGCCGCCCCACCCGCCGACGCCGGGCGCGGGAAGCCGAGCGCGGACAAGGTCATCCTGTTCGGCTCGGACGGGATGCGCCCCGACCTCGTCGAGCGCTACGTCGGCGAGGGCGCCATGCCCACGTTCGCCGAGCTGCGGCGCCAGGGGGTCGAAGGAGAAAACGGCCTCCTCCAGGCGTTCCCGCCGAACACGGGCGTCGGCTGGTACACGCTCGCGACCGGCACCTGGCCGAGCGAGCACGGTTCGACGAACAACACGTTCCATCGCGTCGGCGAGGGCAACTTCAACAACCGGACCGGGCTCGGGTCGCCGATCGTCCAGGCGGACACGATCCAGCAGGCAGCCGAGCGAGCCGGCAAGACGGTCGTCTCGGTCGAGTGGGTGGGCTCGCGGACGCACGGCCTCCAGGGGCCGGTGGTCGACTTCCGCAGCTTCTTCTCGAACCGCGGCGTCCTCGTGAACTACGACCTGCCCGGTCAGCCCGCCGGCGCAGCCGCGTTCGGCGTGAGCTACCAGCGCGTCGATCTCGACGACGCCGTCGGCTGGACGAACGTCCCGTCCTCGTTCAGCCCTGCCAAGCAGGAGCAGCTGAAGAGCACGAACACGGCGTTTCCCGCGGCCGACAACGTCGACCGCTTCTTCGATCTCTACATCTACGACTCGACGAACGACGGGCAGGTCAACTACGACGGCGTCATCGTCGTCCCATCGACCGCCGGGAGGGACGGATCCGCGAAGGTCGCCGACCTCAGCCGCGGCGAGTGGGCTGACGTGAAGGTCACGCTCACCGGCGGTCGCGCCGGCCAGACGGCGGGCATGTACCTCAAGCTCATCGATATCGCCCCGGACCTGTCCACGTTCCGGCTGTACTTCACGTCCCTGGCTCGCTCGAACGCGAGCTACGCCGCGCTCGGTGCGGCCGGATCGGCGGCCTTCGAGGAGACCCTCGCGCGCGACTTCCCGTCCTCGACGGCAGCCGACTTTGCGCCGCTCGAGGCAGGGATCGTCGACGAGGACACGTACGTCGAGCAGGGCCTGTTCTGGAAGGACGCCCACTGGGCGTACCTCGAGTACATCCTCGATGACCTCAACGTCGACGCGGACCTGCTGCTCGTCGGCAACCCGGTCACGGACGAGTTCGCGCACCAGTTCCTCGGGCTCACCGTCCCGACGGACATGGACGGCAATCCGAACCCGTACTACGACGACGTCACGAACGACGACGTCCCCGACGGCCGGCTGGACGAGCGCGAGGGCTACATCCGCGCGGCCTACCACGAGGCCGACCAGACGCTCGAGCTCGCCCTCGATCTCATGGGCGGCCTCGACGAGACCGCGGTCTTCGCGTCGTCCGACCACGGCTTCGCGCCGCAGTGGTACGCGGTCAACGTCTCGAAGGCGCTCCAGGACCTGGGTTACGGCCCGGAGCAGGGGTCGAACTGCCGTGCCGTGGCCGCGACCCTCGTCAAGGAATGCCACGCCGGCGGCACCGCCCAGCTGTACATCGACCTCGCCGGCCGCGATCCGTCGGGCACAACGTCGACCAACAACTCGAACGCCCCGCAGGTGGCAGCCGCGGACTACGAGACCGTCCGACAGAACCTGAAGACCTACTTCGAGAACCTCGACGATCCGAACC
The DNA here is from genome assembly GCA_035699445.1 of Candidatus Limnocylindrales bacterium. Lineage (GTDB taxonomy): Bacteria > Chloroflexota > Limnocylindria > Limnocylindrales > CSP1-4 > DASSPX01. Next base: position 3,145 of record DASSPX010000029.1, on the reverse strand, counting down.
TCCCGGGCATCCAGCAGGTCGTCGATCGCGTGTACCTCAAGGAGGAGCTCCGCGACGTCGACGGGACGGACGCGCTCCATCCGACCCGCAGCGGTGACGTCGTCGTCGTGTTCCGGCCGCCCTACCAGACGGATGCGGCGACGCCGGGCACGCTGATCGCCTTCAGCCAGTTCTTCGGCCAGCACGGCTACCGGCCCGATCTCGTCGACCTCGAGGCGTCCGTCAACATGCACGGCACGTTCGTGGCCGCCGGCCCGGGCATCCGCCACACCGGATCGCCGGTGGACGGGGTGCGAGCGATCGACGTGGCGCCCACCGCGGCATACCTGCTGGGCATCGACGGCCCGCAGAACGCTCGCGGCCGGATCCTCACCGAGATCACGACCGCGCCATCGGTGAAGATCGCCACGATCCTCGACATCTCGGACTTCCACGGCCAGCTCGTGCCGCTCACCGAGGCCGCGGACAACGTCACCGGTTCCGGAGCCGCGAATCCGGCCCAGCCCATCGGCGGGGCGGCCTTCCTCAAGGCGTGGTTCGACGCGTACCGCGACGAAGCCCCGGACGGGTCGATCACGGTTGCGGCGGGCGATTCCGTGGGCGCCACACCGCCCATCAGCGCGTTCTTCGGCGACACGCCGACGATCGAGCTGATGAACCTCATGGGGTTCGACGCCGACGGTCTCGGGAACCACAACTTCGACCGCGGGCAGGAGTACCTGCGGGAGACGCTCATCCCGCTCGCCGACTTCCCGTACCTGTCGGCGAACGTCGTGGGGCCGAACGGGCGGACGCCCGCGGAGTGGTCGCCCTCGGCCGTGTTCCAGTTCAACGGGTTCAAGCTCGGCGTCGTCGGGTTCACGAACGAGGACGCCCCGTTGCTCGTCTTCCCCGACTCATTCGATCCGTTCACCGTCGAGCCGCGGATCCCCCGGGTCCAGGCCGAGGTGAGCCGGCTGCGCTCGCGCGGCGTGGATGTCGTGGTCGTCCTCGGCCACGACGGTGCCACGGGCGGCTCGCTGACTGCCCCGACCGGCCCGATCATCGATCTCGCGAACGCGCTCACGGGCGTGGCCGCGGTCATCGGCGACCACACCGACGCGCAGGTCGTCGCCCGCAGCACGAACGGCTCGCTCGTCGTCGAGAACCGGAGCAAGGGCATCCGCTTCACGCGGCTTCAGCTCGTCGTGGATCCGGGGCGTAAGCAGGTCCTCTACTCGACCGCCGACTTCCACCGGCCGTGGAACATCGGCGTGACGCCGGATCCCGCGATCCAGGCCCGGATCAACGAGCTGAGCGCCGAGCTCGCCCCAATCCTGGGGACGGTCATCGGCGAGTCGGAAAAGGAGATCACGCGGTTCGACCAGTGCGGCAACGACGCCGGTCGGACCTGCGAGAGCCTCGTGGGCAACGTCGTGACCGACGCGATGGTCGCGAAGTACGCGTCGATCGGCGCGCAGTTCGCCATCACCAACTCCGGCGGCCTCCGTGCGGCGCTTACGTGCCCGCCGGCGGGGGGTGGCGCCGGGTTCTGCCCCGCGTTCACCGCGCCGCCGTACAAGATCACGCGTGGCCAGGTGCTCGCGGTGCTCCCGTTCGGCAACGTCGCGGCGACGGTGACGGTCTCCGGGACAGACCTCAAGGCCTTCCTCGAGACTGGCGTGAGCACCATGCCGGCGGTGAACGGCCGGTTCCCGCAGGTCTCCGGCCTGTGCTTCACGTACGACATCACGAAGGCGGCCCGGAATCTTTCGAACCCCACATCCCAGCCGGGTGAGCGCGTGACATCGGTCGTGTTCGCGAACCCGGACGGCACGTGCTCCAGCACGTCCGTCGACCTGAGCGCGGCAGCGAGCTACAAGATCGTGATCAACGACTTCATGGCGAGCGGCGGCGACGGGTACCCGCGCGTCAACGATCGCGTCGGGTACGCCACCCAGGAGATCCTCGACCAGGTCCTTGCCGAGTACGTGACGGCCGAATCGCCGATCGATCCGTTCGTCCTCGCCGCCCCGAATGGGCGCATCAACTGCGTCGACACGAACGGCGCCACCGCACCGAACTGTCCGACGCTGGTCCCATCGCCGCCGACCCCGTGAGGGGCCGGCTCCCCACCGGCAGATCAAGGATCGCCGCCGCAACCGCGGCGGCGATCCTGTTCTTCGGCGCCATCCCGGTGGCGGCGCCCGCGGCCGCGCACGAGAACGCGCCACCCGTTGTCCTTGATCCGCCCGAGGTCCGGCCCGGCGGCGTCGTCACGGTGCGACTCGAGGATCGCAGCCCGGACGCCGCCGTCGAGCTGTTCCTCGCGAGTGGCGACCATCGGCTGTCGCTGGGCGTCGTCCGGACGGACGGGGAGGGGCACGCCTCGGTCGCCGTGGCGATTCCCGCCGAGCTCCCGGCCGGCCTGTACGCGATTTCCGCGCTGGATGGCAGCTCCCCACCCGTGTCCGCGCCCCTCGCCGTGAACGGACCGCCGATCCCGGCCGATGGCGGCGTGCCCGGGCCGAAGGATGAGGACGACCCGCTGCTCGTGGCGCTCCCGTCGGACTGGCAGCGGTCGCTCAGCGGGCCCGCCGTCACGGCGGTTCCGGTCACGGTGACCCAGCCTGCACCGCTGGGCGTGTCCCTCCCGGGCGGGGCGCTCGCGGTCGGGTTCCTGGTCGTCGTCGTGGCGGCCGCACTGGCCCTCGTGGCAGCGAGGCGACCCGCGTCCTCCTGACGTCGCCTCCGCGCACCGGTACCGATTCCCTGCGCGTCCCGGCACCGACCGGGACCTCGTGACCATTCCCATCCGGGACCTCCGGGTCGACCGTTGGCGGCATTCGGGGCGACCCTGCCCCTTCGACGACCGGGAGCCAGGATGTACCTACGCGTAGTCCGTCGGGCGCTGGTGGCCGGCCTGACCGTCTCGGTGATCGTCGCGGGCCTCGCCATGGCCGACGTCCTCGAGCCTGGAGGCGACGAGATCGTCCCCGGCGGCACGGTGCTCCGGCTCGGCAACGTCTCGCGCGGCCAGACGCTCGTCCGGGACGTCCCGCTGGCGCTCGTCTGCAGCAACTCGAGTCATGTGGCGCGCGGGACGACCGTGACCGTCTCGCAGGGCGCCACGGTCGTCGAGGAAGACGGGACGATCGCGGTCACC
>DASSPX010000028.1:0-4207 GCA_035699445.1 Candidatus Limnocylindrales bacterium | reverse complement strand
GCGGGTCAGGCGTCGGCGAGGAGCAGCGGCCGGAGCCGTCCCCAGGCGTTCCAGACGTCAGCGAGCTCCTCGGCACGGCGCCCGAGGGCGTCCACCATCTCGCCCAGCGTAAGCTCGCCGCCGGCCTCGGCGAGCCATTCGTCCGCCGCGACCACCGCCTCCTGGTAGAGGAGGGGCATCTCCGCCTCGCTCGGCCAGATCCGGATGCGCATCGGGTCGAGCCCCGCGTAACCCACCGCGAGCGACAGGTCGCGCTGCCCGGGGACGCGCTCGTCCGCGAAGCCACCCAGGCCGTCGTATCGGAACCCGAGCGAGCCGAGGGCCGCCGCGATGTCGCGGCACTGCTGCTGCGTGAACGGACCCCAGAATCGGTGCCCGGCCGGGAAGTCCAGGTACGCCGACTCGATCGCCCGCGCGGTGATCGCGTCGACGAGGGTCGCCATCCGGAGCCGCCAGTGCCGCGCCTCGTCCGGGTCGCCCGCGGCCATCGCCGCCACGACGCGATCGAGCGCGCGCTCGTCACCGCGGAGGATGGAGACGATCGTGGGCAGGCCCTCGAGAGCTGTCGCGGGACGGCCGGCCGGGGCTCCTTCGCCCGGCCGTCCACCGGCCGTCCCTCCCTCGACGGTCGCCGCAACCGGGGCTGCGCCGGCTCCCGCCGCGGCCTCCTCGCACGCGGCGAGCGCCTCGCTCGCCTCCAGGCTGACAGCCGCCGCCGACTCGGCCGCGATGCGGGCGGCGTCGGCCTCGAGACCGAGACGCTCGATTTCGGGCAGGAGCTCGTGCGACGCCGCGCGGGCCCGCTCGAGCGTCGCCCGCGCCTCGCGATGCCGGAGGTTGATCGCGTTGATCTCCTGGAGCCACGTCCGGGCCGCGGCCTCGCGCGCCTCGGGTGTGGAGGCGCGGGCGCGCGCCTCGTGGAACGTGCGCTGCGCGAGGTCCTTCGCGGTGCGGATCGCGCGCGGGTCGGCGTCGCGCTCGGCCTGATCCGCCCGCGCGACCTGCTCGTCATACGAGCGGTGGGCCCGGCGGAGCGACTCCGCGGCGGTGCGCGCCTGGGCGGCGGCACGGTCTGCGAGCTCGCGCCGTTCGACCGCGAGGCGGCGCGGCTCGGCACAGGGGTCGGCGGTGGCGGCCGCTGAGCCGGGCATGGGGGTCGTCATCGCGCTCTCCTCGGGACTGCGCGGGTCGGCCGACTGCGGGCCGGCAGCGGTTGGGGTGTCCGGTGATGCCGCAACTGCGGCGACGGAGCGTGCGGCGACCGCCGGCGCAAATGCTGCGGCTGCGGGCCGTGGCCCGGCCGCCGCCCCGGCTGTCGCCCCGACGCCGTCGCGGCTCCCCGCCACCCGGAGCACCGGCGGAAACGTCGGCGGCGACCCTGCCGGCTCGATCGGGACGGGCACCGTCCGCTCGGGCAGGACCACGGGCCCCGATCGAACGACCGTTCCATCGGGAGGCGCAGCTCGGCGCGCGCGGGATGGCGCCAGGCCGAGCGCGAGCGCGCGCGGGGCATCCATCCCGGGCGGCAGGGCGGCGGCATCGCCGGCGCCGGCCTCGTGCCGGGCTGAGCCGCCTTCCGGGGCCGCCGCCGTAGCCACCGGGGCGGGCGGGGCGTCGTCCGGCACGGGCCACGACGGATCGGCGTCCATCGCGCTCGGCAGGTCGGGCGGCAGCGGATGCGCGAGCGTGGTTGCGGGGCGGGCGAGCGCGGGCGGCGCAACGGTCACCCGGACCTCGCGGGGCGCGGGCGGTCGGGCCCGAAGGACGACCACGAGTGCGGCCCCGGTCGCCGTTCCGAGCAGCAGCCCGAGTGCCAGGAAGGCGAACTCCGTCGCGCTCACGTCCCTCCTTCGCTCCAGTGGGTACCGGAGCGCCACCTCCGCGGGCGAGCGTAGCTGCGCGCGAGAGGCGGCGTCAACCTCGCCGGTGATCGTCGGCCCGCGGCGCTCCGCTCGTGCACGCGCATCGGCGCCTTGCTAGATTCGCACGGGTTCGGCGGCGCCCCGCTGCGCCGTCTCGTCGTCCTGCCCCGACCCACGTACCCGTAGGAGAGGCGCGACCGCTTTCGTGGCCATCGAGCCGATGCCGGAGTTCCTCGTCCAGCCGGTGGACGCCTCCTGGCTCCAGTGCAACATCGAGTGTCAGGAAGCCTGCCCGGTCGGGACGAACTGCCGGGGCTACCTGAACCTCGCCGCCGAGGGTCGGTTCGAGGAGGGCTACATCCTCTCCCGGGAACCGAACCCGGTTGCTGCCATGTGCTCGTACGTGTGCTCCGCGCCGTGCGAGCGGGCCTGCCGTCGCGGCGACATCGACCGCCCGCTCGCGATCCGCGCGATGAAGCGGTTCCTCGTCGAGTGGCACGAGGCGTCGGGCATCCCGGACGTCATGCCGCACATCACGCCGCGCGAGGAGAAGGTCGCCGTCGTGGGCGCCGGGCCCGCGGGCCTCGCGGTCGCGCGCGAGCTGGCGGTGAAGGGCTACCAGGTCACGGTCTACGACTCGCTGCCGTACGGCGGCGGGACGATGCTCATCGGCGTCCCCGCGTTCCGCCTCCCGCGTGAGGCGATCGAGATGGACGTCAAGCTCGTCGAGCGCCTGGGCGTCCGGTTCGTGTTCGACACGACGATCGGGATCGACATCCCGTTCGAGCAGCTCCAGTCGGAGTTCGACGCGATCGCGATCACCGCGGGTGCGATGAACCCGGTGTACCTCGACGTCCCGGGCGCGGATCTCGAGGGCGTTCAGTATGGCGTCGACTTCATGAAGAAGGCGAACCTCGGGCAGGAGCTGACAGTTGGCCGGGACGTCGTCGTCATCGGCGGCGGCTACACCGCGATGGACTGCTCCCGGACGAGCCTCCGGTACGGCGCCGAGCATGTCACGATCGCCTACCGGCGGACGCGCTCGGAGCTCGTCGTGGACGAGGAGGAGCTGGGCGAGACCGAGCGCGAGGGCGTCCGGATGGAGTTCCTCGTCAGCCCCGTCGAGCTGATCGGCGAGGACGGGAAGCTGACCGGCGTCAAGTTCATCCGCAACAAGCTCGGCGAGCCGGACGCGTCCGGCCGCCGCAGCCCGATCCCGATCCCCGGCTCCGAGTTCATCGTGCCGGCGGACACGGTCATCCCGGCGGTGTCCCAGGCGGCGGACCTGAGCTTCCTCCCCGTCGAGTCGACGTTCGAGGTGAACCGCGGCCGGATCAAGGTCGATCCGGCGACCTACGCGACGAACGTCCGCGGCGTGTTCGCCTGCGGCGACTTCGTCACCGGGCCGACCACGCTCATCGAGAGCGCCGGCCACGGCAAGAAGTGCGCGTACGCGATCGACCGCTTCCTCGCGGGTCGCACGGACGTGACGGTCACGCCGAACGTGAAGGTCACGAGCTCGTGGCGGCACGACATGCCCGAGTTCTACGACGTGCTGCCGCGCCAGCACATCCCGATGGTGCCGCTCGAGGTGCGGATGCCTTCGGCGGACCCGACCGTCAACTTCACGACGCCCGTCGAGCTGGGCTACGACGGGACGGCCGCGGTGGCCGAATCCACCCGCTGCCTGATGTGCAACTACAACATCTGGTTCGACCCGTTCCGCTGCGTCCTGTGCGGCGCGTGCGCGGATGTCTGCCCCGAGGGCGTCATCCACATGGTCGACGTGAACCAGCTGAAGACCGAAGGCCTCCTGCCCGAGATCGAGGAGGCCTACGGCTGGGAGCAGGGCGCCGCAATGGTGCTCGACGAGGAGCGCTGCATCCGCTGCGCCCTGTGCGTCAAGCGGTGCCCGTTCGATGCGATCACGATGGAGCGCTTCGAGCTCCAGGAGATCTCCAGCGACGGTCGGCTCTACAAGGAGTCGTACCGTGACGGGCAGCTTGCCGGGATCGCCGGCGTGGCAGGAGGGCTTCGTTGAGCTTCCTCGAGCGGGTGGACCAGGGCATCCGCCGGAGCGCCGTGTGGCGTTCGCTGTTCCGCAACCCGTACCCGAACGACGAGCGGTCGCGCGCGTACGCGGTCATGAACAACGTGTTCCTGCACATCCATCCGGTGCGGGTGCGTCAGCACGCGGTCCGGTTCGCGTACACGTTCTGCCTCGGCGGGCTGTCGTTCTTCCTGTTCCTCGTGCTGACCGTGACCGGCGTCTACCTGATGTTCTTCTACGTCCCGTCGGCGACGCAGGCGTACTCGGACATCCTCGACATCCAGAGCCGCGTGAC
>DASSPX010000027.1:0-14777 GCA_035699445.1 Candidatus Limnocylindrales bacterium | reverse complement strand
ATCTTCTTGTTGAAGCGACGAAGGGCGCTTTCGAACGTCTCGTTCTCACCGACTCGGACTTCGGCCAATCCGGGCTCACCTCCTCGGGCTGGTCATCTGGCACCCCGCGTCCGTGCTCGGAGCCCACCGGCAGCGGCGCGTCCGACGGGCTTGCCGCGCACACGTGCACGCCGCTCCCGTCGAGGGCCGCCGGAGTGTACGCGGGGCGGTCCGGAGGGTCAAACCGGCGGCTGCGGCGGCTCGCCGGCGACTGACGCGGACAGACGACGAGGGCGCCGCGTCCGGCGCCCTCGTCGGTGGTGGCGATTGGAGCCCGAGGTTCAGCCGAGCTGGCCCCGGATCGCGCCGGCGGGGAACGCCGCGTTGTGCACGTTCACGTAGAACTGGCTCGGGCTCGCCCAGATCGCGTTGAGTGTCGCGTCCGGGTACTCCGCGCAGCCCCGGCCCTGGCCGACCTGCGACTGCCCGACGGGCTTCGGCAGCTCGCGCGTCCACTGCGTGTCGTTCGCGAGCGAGAAGTCGACGATCGGCGATGCCGTCTGCAGCAGGGCGGCCGCGCCGGTGCTGGCCGTGGGGCCGTGGATGTGGCCCGCAAGCGCCGGCAGCGCCATCCGATGCGTGACGATGAGCCAGCACAGGCGGTCGTTCGCGCCGGCCACGGTGGTTCGCCGGATGATCGCCATGCCCCAGGCATCGAGATCGCCCGCGCCGGTCTGCCCGCCGGCAACCTCCGCCGCTCCGGTGAGCCGGACGACGACGTGGTTGCCGCCGGCGGTTGCGGTGGCCGGGCCGGCGAGCGCGAGCACGAGGGCGGCGGTGGCGAGCAGCGTGGCGGTGGTGCGGACTGTCCGCATCAGGGCCTCCTTCCTGCACCGGCAGCGATCGCGTGGCGACCCGGCCGGCGAGTGGTGGGGCAGCGGCCGCGTCATGAGGCGCACGAGGCCTCGACCGGTCACCCCCTGGTACTGGTACCAAAGTAACGATCGAGGTCTCGTTTGCGTTAGGGCCTCACGCGCCCCGTTGCCCGCCGGCACCGCTTCGACGCCGGTCGCGATCGAGTCGACCATCAGACGGCCGCCCCATACGATGGCCGGCGATGACCGCCGCCGAACCCGTCGCCGGGGCGACGCTCCTCGACCACCTCGAGCGCACCTTCGAGCGTTACGCCGATCGGCCCGCGCTCAGCGCGCGCCAGGAGGATGGCTCGACCCGCACGTGGACGTACGGGGAGCTCGATCGTCGGAGCCGCCTCGCCGCCTGGCGTCTGCGCACGCTGGGACTCCAGCCCGGCGACCGGCTCCTCACCTGGTCGCCCTCGACGCCCGAGCTCGCGGCCGCGTACCTCGGAGCGATCCGCGCCCGGCTGATCCTCGTGCCGCTGGACCTGCGCATGAGCGCGGACGCGGTCCGCAACATCGTCGCCAAGGCCGAGCCCCGCCATCTCGTGCTCGGGACCGGCCGCGACGCGCCGGATCCGCATGCGGCCGGCATCGGCCACCTGCCGACGACCACGACCGACGATCTCGTCGCCGACCCGGAGGCAGCCGTTCCGTCGGACTGGGAGACCCAGGTGGCCGACTGGGATCGGCCGCGTCCGGACGAGGTGTGGGATCTCATCTTCACGTCGGGGACCACCGGGACGCCGAAGGGCGTGATGATCGCCCACGACAACTGGCTCGCGACGATGGACGCCATCCACCGGACGGTCCCGCGGCTGGAGCACCGGATCCTGTCCCTGCTGCCGCTGTCCCACCTGTTCGAGCAGGGCATCGGCCTGCTGTACGCGCTCGACGTCGGGGCGCACATCCTCTACGTCCGGAGCGTCAACCCGCGCGTGATCTTCGAGGCGTTCCGGGAGCACCGGGTGACCTCCATGATCGTCGTCCCGCAACTCCTCGACGTGTTCTGGAGCGCGATCGAGCGCGAGGTCCAGAAGTCCGGCCGCGCGGCGCTCTTCGGGCGCCTCCGCACCATCGCCCGCCGCCTGCCGATGCCCATCCGGCGGCTGCTGTTCCGGCGCGTCCACGTGCAGCTCGGCGGCGAATTCCGGCTGTTCGTCTCCGCGGGCGCCTTCCTGCCGCCGGCGCTTCAGCAGGCGTGGGAGGACGTCGGGGTGACCGTGCTCCAGGGCTACGGGTCCTCGGAGAACGGCTTCGGGACCTGCAACACGCTCCGGGACCACGGTCCGGGTACCGTCGGGCGCCCGATCCCCCCGACGGAGATGCGGATCGCCGAGGACGGCGAGGTGCTGTTCCGCGGGCCCACGCTGTTCAAGGGCTACTGGCGCGACCCGGAGGCCACCGCCCGCGCGATCGATCCGGAGGGCTGGTACCACACCGGGGACATCGGCCACCTGGACGCCGCGGGCCGGCTCGTCCTCAGCGGGCGGACGAAGGACCGGATCGTGCTCCCCAACGGCTTCAAGGTCTACCCGGAAGACATCGAGAACGCGCTGCGCAACGCCGGGATCCGGGAGTCGATCGTGCTCGAGAGTGCGCCGGGCCGGATCGAGGCGGTCGTGCTCGGCGCGAGCCTCGACGGGGTTGTCCGCCCGGGAGCACCCGGCGCTGGTGCACCAGCGACGCCCTCGCCCACCGGCGAGCCGGTCGATCCTGCGCTCAGGACGCGCATCGACGCGGCGGTTCGCGACGCCAACGCGGCCCTCGGCCCCAACCAGCGGATCGCGGGCTGGCGACTGTGGCCGGATGCCGACTTCCCGCGCACGCACACGCTCAAGGTCAAGCGCGACCTGGTGCGGGCGTGGGTCGCGGCCGACACGAGGTCGGCCGGCTGAGCCTCAGGGCTCGACCGGGATCCCCTCGCCGATCGTCTCGAGCGCGACCGCCACGTCGCCCGTCCGGGGATCGGCGTCGTTCGTCGGCGACCAGGTGAAGAACACGAGCGTGGGACCGATCCGGCGCAGGACGAACCGGGCGTCGGCCGGGAACTGCACCCGGCCCACCCCCGACTCCACGTAGCGCGCGAGCTCGTCGCCCGCGGCCGCCGCGTCGGCGATCGACGGAAGCTCGTAGATCACGAACTGCCCGCTGTCGGGGTCGTCCGGCAGGACCGCCTGGAGGACGAGGCGCGGGGCGGCGTAGAGCGTGGGCGACTCGGCCGGGCGGTACGCCGACCGGGGCTCGACGACCTGGAGTCCCTGGGTTCCGAGCGCGGCGATCGCCTGCCGCGCGGCCCGCCGGGCAGCATCGCCCGAGGTGGCCGGAGTGGCGGCCGCCGGCGTCGTGCCCGGTCCGCTGCCCGCTCCGGGAGGCGACACGAGCGTCACCACGATGGCGCCGAGCATCACCACCAGGCCGCCGATGGCGAGCGCGACGAGCAGGAGCGGCGGGCCGCCGCCGGACGTGCCCGGCTCGGCATGCGGGCCGCCGGAAGACATCGTCACCCGGGTGGCCAGGTCATCGGGCGGCCGCCGAGGACGTGCAGGTGGAGGTGCGGGACGGACTGGCCCGCGTCGGGACCGACGTTCGTCACGATCCGGTAGCCGCCCTGCTCGATCCCCTCGCGACGAGCGACGTCCGCCGCGACCGCGAACAGCCGGCCGAGCAGCGCTCCGTGGGCCTCGGTGAGGTCGGCCGCCGACTCGATGTGCTCGCGCGGGATCACGAGGACGTGCGTCGGCGCTCGCGGGGCGATGTCGCGGAACGCGATGACTACATCGTCATCATGGACGCGCTCCGAGGGGATCTCCCCGCGCACGATCCGGCAGAACAGGCAGTCGCTCATCCGGGGCCTCCTGGGTGCGGCGGTGGATCGACGTGCAGGGCGGTGGCCCGCACCCGGCCGGGGGAATCGGGAGCGACGGTCGTGATCCGGACGTCGACCAGCGCGTTCGCGGTGAGCCGCGAGCCGGGGGCCGTTGGCCCGGCAGCAACCGCCACCTCGACGTAGTCCTCGCTCCGCCCGACCCAGCCGTCCGGGGTTCGCTCCTCCAGGAGCACCCGCGCCCGGCCGCCCACCCGATGCCGCGCAAAGCGCGCCCGCGCGTCCGCCGCGAGGTCGAGCAGCGCCGCGGCCCTCGCCTTCCGGGTGGCGTCGTCCACCGCACCGACCATCCGGACCGCAGGCGTCCCGGGCCGTGCCGAGTAGCGGAACACGTGGAGGCCGGCCAGGTCGAGGCTGCGGAGGAAGGCGAGCGAACGCTCGAACGCCGCCTCGTCCTCCGTCGGGAAGCCGGCGATGACGTCGGCATGGATGGCGGCACCCGGGACAGCCGCGCGCACGCGCGCGACCACGTCCGCATATTCCCGGGAGGTATACCGCCGGCCCATGCGGCGCAGGACGCCGTCGTCGCCCGACTGGAGCGGCAGGTGAAAGTGGGGCAGGCAGCGCCCGTCGGACGCCGACCACACCTCGAGCAGCTCGTCGTCGACGTGCTGCGGCTCGATCGAGGACAGGCGCAGCCGCTCGACACCCGTCTCGTCGAGGATCCGCCGGACCAGGCCGGCGAGCGTCAGCGCGGCGGCGGTGTGCGAGCCTCGGCGCCCGCGCTCGGACCAGCCGCCGTCATACGTCCCGATGTTGATCCCCGTGAGGACCACCTCGCGGTGGCCCACGGCGATGGCGCGGCGCACGTCGCCGAGCACGGCTTCCGGGGCCAGGGAGCGCTCGGGGCCGCGGGCCTGCGGGATGATGCAGTAGGTGCAGAAGAAGGAGCAGCCGTCCTGCACCTTGACGAACGCCCGCGTCCGCTCCACGCGCGCCCGGTCGTCGGCGACGCCCTCCAGCTCGACGCCGGACAGCGTGGGCAGCGGCCCGGTCGGCACGTCGTCGCGACCCGCGCCCACCAGTGCCGCGAGCTCGTCGAGCAGCGCCTGCTTGCCGTCGTTGCCGACGAGGCGGGCGGCCGGGTCGACCGCGTGGAGCTGCGCCGGATCGACGGCCACGGAGCAGCCGGTCACGATGAGCTCGCCCTCGGGGCTGGCGCGCCGGGCGCGGCGGACGGCCGCGCGCGACTTCTCGTCGGCGACGGCCGTGACCGTGCACGTGTTCACGATCGTGAGGTCCACCGGTGCGCCGCCGTCCACGAGCCGCACGTCGCTCGACCGGAACAGGCGCGCGGCTGCCTCCATCTCGGACTGGTTGACCTTGCAGCCCAGGTTGACGATCGTCGCGGTTCGCGGCCGGGTCGACCTCGCGGACCGCGGCGGCGTCCGCGTCGGCCGCGGCGCCGTCGGCGTCTCGAGCGTCATCAGCCGAGCTGCGGCTTCGTGGACATCAGGAACCCGATCACGCCCACGAGCCCGGCCATGACGTAGCTCACGTAGCGCTGCCGCCGGGCCCAGGCCCGCCAGGTCGCGTCGTCCGCGGACGCCCGGACGCCGATGAGCCGCCGCAGGTTGGGGCGCTGGAGGAAGAACGCGAGGGCCAGGTTGAGCGCGTAGATCGACAGCGCCACGAGGAGCCACGGCTGGCCCAGCAGCTCCGGGCCGAGCACGGTCAGCATGAGCACGCCGGTGACGGCCAGCCCGACCCCGATCGCGACCGTGCCGTGGGTCTGCATCCAGACCAGGAACCGGACGAACCGGCTGCCGGACTCCGTGGCGGCACGCCGGCCGCGAAGCGCGAACGGCAGCAGGATCGACGGCAGGAACAGGCTCACGGCGAGCGCGACGTGCGTCGCCAGCAGGACGGGGAAGTAGGCGGCCATCGGCGCGCGGATTCTAGGCCCGCACCGCCTCGAGGGCGATCCAGTCCCCGTCCGCGTCCCGCCGTTCCACCGCCAGCCCGGCGGAGGCGAAGGCCGCGCGCACCTCGTCCTCGCGATCGCGGAAGATCCCCGACGCGAGCAGCACGCCCCCCGGCCGGAGCTCGGCGGCGAGCCCGGGCGCCAGCGTGACCAGCACCGAGGCGATGAGGTTCGCGAGCACGAGGTCGAACGCCGCCTCGCCGGACGGCAGCGACCCGGCCCGCGCGCCGACGATGCGCCGGACGCGGTTCCGACGGGCGTTCGCCTCGCTCGCCTCGACGGCGATCGGGTCGGTGTCGACACCGAGCACGGACCGCGCCCCGAGGCGGGCGGCCGCGATCGACAGGATCCCGCTCCCGCAGCCGACGTCCAGGACCCGCGCGCCGAGCCGTCCCTCGTCGGCGACCCGCTCGAGCCCTGCGAGGCAGAGGCGAGTGGTCGGGTGGAGCCCGGTCCCGAAGGCCATGCCCGGATCGAGCGCGAGCACGACGTCGTCGGGCTGCCGCCGGTGGCGCCGCCAGGTGGGCCGGATGACGATCCGGCGGCCGATCCGGAGCACCGGGAAGTGCTGCTTCCAGGCATCCGCCCAGTCCGCCTCGTGGACGAGGCGGGTGCGCAGCTCGCCGATCGGCCGGAGGCCGAACGCCTGGAGGTGGCCGAGCGCCTCGATCGTGCGCGCCACCGCCCGCTCGGCCGCGGCGGGGTCCCGTGCGGGCAGCACGGCCCGGACGAGCACCGGACGGTCCGGATCGATGCGCGCGCCCAGCCCCTCGTCGACGAGCTCGAACGCGGGCTCGGCGCTGATCGTCCCCGGCGCGACACGGCCGAGGATCTCGCTCACCGCATCGACCGCCTCGGTGTCGGCCTCGACGAGGAGCTCGAGCCAGGCCCCGGGGGTCACCCCAGCCCGAGCTTGTCCAGCAGGCCCCCGCCGCCGACTTGCTCGCCCGATTCGCGCGCGAACGCCTCGAGCGCCGCCCGCTGCTTCTTCGTGAGCTTCGTCGGCACGACGACATCGACGAGCACGTGGAGGTCGCCGCGCACGCCGGCCCGCCGGAGGTGCGGCACGCCGCGGCCGCGGAGGCGGACCTCGGTTCCCGGCTGGGTACCGGGCTTGATCTCGACCTCTTCCTCGCCCTCGACCGTGGGCACGGTGATCCGGGTGCCGAGGGCAGCCTGGGCGATGGAGATCCGGGCCTCGTGGTACAGCTCCGTCCCCTCTCGGGTCAGCGTCGGGTGCGGGTCGACATGGACCGCCACGTAGAGCGAGCCCGGTGGCCCGCCGCGCGGGCCGGCCTCGCCCTCGTTCGAGAGCCGGATCTGGTGGCCCTCGTCGATCCCGGCCGGGATCTGGACCCGCAACGTCCGGCGCCGCTCCGTTCGCCCGTCGCCCTTGCAGGTCTCGCACGGGGTCTCGATGATCTTCCCCTCGCCGCGACAGCGGGGGCAGGTCGAGACGTTCATCATCTGCCCGAGCATCGTCTGGCGGACCGTCCGGATCTCGCCACGGCCGTCGCACTGCGGGCAGGTGCTCTTGTCCGTGCCCGGCTTCGCCCCCGAGCCGCCGCACGTGTCGCACCGCCCGAGCACCGGGAACTCGATCTCCTTCTCCGTGCCCAGCACAGCGTCCTCGAACGAGATGCGGAGGTCGTAGCGGAGGTCGGCGCCGGCCTGCGGGCGTGCGCGGCGCTGGCCCTGGGTGCCGGCCATCGTGCCGCCGAAGAATGCGTCGAAGATGTCGGCGAAGCCGCCGAACCCCTGGCCGAACCCGGCGTCACCGCCCAGTCCCGCCCGCCCGAACGTGTCGTACGCCTGCCGGCGCTGGGGATCGGACAGGACCTGGTAGGCCTCGTTGATCTCCTTGAACCGCTCGGGCGCGCCGGGCTCCTTGTTGACGTCCGGATGCCACTGCTGCGCGAGCCGTCGGAAGGCGCGCTTGATCTCGGCGTCGGACGCCCCGCGCTGGACGCCCAGCACCTCGTAGAGATCCCGTTCGGTGACCATGCGGGCCGAAGGATACGAAAGGGACCCCTCAGGGGACGCCGGCGAGCTCGGCCGCCCGACGCACGATTGCCTCGAACATCGCCGCGGTCAGCCGCCCGGTGAACGTGTTCTGCTGGCTCGGGTGGTACGAGCCGACGAGCGTGTACGGGCCGACGACCGCCTCTGCCGCATGCCCGAAGCGGGGCCGGGGACGCGGCACGACGACGCCGGTCCCGGCGACGGCTCGCAGGGCGGCCTCCCAGCCGATCGAGCCGAGCGGCAGGATGACCCGCACGCCGCGCAGGAGCGCGAGCTCCCGCACGAGGTACGGCAGGCAGCGCGCCTCCTCGTCGCGCGTCGGCTTGTTGGCCGGCGGCGCGCAGCGAACGGCGGCCGCGATCCGGATCCCGCGCAGCCGGAGGCCGTCGTCGGCACGGCGCCCCACCGGCTGGTTCGCCAGGCCGACGGCGTGGAGCGCCCGCCACAGGAAGTCGCCCGAGGCGTCGCCGGTGAACACCCGACCGGTCCGGTTGCCGCCGTGGGCGGCCGGAGCGAGGCCCACGACGAGGATCCGGGCGTCCGGATCGCCGAAGCCGGGCACCGGGCGCCCCCAGTACGCCTCGTCCCGGAACCGGGCGACCTTCTCCCGCGCGACCCGCTCGCGCCACTCGACCAGGCGGGGGCAGGCGAAGCAGTCGACGATGTCGGCCTCGAGGGCGGCGAGGTCCGCGATCGCGGATCGCTCCGTCATCGCGCCGGGCGTCGCCGCACGTCCGCGACGGTGGCGGCCCGGACCCGTCGCCGGCCCATCGCTATTTCAGGAGCAGCCGGTCGAGACGGCGGGCGACGACCGCCAGGCCGAGCAGGCCCATCGTCGTCAGGTAGAGCACGTGGACGACGACGTGCGGGCCGATTGCGCCGAGCGCGAGCGACCGGAGCAGGTCCACGGCATGCCACAGCGGCGTGAGCTGGACGACGATCCGGAGCCCCTCCGGGTACGTCTCGAGCGGAAAGAACGTGCCCGAGAACAGGAACAGCGGCAGCAGGACGAGCTGGACCAGGTCGAGATCCTGCCAGCTGCGCATCCAGGTCGTGGCCGCCATGCCCACGGCCGCGAATGCGAAGCCGATGAGGAACGACGCCGGCAGCACGAGCACGAACCACGGCGAGCGGACGAGGCCGAGCACGAGCACCGCGCCCGCGAACCCGGCGGCATAGAGGGCACCCCGGAACAGCGCCCAGCCGATCTCGCCCAGCGCGATGTCGCCAACGCTCAGCGGGGTCGCCAGGATCGAGTCGTACGTCTTCTCGTAGCGCAGCTTGAAGAACACGTTGAACGTGGCGTCCGTGATCGCGCCGTTCGAGGTCGACTGGGCGAGCAGGGCGGGCGCCACGAACAGCTGGTATGGAATGGCCTCGCCACCGGGCCCGGGCACGCTCCCGACGATCGCACCGAGTCCGATGCCGATGGAGAGCAGGTAGAACAGCGGCTCGAGGAACCCCGACACGAGCATGAGCCAGCGCGTGCGGTAGACGATGAAGTTCCGCTCGAACAGCCGGGATGCGCGGCGACCGCCGACTCCCGGCGGGATGATCCGCAGCGCCGCGAGCGCCTGCTGGTACGCGCTCATCGCTGGAGCCGCCGCGCGAACAGCCGGATCGAGACGAGCGTCCCCGCCACCACGATCGCGCCCAGGATGCCCACGTGGGCGACGTGGACGAGCGGCGCGTCCCCGACGGTACCCAGCGCGAGCGCCCGGCACAGGTCCACGCCGTGCCACAGCGGCGCGAGCCAGGCCAGCGGGCGCAGCGCCTCGGGCAGCTGCTCGATCGGGAAGAACGTGCCCGAGAACAGGAACATCGGCGTGATCGCGAACCGGAACAGGTAGAAGAACCTGTCCGGGTTCCGCTGCGTCGCCATGAGCGCGGTGATCGGCGCGGCGAACGCCATCCCGCTCAGCGCCGCGGCCGGGATCGCGAGCACGACGAGTGGTGAGACGGCCGCCCCGAACAGGGTCATCACGAGGGTGAACACCGACCCGACGAACAGCAGCCGGGCGGCCGTCCAGAGCAGGTGGCCGATGGCGATCGCCGCCGGGCTCATCGGGGCCGCGTTCATCGCGTGGTAGCGGCGGGTCCAGTTGAACCCGGACAGGACCGGGAACGACGACTCGAACGAGGCGGTCTGCATGAGCGTCCCGGCAAGCAGCCCGGGGGCGAGGAACTGGAGGTACGTGACACCGCCCAGCGCCGCGCTCCCCGTGTCGTTGACGTACGTGCCGAGGCCGATCCCCATCGCGAGCAGGAACAGCACCGGCGTGAGGAAGTTGCCGAACACGCTGCCCCGCCACGTGCGGCGGTAGAGCAGCAGCTCGTGCTCGAACGCGGCGGCCAGGTTGTCCCGCCAGCGGATCCGCGGCGGCGGCGTGGTCGGGACGGCGGCGGCCACGGCTACTCGACGAGCGAGCGGCCGGTGAGCCGCAGGAACACGTCCTCGAGCGAGCTGCGCCGGACGAGGACCGTCTCGGGCTCGAGTCCCCGCTCGTGGGCCGCGTGGGCCGTTGCCTCGCCGTCGTTCGAGTACACGAGCACGCGGTCGGGCAGGCGCTCCACGCGGTCGCCCAGGCCGTCGAGCTCCCCGTCGAGCGTCTCCTGGACACCCACCGGGAACCGGAGCTCGGTCACCTCGCGCGTCGAGTACCGCTCGATGAGCTCGCGCGGGCTGCCCGCGGCCACGATCCGGCCCTTGTCCATGACGACGAGCCGGTCGCACAGCTGCTCGGCCTCGTCCATGTAGTGGGTCGTGAGGACGAGCGTCACGCCCCGCTGCTTCAGCCGGTAGAGGCGGTCCCACAGGAGGTGGCGCGCCTGGGGGTCGAGTCCGGTGGTCGGCTCGTCGAGCATGAGGATCGAGGGCTCGTTGATCAGGCTGCGGGCGATCGTCAGGCGGCGCTTCATGCCCCCCGACAGCGGCTCGACCTGGTCGTTCGCACGCTCGGCCAGCTGCACGAACTCGAGCAGCTCCATCGCGCGGGCACGGAGCTCCCGGCGCGGGATGCCGAAGTAGCGGCCGTAGATGACGAGGTTGTCGAGGACCGTCAGCTCGGTGTCGAGCGAATCCTGCTGGGGCACGACGCCAAGCCGGGCGCGGATCCTGGGCCCGTCGCGTGTGGGGTCGAGGCCGAGGATCCGGAGCGTGCCCTCCGTCACCGGGCTGACGCCGCCGATCATCCGCATCGTGGACGTCTTGCCGGCGCCATTCGGGCCGAGGAAGCCGAAGCTCTCGCCGGCCGCGACGTCGAAGTCGATCCCGTCGACGGCGGTGAAGGTGCCGAACCGCTTCGTCAGCCCGCGGGCATGAATGAGGGCAGCCTCGGACGCGGGAGGGCGATCGGACATGGGAGCGGGATGGTAGCGCGGCAGACCCGTGGAGTCCTCAGCCGCGCTCCGCGCGCGGGGCGGCGTCGTCGATCGCGTCCAGCCTGTCGTCGCGGCCGATGAGGATGAGATCGTCGCCCTCGCTGATTCGCTCGTCCGGCGGCGGGCTGATCGTCACCCGGTCGCCGCGCCGGATCGCCACGAGGCTCAGGCCCAGCCGGCGTGGCAGGTCGAGCTCGGCCAGCGTCCGGCCGACGAACGGGCGCGGGGCCCGTGCCCGCACGATGCCGAAGCGGGGTGCGATGTCGAGGTAGTCCACGACGTCCGGCACGCCCAGGATGTGCGCGACCCGCTGGCCCATCTCCCGCTCCGGGTAGACGACCCGGTCCGCGCCGACCCGCTCGAGGATCTCCGCGTGGAGCGACGTCCCGGCCGTGGCCACGACCTCCCGGACGCCCAGGCGCTTGAGCGCCATCGTCGCGAAGATGCTCGGCTCGGCCTCGTCGGTGATCGCGACCACGGCCACATCGAGCTCGCCGGCCCCGGCCTGGCGCAGCGCCTGCTCGTCAGTCGCATCGAGCTGGAGCGCGTGCGTCACCTCGGCGGCGAGGTCGTTCACCCGCTGCTCGTCGCGATCGACCGCGAGGACCTCGTGTCCGAGGCGCATGCACTCGAGGGCGACCGCGGTACCGAACCGTCCGAGGCCGATGACGACCACGCTTCGCTGCATCGGAGCTCCTTCGTTCAGCCGATCCGGAGGGACTCGACCGCCGGCTGGACGCGCACCGGGCGCGCCCGGGCCGTCAGGGCGAGGGCGAGGGTAAGGGGTCCGAGCCGCCCGACGAACATCCCGAGGGCGAGAAGCAGGCGGGCGGGATCGGAGAGGCCAGGCGTTGTGCCCGTGCTCAGCCCCACCGTGCCGAGGGCGGAGACGCTCTCGAACGCGAGATCGATCGGGTCGCCCTCGACGAGGACGGCGAGCGCAAGCGTCGTGACGAACACGACCGCGATCGACAGGAGGGCCACGGCGAGCGCGCGGTAGACGACCGCATGCGGGATTCGCCGTCCGAACGCGATCGGCGAGGCGAGGCCGCGGCCGGCGGACAGGATCGCGACGAGCAGGACCGCGAACGTGTTCACCTTGATTCCGCCGGCGGGCGACCCGGAGGCGCCGCCGATGAACATGAGCCCGATGAGCACGAGCAGCGTCGCGGGCGCGAGGGCGTCGACCGGCACCGCGTTCATTCCCGCCGTGCGGGCCGAGGCCGAGTGGAACAGCGCGTTGACCAAGCGGTCGGCCGGCGCCAGCGGGCCGAGCGTCGCCGGGCGGTCCCACTCGAGCGCGCCGAACAGCACCGCGCCGGCGATGAGGAGCACCGCGCTCGTCACGACCACGATCTTCGTCTCGAGCGCGAGACGCACCCAGGACCGCTTCGCCCACACGTCCGCGACGAGCGCGAACCCGAGCCCGCCGACGACGATCAGCGCAGCGAGCACAAGCAGGACGCCGGGCTCGCCGACGAACGGCGTGGCGCTCCGGAACCCGCCGATGACGTCGAAGCCGGCGTTGTTGAACGCGGACACGCTGTGGAACAGGCCCCACCACGCGGCCTGCGGCAAGTCGGACGTGTGAGGCGCGAACACGGCCGCGAGCGCGATCCCCCCGGCCGCCTCGACGGCGATCGTGAACAGCGCCACCCGCCGCAGCAGCCGCCCCGTGCCGCCGAGCTGCAGGACGCCCGTCTCGGCCTGGACGAGCAGCCGATCGCGCAGCCCGCTGCGATGGCGGACGAGGCGGAACAGGAGGAACGTCGAGCCGGTCATGAACCCGAACCCGCCGAGCTGGATGAGGCCGAGGATCACGAGCTGACCGAACGGGCTCCAATAGGTCGCCGTGTCCACGACCACGAGCCCCGTGACGCACGCGGCGGAGGTCGCCGTGAACAGAGCGGTGACGAGGTCGGGCATCGAGCCGTCGCGAGTCGCGATGGGCAGCGACAGCAGCACCGTGCCCGCGATCACGAGCAGCGCGAACAGGAGGACGAGCAGGGCGACCGGCGGCAGCGGGCGTCGCCCGATCCGGGGCTCCTCGAGGACGACATCGAGCGGCCGGCGGATTCCGACGCGACGGCGTGCCGCGGCAGGGCGCACGGCCGGGTCGGGCGCCGACCACCTGCGGCGTGTCGGAGTCACTCGGCCGAGTCTAGTGGCGAATGCGCGGCTGTTGATCGCGGCTGCGGACCATGCGCCGGTGGACACGATTCGGTTCGGGCGCGCGGTGCGGGCGCTCAGGCAGCAGCGCGGGTGGCGCCAGGCGGACCTGGCCGCTGCCGCCCGCGCTTCGCGGAGCGTGGTGTCGCGGATCGAGCGCGGGCAGGCGGACCGGGTATCGGTGGCGCGTCTCGAGCGGGTGGCCGCCGCGCTCGGGGCGCGGGTGACGGTCCGGCTCGACTGGAATGGGCAGGAGCTGGACCGGCTGCTCGACCGGCGTCACGCCGCGCTGGTGGATGCCCTGGTTGGGCACCTGCGCGACCTCGGCTGGGCATTCGCGACAGAGGTCACGTTCAACGCCTACGGCGAGCGCGGTGCGATCGACGTGCTCGCGTGGCACGCCGCGTCACGCTCGCTCCTCGTCATCGAGGTGAAGACCGTCGTGCCGGACATCGGGGGGTTGCTGGCGACGCTCGACCGCAAGGCGCGGCTGGCCCGCAGGATCGGGAGCGAGCGCGGCTGGAACGCGACCTCGGTGTCGCGGCTGCTCGTGATCGCCGAGCACGCGACGGCACGCCGGCACGTGGCCGCGCTGGCGACGACGTTCGAGGCCGCGTTCCCGGTCCGGAACGTGGCGATCCGGCGCTGGCTGCGGGCGCCGGGAGGCCAAACCGTCTCGGGCCTCTGGTTTGTCTCAGCTGCTCACGGGACGAGCGTTATCCGACGCGTGCGGGTCCGTGCCGCCGGTCGCACGCACGAGGACCGCCGTCGTCCTTCTCATCCGCTCCACGAACCGGGCGCGTGAGAAGGACTGGTTCGGATAACGACCGCCGCGCGAGCAAGTGAGAAGAAGACCGGCTCGGGCGAGGAGAAGGCCGCCGGGGCGACCAGAAGGCCGGCCCGGGCGAGCCCAGCCGGAGGTCAGACCTCCTTGTACTCGCCCTCGACCGTCTCGTCTCCCGCGTCGCCCCCGCCGCTGCGCGCACCGGCCGGCTCGCCCTCGCCGACGTCCTCGCCGGCTCCGTTCGCCGACGCATCGGCCGCGGACGCCTGGTAGGCCGCCGTTCCCACGCGGGACAGCGTCGCCGCGAGCTCGGTCATGCCGGACCGGATCGCGTCCGTGTCGGAGCCCTTCAGCGCCTCGCGGAGCGAGGCCACCTGGGACTCCACCGCCGCGCGGTCCTCGGACGACACTTTGTCCCCGAGATCCGTCACGGTCCGCTCCGCCTGGTAGGTCAGCTGCTCCGCCTGGTTGCGAAGCTCGACCTCTTCGCGCCGCTTCCGGTCCTCGTCCGCGTGCGTCTCCGCATCGCGGACCATCTTGTCGACGTCGTCCTTCGAGAGCATCGACGACGCAGTGATCCGCACCGTCTGCTCCTTGCCGGTCGCCCGGTCCTTCGCCCGCACGTCGAGGATGCCGTTCGCGTCGATGTCGAACGTCACCTCGATCTGCGGGATGCCGCGCGGCGCGGGCGGGATCCCGTCGAGGATGAACCGC
>DASSPX010000026.1:0-16232 GCA_035699445.1 Candidatus Limnocylindrales bacterium | reverse complement strand
GATGGCGCAGGAGCGGGGGTTCGACCTCGTCGAGGTCGCCCCGATGGCCGCCCCGCCCGTGGTTCGCTTCCTCGACTTCGGTCAGTACAAGTACGAGCTGACCAAGCGCGAGAAGGAAGCGAAGCGCCGGCAGCGGGTCGGGTTCAAGGAAGTCCGCCTCACGCCCAAGATCGGGAGCGGCGACTTCCAGACGAAGGTCCACCGGGCGATCGAGTTCCTCGAGGAAGGCGATCGCATCAAGGTGACGGTCCGGTTCCGGGGTCGGGAGCTCACCCACCCGGAGCTGGGACGGAACCTGCTGACGAAGTTCGCCGAGGCGGTGAAGGAACACGGCACGCTCGAACGAGCCCCGGTGCTCGAGGGCAAGTCGATGTTCATCGTCATGGCCTCGGTCCACAAGCCGAAGGTGCACGAGGCACGGCCGGCACCGGGCGGTCGGGACGCGGAGGGGGCGCCCGCAGCCACGGCGGCGGCCGCATCGTCCGCAGCCGCCGCCCCGCGGCCGGTCGCACCGGTCGCACCGGTTGCACCGGCTGCACCGGCCGAGGCGCCACAGCCGGCGACGGCACCGGCGGCACGGAACGTGACCACGACACCGGCGGCCCGCAAGGCGGCCGGGACGAACCAGGAACCCGCGCCCACGCAGGGCGCCGCCGCTGCAGGAGAGTGAGGCCAGCGTGCCGAAGATCAAGACCCACAAGGGAACGCAGAAGCGCGTCGGCGTCACCGGCAGCGGCAGGTTCATCCGCGTGAAGTCGTGGCGCGGCCACCATCTCGAGATCAAGTCCTCGCGGCGGACTCGGCGATACGCCGGCAAGTCCGTCGTGGGGCCCGAGGCGCAGGACCAGCTCCGGCGCCTCCTGCCGTACCTCTAGGAGCCACGAATGGCACGCGTCAAGCGCGGCGTCACCGCGCACAAGCGCCACAAGCGCCTCCTCAACGCCGCCGAGGGTCGCAAGGGCACCCGCCGCAAGCTCGTCAAGCCCGCCCGCGAGGCGCTGCTCCACGCGCTCGCGTACGCGACGCGCGACCGCAAGCAGCGCAAGCGTCAGATGCGCGAGCTGTGGATCCTCCGGATCAACGCCGGTGCCCGGCAGCACGGGATGAGCTACAGCCGCTTCATCGCCGCGCTCAAGACGGCCGGAATCGCGCTCGATCGCAAGATCCTCGCCGACATCGCCGCGCGCGACGAGTCGACGTTCGCGGCGATCGCCGAGGTCGCCCGGGGCGTCGCCGGCTCGAAGGGCGCCGAGCGGGCACAGCCCGCCGAGGGGTAGTCGCCGGCGCATCCGGCCGACTCGTCCCCCGAACTCCTTGGATCTCGCCCAGCTCACCCGCGACCTCGAGGCGCTGCGCGACGACGCGGTCGCGGCCGCGCGCAGGGCGCCGGACACGGCCACGCTCGATGCGCTCGAGCTCGACGTCCTCGGCAAGAAGGGCCGGCTGACCGCGGTCCTCCGCGGCATCGGCGCGCTGCCTGCCGAGGACCGCCCGAAGGTCGGCGCGGTCGCGAACGAGGTGCGCACGCTCGTGGAGCGCGAGCTCGGCGAGGCGAAGGCGAAGCTGCACGCCCGGGAGCTGGACGCACGGCTGGGCGCGGAGCGGGTGGACGTCACGGCGCCCGGCCGCCCGATCCGGCGCGGCTCGCTCCACCCGATCACCGAGACGATCCGCGAGATCGCGGACGTGTTCCGCCAGTTCGGCTTCGTTGTCTACGAGGGTCCGGAGGTCGAGGACGACACGACGAACTTCCGGATGCTGAACATCCCGCCCGATCACCCGGCGCGCGACCTGTGGGACACGCTGTACGTCGACATCGACGACCACCTCCTGCGGACGCACACGAGTCCCGGCCAGATCCGCGTGATGCACCAGGAGCGCCCGCCGATCCGCGCCCTGCTCCCCGGGCGCTGCTTCCGCTACGAGGCGGTGGACGCCAGTCACGCGAGCGAGTTCTTTCAGGTCGAGGGGCTGATGGTCGACGAGGGGACGACCATGGCGGACCTCAAGGGCCTGCTCGACCAGTTCGCCCACGCGATGTTCGGGGCGGACCGCGCGACCCGCTTCCGGCCGGGCTACTACCCGTTCACGGAGCCCTCGGTCGCGTTCGACATCCTGTGCGTCATCTGCGACGGCGCGAAGTGCCCTGCCTGCTCGCGGACGGGCTGGATGACGATCCTCGGGGCGGGCATGGTCCACCCGGTCGTGCTCCGCTACGGCGGCATCGATCCGGAGCGCTACCAGGGGTTCGCGTTCGGGATGGGCGTGGAGCGGATTGCGAACCTGCGCCACGCCGTGCCGGACCTGCGCCTGTACCTCGAGAACGACCTGCGCTTCCTCGGCGCGTTCCGATGAGCCGCGCATGAGAGTGCCCCTGTCCTGGCTGCGCGAGCTCGTCGATGTCGAGCTGGATCCGGACCAGCTCGCGGAGCGGCTGACCCTGCTCGGCATGGAGGTCAAGCACCTCGAGCGCTGGGGCTCGGACTGGCGCAACGTCGTCGTGGGCGAGCTGCTCACCGTCGATCGACACCCCCGTGCGGACCGGCTGTCGCTCACGACCGTGACCCTTGGCGACGGCGGCGCACCGCTCGAGATCGTGTGCGGCGCGACGAACATCGCGCCCGGCCAGCGGGTCCCCGTCGCACTGCCGGGGGCCGTGCTGCCCGGCGAGCGGCGCATCGAGCGCACCGAGAAGATGGGCGTCGTCTCGAACGGGATGCTCTGCTCCGGCGACGAGCTGCGCCTGACCGCCGACGCCGACGGCATCCTCATCCTGCCCGGGGACACACCGCTCGGCGTGCCGCTCGCCGACCTGTACGGCGACACCGTGCTCGACGTGGACGTGAAGCCGAACCGGGGCGACGCGCTGTCCATCCTCGGGCTCGCACGCGAGGTTGCCGCGGCGACCGGGGCCGCGGTGCGATGGCCGGAGGTGCGCGTCGAGGAAACAGACGGTCCCGCCACGGCCGACCGGCTGACCGTCGAGGTCGCCGATCCCCGACTGTGCCCCCGGTTCGTCGGGCGCTGGGTGTCGGGCGTCCGCGTCGGGCCGTCGCCGGACCGGATCCAGATGCGCCTCCTCGCCGCCGGCCAGCGGCCGATCAGCAACGTCGTCGACGCCTCGAACTACGTGATGCTCGAGCTCGGCAAGCCGATCCACACGTTCGATGCGGCGCGGGTCGGCACGGGCGTTGACGGCCGCCACCGGATCCTCGTCCGCCGGGCCGGGGCAGGGGAGCGGCTCGAGACGCTCGACCACGTCGTTCGCGACCTCGCCCCGGAGGACATCGTCATCGCCGATCCGTCCGGCCCGATCGCGATCGCCGGCGTCATGGGCGGCGCGGACTCCGAGGTCGGCGACGCGACGAGCGACGTGATCATCGAGTCCGCCGTGTTCGATCCGGTGTCGATCCGCCGCACGGCGCAGCGCCACGCGCTCCGCTCCGAGGCGTCGAGCCGGTTCGAGAAGGGCCAGGAGCTGCGGATGGCGCGCATCGGCGCCGACCGGACCGCGCAGCTGCTCGCGGCCTGGGCGGGCGGCAGCGTCGCGCCCGGGCGCGTGGACACGAACCCGGACGAGCCGGCGCGGCTCCGCGTCCCCTTCCGGCCGGCGAGGATCAACCGCCTGCTCGGCACGGACCTCGACACGGAGGCCCAGCGCGAGCTCCTCGGCAGGGTGGGGATCGAGACCGAGGCGGCGACTGCCTCGGAGCCGGTGACCGTGGCGCTCGTCCCGGAACCGCTCCTCGTGGATCCCGTGCCCGGCGAGGCGGTCACCGCACTCATCCCGGCCTGGCGGCGCGACCTGCTGATCGAGGCCGACATCGCCGAGGAGGTTGCCCGGGTCCGGGGCTATGAGCTCACGCCCTCGGTCACCCCCGACACGCCGATGCCCCCGTACCGCCCGTCACCGCTCGAGGTGCGCGACGTCGTCCGCGAGACGCTCGCCGGTGCCGGGCTGACCGAGGTGGTGACGACGGCCCTCGTATCCCCGCGCCATCTCGAGGCGTTCCCGATCCGCGAGCCCGTCGCCTCGGTCGATGGGGAGCCGGATCCCACGGGCGACCCGATCACCGTCACGAATCCGCTCTCGCGCGACCACTCGATCCTCCGGCGCTCGCTCATCCCGAGCCTGCTCGACGTCGTCTCGACGAACCTGCGCCACGGGACCCCGGACGTGGCTGTGTTCGAGATCGGGCGCGGCTATGCGAGGCGCGGCGCCACGGCCCACGAGTGGTGGCGGCTGGGCATCGTCCTCGTGGGCGCGGCGCAGCCGCCCGCGTGGAACCAGCCGCGCCGCGCCTTCGACCTCGACGACGCCAAGGGCGTGCTCGAGCTCGTCGCCCACCGGCTCGGGCTCGGGCAGCCGGCGTGGCGCCCGGTCGGCGACGAGCCGGCGTTCCACCCCGGCAGGACCGCACACGGCTCGATCCGCGCCGCCGACGGCGGCCGTCGGCTCGAGGCGCTCGTCGGCGAGCTCCACCCGTCGATCGTCGAGGCGTGGGAGCTGCGGACGGCAGACCGCGTGATCGCGGCCGAGGTCGCCCTCGCGGGACTGGGCAGCGGCCGGCTGGCCGCGGTCCGGGCGCCGAGCGTCGGCCGGTTCCCGCCCGTGGACCGGGACCTTGCGGTCGTCGTGGGCGAGAGCGTCGCGGCGGCCGACGTGCTCGGGGCAGTCCGGTCGTCCGCGGGCGCGCTGCTGCGCGACGTGCGCCTGTTCGACGTCTATCGGGGCACCCCGCTGGGTGCCGACGAGAAGAGCCTTGCCGTCCGGCTGACGTTCCTGTCGGCGGAGCGGACCCTCACCGAGGAAGAGGTCGACGAGGCGGTCGGGGCGGTCGTGCGCGCGCTCGCGGCGATCGGCGGCCGCATCAGATCCTGACCGGCCCGGTCGGAATAGGGCGGTTGGGTCCGTTGTTGCGCGCTCGACGCGCTTGCTACGCTCGCCGCGGCCCTGACGCGGGGGCTTGCGGGGGTGCAAACGGGGAGCGCGCGTGAACGTCGGCGATTTCCTGGCGAGCATCGACACGACGGACCTGCTCGTCATCCTGTTCCTGTTCGCGATGTTCATCCTGGGCTTCGTCCAGGGAACGATCCGGCGGCTCCTCGGGATCGGGGGGATGCTGTTCTCGTTCCTGCTGGCGGCGAACGTCAAGGAGCCCCTGGGCGACTTCCTCGGCGCGAACTGGACGCAGTTTCCGCCCGAGTACGCGGCGATGGTCGGCTTCCTCACCGTGTTCGTGGCCGCCCTCGTCGCGTTCACGCTCACGATCCAGGGGACCTACCACAAGACCGCGCTGTTCGAGAAGTACACGTTCGTGGACGAATCGATCGGCGGCTTCCTGGGCGTCGTCCAGGGGATGCTGCTGCTGATCTTCATGAAGATCATCCTCGACTCGTACTTCCTGCTCCCGTTCGCGGTCGATCCCCAGGAGATCGAGTTCCTGCGCACGGGCTGGACCCTGCTCCACGAATCGGGCACCGGCGATCTCCTGAACGGCACGATCATCCCGCGCCTGCTCGCGATCGGCGGCCTGCTCGTGCCGGAGTCGATCAAGGCGCTCTACCCGCGCGCCTGACCGCTCCCCGCGAGCCG
This sequence comes from Candidatus Limnocylindrales bacterium, assembly GCA_035699445.1. Classification (GTDB taxonomy): domain Bacteria; phylum Chloroflexota; class Limnocylindria; order Limnocylindrales; family CSP1-4; genus DASSPX01. Next base: position 10,636 of record DASSPX010000026.1, on the reverse strand, counting down.
CTCGCGCGTTCCGCTCCGCGCCCGCTCGCGCGCGAGCGGCTCGCGGGCTCGACGCTCGACGCCGCCCGCCACGTCCTCGGCGCCGTCCTCGTGCGCGAGGGACCGCGCCGCGGCGTGGTCCGAACCGCCCGGATCGTCGAGGTCGAGGCGTATATCGGCGAGGCCGATCTGGCCTCGCACGCCCGGTTCGGGCGGACGGCTCGCAACGAGGTGATGTACGGGCCCCCGGGGATCGCCTACGTGTACCTTGTCTACGGCATGCACCACCTCCTGAACGTCGTCACGGAGCCGCCCGGCCGTCCCGCGGCGCTGCTCATCCGCGCCGTCGAGCCGCTGGCCGGGATCGACGCGATGCGGGCCGCGCGCGCGTCCTCGGCACGGGCGCGACGTCGGGACGCCGCGGCCGCCGAGCGTGAGGCGGATGCGGCGATGCGGGTGCCTGCCGAGCGGCTCGCGGCGGGTCCGGCGCTCGTGACCGCCTGCTTCGGGCTCGATCGATCCCTGACCGGCCAGGACCTGCTCGACCCGGGTGCGCCGGTGCGGATCGAGGCGGCACCGTCCGGCGAGCCGGCCACGATCGAGACCTCACCCCGGATCGGCGTCGCCTACGCGGGCGAGTGGGCCGCCCGTCCGTGGCGGTTCACCGTCGCGGGCAGTCCGTCGCTGTCCGGGCCGCGCCGGCGGGCGTCCGGCGGGGCCTGACCGCTCCCACGGTGGACGCCCGCTCGATCTCCCTCCTCGAGTTCCCCCAGGTCCGCGAACGGCTCGCCGAGAAGACCAGCTTCGGCCCGTCCCGTCGCCTTGCCGAGGCGCTCGTCCCGTCGGCGGATCCCGTGATCGTCGCGCGCGGGCTCGACGAGACCGACCAGACCCGCGCCCTGCTCTCCGAGCGGCCCGGCGTGGGCATCGGGGCCAGCCACGACATCGATCCCTGGGTCGGGCGGGCCGTGCGCGGCGGCCGGCTCGACCCGGACCAGTTCCTGGGCATCCTCGACACCCTCGACGCGGCGAGCCGCCTCCAGACGAGTCTCCAGGACGACCGGCGGCCGCTCCTCCGGGACATCGCGCGGCGGCTTCATTCGCTGCCCGCGCTCCGCTCGACGCTCGCTCGCTCGTTCGATCCCGCCGGCGAGCTGCTCGACACGGCCTCGCCGCGCCTCGGCGGGCTCCGGGCCGCGGTGCGCGTCGCGTACGACCGGCTGCGACGCCGGCTGGACACGATGGTCGGCAGCGAGCTCGCGGGCGCCCTCCAGGAGCCGATCATCACGCTCCGCAACGGGCGCTACGTCGTGCCCGTGAAGGCGGAGGCCCGCAGCCGCGTGAAGGGCATCGTCCACGACGCGTCCGGCAGCGGGCAGACGCTGTTCGTGGAGCCGCTCGTCGTCGTCGAGCTCGGGAACGCGTGGCGCGAGGCGCAGGCGGCCGTGGACGAGGAGGTCGGCCGGATCCTCGACGAGCTGTCGGCGCTCGTGGGCGCGAACGCGACCCTCCTGCGCGAGACGCTCGAGGCGCTCGCGGCGTTCGACTTCTGGGCCGCGAAGGCACAGCTGGCCGCGGAGATGGATGCCACGCGGGCCGAGACCAGCGAGCGGCCGGTGGTGGAGCTCCTCTCGGCGCGCCACCCGGGGCTGTCCGGGCGCGTGGTCCCGATCGACGTCCGGCTCGGCGACGGCTACACGGCGCTCGTGATCACGGGGCCGAACACCGGCGGCAAGACCGTCGCGCTCCGGACGCTCGGCCTGCTCGCGCTCATGCACCAGGCGGGCCTGCACATCCCCGCCGCGCCCGGGTCCCGGCTGCCCGTGTTCCGCGACGTGTTCGCCGACATCGGCGACGAGCAGTCGATCGCCCAGTCGCTGTCCACGTTCTCGGGCCACCTGCGCTCGATCATCCGGATCGTCGCGGAGGCGGGGCCGGGCACGCTCGTCCTCCTCGACGAGCTGGGCGCGGGCACCGATCCCACCGAGGGCTCGGCGCTCGCCCAGGCGCTGCTCGACCACTTCATCCGGTCCGGGGCGCTGGTCGCGGCCACGACGCACTACGCGGAGCTCAAGGTGTACGCCCACGAGACGCCGGCCGCGCGGAACGCATCGGTCGAGTTCGATCTCGAGACGCTCTCGCCCACGTACCGCCTCTCGATCGGGCTGCCCGGCGGGTCGCAGGCGTTCGCGATCGCGGAGCGGCTCGGGTTGCCGGACGCGATCGTCGCCGACGCGCGCTCGCGGCTGTCCGAGAACGAGGCCGCGTTCGAATCGACGCTTGCCGCGATCCGTGACCGGGAGCGGGAGCTGGCGGCGGCGCTCGATCGCGCGCGCGAGGCGGAGGCGAAGGCGGCGGAGGCGCTCCGTGCCGCTGACGAGGAGCGCCGCCGGGCGCGCCGTGAGCGCGACGAGGCCGTGAAGGCCGCACGGGCCGACGCCGAGCGCCTGGTGGCCACGCTCCGCGACGAGGTCGCGAGCACCCGCAGGCGGCTGGAGCGCGATTCGCTCACCGCACCCGCGATCGATGCGATCGTCGAGCGCGCGGAGCAGACGCTCGAGCGACTGCCCCAGCTGGAGCGGCCGGCGGCGGTCGAGACGCCGAGGGTGGAGCGCCGGTGGCGCGTCGGCGAGCGGGCGCGAAGCCGGACCGGGGGCTGGGAAGGCCGGATCGCCGCCCTCGAGCGGGGCGGGAAGCGGGCGACGCTCGAGGCGGGCGGCATGCGCGTGCTCGTCGAGACGAGCGACCTGGAGCCGGCGCTCGTCGGCGCGGGGCAGGGAGGGTCGGCGGCGGTCGCGGGCGGGGCGCGGTCGCGAGAAGCCGGCGGCGGCGCGACGGACGGCGGGCCGGGCGGCCCGTCGAACATCGGCGCGCTGCGGCTGGGGCGGGCGCGCAGCGTGGCGTCGTCGCTCGATCTCCGCGGCGCACGGGTGGACGAGGCGCTCGACGCGCTGTCGCGCTACCTCGACGATGCGTCGCTCGCCGGCCTGGACCGCGTGACGGTCATCCACGGGCTGGGCACCGGTGCCCTGCGCGACGCCGTGCGCGACCTTGCCGGCGGCCATCCGCTCGTCAAGGCGTTCCGCCCGGGCGAGCGCGGTGAGGGTGGCGATGGCGCGACGATCGTCACGCTCTGAGGGCGCGCCCGGCGATATCGCGGCGGTCGAGCTCTTTCCGGGTGCGAACCCGAACCCCGTCCTCCGCGTCGACGCCCACGGGACGCTGGTCTATGCAAACGACGCGAGCGAGGCGATCCGGGAGCGGCTGGGGCTGGCGGTCGGGGTGCCGGTGGCCCCGGACCTCCTCGCTCAGCTCCGCCGCCACGCCGCGGCGCCGGAGCTCGAGGGCCTCGAGATCGAATGCCCGGCCCGCCACCAGACGTTCCGGCTCACCGCCGTCGACGTCCCCTCGCTGGGCGCGATCAACCTGTACGGCACCGACGTCACCGCGGAGAAGGTCGTCGAGCGGTTCCCCGATCGGAACCCGAACCCCGTGCTCCGGGTGGACGAGGGCGGTCGCCTGATCTACGCCAATACCGCGAGCGGGATGATCGTCGAGGCGCTGGGCGTGGCGGTCGGATCAACCCTGCCGGCCGGGCTCGTCGACGATGTCTGGCGCGCCCGCGCGGCGGGCGGGACGATCGAGGTCCGGGGCGGCGGCCGCGTGTACGAGCTGCGACCGGTCGAGATCCCGGAGTTCGGGTTCACGAACCTGTACGGAACGGACGTCACCGCGGCACGTGCGGTCGACCGCTTCCCGATGCTCAACCCCAACCCCGTGCTCCGCATCGCGCGCGACGGCCGTCTCCAGTTCGCGAACCCGGCCAGCCGGCCGATCCTCGACGCCCTCGGGGTCGAAGTGGGCGAGATCCTGCCCGAGCCGCTGCTGACTGCCGTCCGCGGGGCGACCGAGGCCAGCCACCCCGATGTCATCGAGCTCGCGGCGGGGGAGCGGACGTTCGAGATCCTCGTCGCGTCGGTGTACGAGTTCGAGTCGATCAACCTGTACGGCACCGACGTGACCGCCGCCCGGCTCGTCGAGCGGACGAACCGCGAGAACGAACGTCTGCTCCTCAACATCCTGCCGCCTTCGATCGCACAGCGGCTGCGCGAGGGCGAGGTCGTGATCGCCGACCGCTTCGACGAGATGACGGTGCTGTTCGCGGACGTCGTCGACTTCACGCCGCTTGCGGCGCGGCTGCCGGCGACCGACGTCGTCCGCCTGCTCAACCGGATCTTCTCCGCGTTCGACGCGCTCGTGGACCGGTTCGGCCTGGAGAAGATCAAGACCGTCGGCGATGCGTACATGGTGGTCGGCGGGCTCGACGCGCCCGGGGATCGGGCGGCCGGCGGGCCGGCTCCCGGCGGCGCGGGCGATCACGCGGAGCGGATGGCCGACATGGCGCTCGCGATTCTCGATGCGACGGCCGGGCTGCGCGGCGAGCTCGGGCTCGATCTCCAGGTCCGGGTCGGGCTGCATGTTGGGCCCGCGGTCGCCGGCGTGATCGGGATCCGCAAGTTCATCTACGACGTGTGGGGCGACACCGTGAACATGGCCAGCCGGATGGAGTCCCACGGGATCCCCGGGCGGATCCAGGTGACCGCGGCGACCGCCCAGCGGCTGTCCCGGACGCACGCCTTCGAGCCGCGAGGGGTGATCGACGTCAAGGGCAGGGGGTCAGCCGAGACGCTGCTCCTGGTCGGCCGCCGGGACTGATTGCCCCAGCCGGCGGGCGCCGGGCCTGTCAGCCTCCGCCGCCTCCACCGGGCCGGCCACCGTTCCCGTTGCCGTTGCCGTTGCCACCGCCACCGCCACCGCCGTTGCCCGCGTTCGGGTCCTCCGGGGGCAGCGTGGGCTCGATGATCGGGCACGGGAAGAGCGGGTCGATCGACACGCACGGCGTCGGCGCGACCGGGATCGGGCACAGGTCCGCCGGCGCGAACCGGCCGCCCCACGTCCGCCCGAACGGCGCGAACGAGTTGTTGTAGAAGTACGTCGGTCGGGTGCCCTCGGGCCCGCCGGCGCGCCGCCCGGCCGCGGCCCGGCGCGCCCAGTCCCGGGTGAACGGCTGCCACTCGGGGAACGCAGGCTCGGCCTTCGAGAAGTCGAGGAACGCGCGGGTCACCATCGGCCCCACGCAGCCCTCCTGCCAGCGCAGGCCCGACGCCTCGTCGATGTCGAGGATCGTGTACAGGTCGGCGGTCTCCTCGGGCACGGTGCCGGGCAGGAACAGCTCCTTCACCGACTTCACGGTCGCCCCGCCGGGCTTCATCCCCGTGAACGCGTCCACGGTCGCCTCGACGATCCCCTCCGGCCGGCTGTCCGAGAACTGCGCGATCGGCATTCCGGCCGAGAGCTCGGTGAGGATCGCCGACCACAAGGGCGCCGACGAGTCGAGCGACAGCGAGCCCTTGTTCGGCTCGTTGTTCGAGTTGCCCATCCACACGCCCACGGCGAGCGCGTACGCGTCGGGATCCTCGGGCGGGGCGAGGTAGCCGTAGGCGTGGACGTCGCGGTTGTCGCTCGTCGTGCCCGTCTTGTACGCGGCGGGCCGCCGGGTGTCGCCGTCGACGATCTTCCAGTCGGCCCAGTACGGGTTCACCTCGTCGATCGTGTTGCCGGCCAGAATGTCGGTGACGATGTAGCTCGCCTCGGGCGAGGCGACCCGCCGCCCGCCGCCGCGCTGGGCGTCCGCCGACCAGATGACGTTCCCGTCGGCGTCGCGAATCTCGAGGATGTACTGGCGGGGCATGAGCGTTCCCGCGTTCGCGATCGCGCCGTACGCGCTCAGCAGGTCGATCGGGTGCGTCTCGATCGTGCCGATGCTCTCCGAGATGACCGGGATCGCGTTCGCGGCGTAGCGCAGCCCGAAGTCCTTCGTGCGCTCGAACTGGTGCTCGATGCCGTTGATGAAGCCGGCCTTGATGGCCGGGATGTTGAGCGAGAACTGGAGCGCCTGGCGGAGCCGGACGGGCCCGCGCTCGAGGCCGTCCGCCTGCGTCGGCGTGAACGGCTCGCGACCCTCGGGCGCGAAGTTCGTGACGGCGTCCATGAACATCGTCGCTGCGGTCATCGTGCGGTCGTCGATGCCGATCAGGTAGTCGATCGGCTTGATCGCCGACCCCGGCTGCCGCCAGCCGTCCTCGAGGACGTCGAACTGCGGCTGGTATACCTCGGTGCCGCGGCCGGTGTACGAGGCGGAGCCCGCGTACGCGAGGACCTGCCCGGTCCGGTAGTCGATGACCGCCGACGCGGCGTTGTGGATGTTCCGCCCGATCAGGCCCCGGATCCAGTCGCGGTGGCGGGCGGGGATCTTCCGCGAGTCGAGGATCGAGTCGGTGTTCTTCGACTGCGGGGCGCGAGCCGCCACGAGCACCCACTTCTCGACCACGCGCTGCATCTCGTAGTCGAGCGAGGTGACGACGCGCAGGCCGCCGTTGTCGATCTGCTCGCACTCGTCGGCCGGCACGTCGCCGCACACGATCGCGGCGAGCTGCTCGCGGACCTGCCAGACGAAGTGCGGCGCCCGCCAGCGCTCGGGCAGCTGCGGCGCGAGGATCACCGGCTCGAGCTTCGCGCTCTCGTAGTCGGCGAGGTCGTGCAGCTCGCCGGACAGGACGCTGCGCTCGGGATCCTTCATGAACTCGAGGATCCGGTTCCGCCGCTGGACGACCTCGGCGGTGCGCGGGACGACGAGCCGGGTGGCCGGATTGCCGTCTGCGTCGGTGTACTCCTCCTCGACGGCGTTGCGGACGAGGTCGTAGGCCGTGGGCGACTGCGGGATGGCCGCCAGGAGCGCCATCTCGGCGAGCGTAAGCTCCTCGAGCTCCTTGCCGAAGTACGAGCGCGCGGCCGCCTTCACGCCGTACGACCGGTTCCCGTAGAACGAGTTGTTGAGGTACTTCTCCATGATCGTCCGCTTCCCGTCCTCGCCCGGATAGGCCTGGGTCAGGCGGACCGACTGGATGATCTCCTTGATCTTGCGCTCGTAGATCGAGCCCTCGAAGGCGGACGCTGGCAGGAGGCGGGCGCGGACCAGCTGCTGGGTGATCGTGGACCCGCCGCGCTCGTTGCCCGAGATCGTGTCCAGCGCGGCCGCCGTGAACCCGATCGGGTCGAAGCCGGAGTTCTCCCAGAACGTCTTGTCCTCGATCGCGGTCGTCGCGTCGATGAGCTCGAGCGGGAACTCCTCGAACGTCGCGACCTCGCGCCGGTCGTCACCCAGCTTCGCGAGCTGGACCTCGCCGGTGCGGTCGTAGACGACCGACTGCTGGGAGAAGCTCAGGGCGTCGAGCGCGTCCTTCGGGTCGGGCAGGTCGCGGCTGAAGTACGTGTACGCCGCAACGGCTCCGGTGAAGCCCACGAAGCCGACGAGGAGCAGGAAGCTGAAGAGGACGAGCGGGAGTGCGACGACGATGGCGCTCGCCGCGCCGCGGCCGCCTCCACGGCGACGAGCGGCTCCCTGACGGCGGTGCCGCTGACGCCGTGCATGGCTGGTCTGCATGGCGGAGCGGAGGGTAGCATGGGGTCCATGGACGGCCCGACCCCCCGAATGGGCCGGGTCGGGCGTGACCCGGTCGGCTCCTGCGCGGCGCGATGAGCCTGGCGACGCTGCTCCCCGAGCTCCAGTGGCGGGGCATGCTGCACGACTCGACGCCCGGGCTCCCGGATCGGCTGGCGCGGGGTGGCCCGCTGGCCGGGTACAACGGCTTCGACCCGACCGCGGATTCGCTCCACGTGGGCCACCTCGTGCCGATCATGGGCCTCGTGCGCTTCCAGCGCGCGGGGGGTGCGCCGGTGGCGCTCGTGGGCGGCGCGACGGGGATGATCGGCGACCCGTCCGGGCGGTCCGCGGAACGCGCGCTGCTGGACCTGCCGACGCTCGAGCACAACGTCGCGTGCATCCGCGCCCAGCTGGAGCGGTTCCTCGACTTCTCGCCCGGGCTGGCCCAGGCGCGGATGGCGAACAACCTCGACTGGCTCGGACCGATGGGCCTGATCGACTTCCTGCGCGACGTGGGCAAGCACTTCACCGTCCCGTACATGCTCGCGAAGGATTCGGTGCAGCAGCGTCTGGACCGCGGGCTGTCGTTCACCGAGTTCAGCTACATGACCCTCCAGGCGGCCGACTTCCTCCACCTCTACCGCGAGGAGGGGGTGGAGCTCCAGATGGGCGGCGCGGACCAGTGGGGGAACATCACCGCGGGCCTGGAGCTGATCCGGCGCGTGACGGGCGCCGAGGAGGACCACGCGCCGGCGCACGGGCTGGCGTACCCGCTGCTCCTGTCGCCGTCGGGCGCGAAGTTCGGCAAGAGCGAGGGCGGGGAGTCGGTGTGGCTCGACCCGGCCCGGACGTCGCCGTACGCGTTCTACCAGTACTGGCTCAACACCGATGACCGCGACCTGCCCGTGTACCTGCGCTGGTTCACGCTCATCGGGCGGGACGGCATCGAGGCGCTCGAGGCGTCGCACGCCGCACGGCCCGAGGCGCGCGAGGGGCAACGGGCGCTCGCGCGGGAAGTGACGGAGCGGGTCCATGGCGAGAGCGCGGCGCGCGATGCCGTCAAGCTGTCCGAGGCGCTGTTCCAGCGCGACCCCATCGGCGATCCGGAGCTGCTCTCGTCGCTGCACACGGCCCTCGACGGCTTCACGGTGTCGCCGGCGCAGATCGCCGACGGCGTCCTGGCGTTCCTGGCGGAGAGCGGCATGGCGGCGTCGCGCGGCGAGGCCCGGCGGCTCGTGCAGGGTGGCGCGGTCACGGTCAACGGGACGCGCGTGACGGATCCCGCGTCGGCCGTCCCCGAACCGATCGCGGGCGAGTGGTACGAGGTGCGGGTGGGCAAGCGCCGGCGCGAGATCGGCCGGCTCGCGCGGTAGGCGGCCCGGTTCCGCGCTCCCGGCGGCGTGACCGTCACATGGTCATCTCGGTCGCTTCGCCCGACCTTCGTCGCCACTCGAGCCCGGTGGCGGGGGGCGCGCGGGCCTCCGGCCGGCATGACTTCCGGTCACACGCGCCGTCCCGCATCGCCCGGAGGCTGTGGACCGCGGTCGGCGCGGGATGGGTGCGCAGGTCGGGCCTCGATGCGCCCGGGATGACAACCTGACGGTCAGCCGGTCCGGCCGGGGGCCGGCCGACGCGCAGCCGCCTTCCCGCGCCTCACCCAAAGGCCGCCACTCCGCCAGTCCGGAGGCGCGACCCCACGGTATTCCTTTCACGCGGGACAGGATCGATGCCGGCGCCCGTGCGGGTCCGTTCGGGCGCTCCGGCGAGACTCGGCCGACGATCGCCCACGCTCGGGCGTCTGGCTGCGGCGCGGGAGGCGGCGCCACCTCGCCCTCCGCCGGTCCGTCGCGGCCCGATCCTGTCCCATCTCGCGGGAATCCTGCACCCCTGGCGTCCTGGATATCCTCGGGGCATGCCCGATCCCATGGTCATCGGGGCCCTGCTCGGTGCCGTCGCCGTCGCGCTCCTCGTGGGCCTCGTCCGGCGGCCGCGACGCCGGCGAACCGCTGAGGACGCTCTCGAGGACGATCGGCTCCAGGCGGAGCTGGAGCGTCACAAGACGGACGCGATCCTCGGCGCCGACCGGTACAACGTCCCGCGCGGCCCCGGACGCCCGTAGCGAGGCCGACGCGGCCCCCCTTCAGCGGCGTCGCGCCCGCAGCACCTCCACCACGTCGCCCGCCGCAACGCCACGCTCGGCGAGCAGCACGAGCGCGTGGTAGAGCAGGTCCGCGGTCTCGCCCGCGAGCGCCGCCGCGGTGGCCGCCCGATCGCCCCCGGTTCGCTCCGCTTCGGCGTCGTCGCGCGCCGCGAGCACCACCTCGGTGGCCTCCTCGGCGACCTTCCGGGCGACCGCGTCCACGCCGCCTTCGAGCAGCCGGGCCGTGTACGACCCTTCGGGCCGCGTGGCCGCCCGCTCGGCGAGCGTGGCCCAGAGCGTCTCGAGCCACGCGAATCCCTGCAAGGCGGGCACGGAATCCTCGTCGAAGCACGAGCGCGTCCCGCGGTGACACGTCGGCCCGGCCGGGTCCACACGGAGCAGGAGGGCGTCCGCGTCGCAGTCGAGCTCGATCCCGCGCAGCTGGAGCACGTTCCCGGACGTCTCGCCCTTCCGCCACAGCCGCCCTCTCGAGCGGGAGTGGAAGTGGACCTCGCCGGTGCGCAGCGTCGCCTCGAGCGCCTCGCGATCGAGCCAGCCGACCATCAGCACCCGCCCGTCGCCGGCATCCTGGACGACGCCCGCCACCAGCCCCGTGACGGGGTCGAACCGGACGCCGTCGGCCGCGACGTCGAACCCGACCGTCATGCGACCGGTGCCCACGCTTCGGCGGGAATGCGCACCGGCAGCCCGGCGGCGGCCATCGCGGCCTTCACGTTGGCGATCGAGTGCATCCGCCGATGGAAGATCGACGCCGCGAGCACCGCATCGGCACCGCCGTCCCGCACCGCGGCGACGAAGTCGGCCGGTCCGGACGCGCCGCCCGACGCGATCACCGGGACTTCCACCGCCGAGGAGATCGCGCGCAGCAGCTCCGTGTCGTAGCCGGACCGCGTCCCGTCGCGGTCGATCGACGTCACGAGCAGCTCGCCCGCCCCGAGATCGACCGCCCGCCGTGCCCACTCGACCGCATCGAGCCCGGTCGCGTCCCGGCC
>DASSPX010000025.1:0-8130 GCA_035699445.1 Candidatus Limnocylindrales bacterium | reverse complement strand
CGCGTCCACCACCCCGCCCAGCGCCGGTCGGGCCGCGCGGATGCCGTTCGCCGAGCCGCGGATCTGCGCCCGGCGCGCGTACGGGCGCGTCGTGCGATGCCGGTGTGCCGTCAGGGCGAGCCCGACGGCGGCCAGCTGCCGGGCCACCGGCGCCCCGCGGACGAGCCCCTCGCGGATCGCGAACGCGGCCTCCGCGGCGCCGCGGATGCTGTACTCGCCGATCGAATCGGGGATCCGCCGCTGGTCCACGACCCAGCACACGTCGCCATCCCAGCGGAATGCGGACCGGAAGCCGGTCGGCGCTTCGTCGGCGTCCGCCTCGCCTGCGCCCAGGAGATCACGGGCCGCCTCGGCGGAGGTCTCCTGGAGGACGCCCAGCACGCCGATCGCGGACGACGCGGCCGATACGACGTCGCCCGCAAACCGCCGGAAGAACGTCCGGCGACCGAGGTCGACGCCCTCGTCAGCGGGACCGTCCGCGTCCGGCATCGGCGACGCTCAACCCACCAGGCGCGCCAGGCGGATCCCTGATCCGGCCCGTCAGTACCGGATGACGCTCGAGACGCGCCGGCCCTCGAGCCGCTCGCGCCCCTTGAGGAACTCGAGCTCGACGAGGAACGCGAGGCCTACCACCTCGCCCTTCAGCCGCTCCACGAGCTCGATCGTGCCCTTGACCGTGCCGCCGGTGGCGAGCAGGTCGTCCACGATCAGCACCCGCTGCCCGGGCTGGATCGCGTCGCGATGGATCTCGAGCGTGTTGCTGCCGTACTCGAGGGCGTACTCCACGGTGAGCGTCTCGGCCGGGAGCTTGCCCAGCTTGCGCACCGGGACGAGGCCGCAGCCGAGCAGGTAGGCCATCGGCGCGCTGAAGATGAAGCCGCGCGACTCCATGCCCACGACGACGTCGATCCGGTCGTCCCGGTACGGCTCCAGCATCAGGTCGATCGCATCGCGGAACGCGGCCGTGTCCTTCAGCAGCGTCGTGATGTCGTAGAACAGGATGCCGGGCTTCGGGAAGTCGGGGATCTCGCGGATCTTCTCGCGAAGCGTCTCGGCGGACATCGGTAGGGGGATCCTCCTGGGCACGTGGACCCGCGGGACTCGCGTCTCGCAGCGGCGAGGGCGCCCAGTCTACCCGCCCGGCTCCGCCGCGACGTGTCCCTCGGCCGGCGCCTCGACGACGCCGTCGCGCGCACGCGCCAGCTCGTCCTGGCGCCCGGACCCGCGCGTGCCCAGACGCCGGGCGCCGAGCACGCCCGCGAGGGCCGCGACGACGCCCAGTCCGAAGACCGCGGCGAGCGCGACGCCCAGCGCCTCCCCTGCCCCGGCGCGTGCGGCAGCGGCGACGAACGCGCCCGCGAGCCCGATCCCGAGCGCCGTCCCGAGCGTCTCGGACAGCTGGAGAGCGGACGTGACCTGACCCTGCTCGGCGGGTGCGGCGTCGCGGAGCACGATGACCGTGAAGGCGGAGTACGCGAAGCCCATGCCGAGGCCCGTGACGGCCCACGTCGCGATCGACAGCTCGGGCGGCACCGCGCGCAGCAGCACGGCCATGGTCGCCAGCGTCCCGATCGTGACCGTCGCGAACCCGACGGCGACGAACGCAGTCGGTCCGACGCGCTCGATGCGCCGCGCCTGGAGCCACGAGCCGGCCGTCCAGCTCAGCGTGGCCGCCGTATACGCGAGGCCGGTGAGCGCGGCGGATGTGTCACGCCAGTCCTGGAGGAGGAGCGGCAGGTACGCGTCCGGCCCGAAGAAGGCGAACGTGAGCAGCCCCCGCAGGAGCACCGCAGCCGGCAACCCCGCGGCGAGCATGAGCGTGCCCCGGGGCGTCAGTCGGCGGAACGCAGGAAGCAGCAGCGCCAGCCCGACTGCCGACCCGCCGACGAGCAGGAGCGGCTCGGGCGCGGTCAGCGCGGCGACGAGGATGCCGGCGCCGATTGCCACGAGCAGTGCGTTCGGCAGCCGCCGGACCGCGTTCGCGGCGGCCTGGTGCTCGGACGAGGCGGGTTCGGCATCTGGGACGGTCCGCAGCGCATACAGCGCGAGCGCGATCGCAACGACCAGCAGCGGCAGCAAGCCGAGGAACACCCATCGCCAGCCGAGCACCTCGCCGACGACCGCGGCGATCGAGGGGCCGATGACACCGGGAACGACCCAGGCTGTCGACAGGATCGCGAACATCCGCGGGCGGAGCGGCTCGGGGAGCGTCCGGCCGATCGCGACGTAGGCCGTGGGCGACACCGCCCCGGCACCCAGACCCTGGATGAACCGGCCGAGCACGAGCACGGGCATCGTGGGCGCGAGCCCCCCGATCGCGAGCCCGAGCGCGAACAGCCCCATCCCCGCGGCGAACGGACGAACGAGCGGCATCCGGTCGAGCGCGCCGCCGGCGAGCACGATCCCGATCAGGTTGCCGAGGAAGAACGCCGAGAACACCCAGCCGTACAGCTCGAGGCCGCGGAGCTCCTCGGCCACGATCGGCATGACGGTGCCGATCGCGAGCGCCTCGACCGCGACCAGGGTCACGGTGAGCACGAGGCCGATGACCATCGCGCGGTAGGCGGGCGCGAACAGGTCGCTCGTGCGTGCAGTTCGGGAGGCAGGGGCGCGCGGGACAGTCACGGATTCACACCAGGGTCGGGCCGGTCGGTCTCGAACGGTCGTGCACGCGGCGAGGTTGGCGCAAGCGACATTCGTCGAGTCCTGTCGACACGAGGGCCGTCGGGGAATGTCGAGATGCCGCTGCAACGCGTGCGGCGGTCGAGGAGGGCTGCGCGGACCCGACGGCCACAGACCATCCACGGCCCCGTCCGTCACCCCGAGGTTCAAGCGATGTCTGCACGCCCTGCTCGTCTCCTCCTCCTGTCCGTCGTCGCGGCCACCGCCGTCGCCACGTGCGGCGGCGTCGGCGCCTCACCGCCCGGCGACGCGTCACCCTCGGTGGACACCTCCGGCGCCGCGGGCTCGCCGCCGGCCTCCGGAGCGGCGGCCGACATCACCGTGTCCGCCGTCGACTACCGGTTCGAGGGGATGCCCGCAACCGTCGAGAGCGGGACCGTCCTCGGCCTCCGCAACGACGGCCAGGAGCTCCACGAGATGGCCGTCTACCGCCGCAACGACGACGTGACGCAGTCGTTCGAGGACATCCTCGCCCTGCCGCCGGACGAGGGCATCAAGCTCGTGACCGAGGCCGGCGTCGTGTTCGCCGCGCCCGGCGAGGAGGCGGCCGACACGGTCACGGTCACCGAGCCCGGCGACTACGTCATGCTGTGCTTCGTCCCGGTCGGGATGAAGGAGCTGCCGTCGCAGGACCCGAACGCGTCGCCGGGCGGGACCCCGCCCGCGGACGGCCCGCCGCACTTCACGCAGGGGATGATCCACACCTTCACCGTGGAGGGCTGAGCCGGCTCAGGTTGCGGCCTTGCCCGGTGAGCGTCCCGCACTGGCGCCCGCCCGTGGTCATCAGGCCGATCCCGACGCGATCGCGCGCTCGGCTGCTTCCATCAGCTCCTCGGCAGCCGGGGAGGTGGGCGCCATGGGCAGCTCGCCCGAGCGCGCGAGCCGGATCACCGTGCGTGGATCCTGGTACGCCTCAAGCTGCGGCAGGCCGACCGACCCGATCACCGCAGCAGGTCAAGGACCACCCCATCGAGGTTCGACCCGTCGTCGAGCTCGTACCAGATGTCCGGGCGATCGTGGCGATCGCGACGGAAGACACGCCTCAACGCTGCCCGATGCAGCGCGAGCGGTCGCGGCAGGTTGCCGGGTGGCCTCGTGAAGGGTCGGAACCATGGCTGGTGGAGCGTCTTCCTGAGCACCCTCTGGAGCGGCGTGTCCCAGTAGTGGGGCGCTGGCAGGCCCCGCCGCAGCCGAACGTGCTGCCCCGCGAGCCAGGCCGGCACGGACGCGACATGCGCGGTGAACGACACTCGCGTGCACCCAATGGGGTCGGCTCGCTCACCCACGGTCGCAATCTCGACCAAGTCGACATGACCACCCTGGCGACGCCAGGCAACGCGGTCGGTCCTGTCCGCAAACCCGATCCCGGCCAGCCGCGGCCACAGATGCGTGCGCAGGGCGCGGCTCAGATCACGCTGCTCGACCACGAAGCGACACGATAGCCCGGAGACCCGACCGGGCGATCAGGCAAGCGCTGCCTCGGCCGGCCGCCAGGGCAAGCGGGGTCGACGTCGTCGCGCCACGGCCGGCTCAGGTTCCGGCCAGCCGCTCCACGACGGGCGCGAGCGTGTCGACATCGCCGGTCATGATCGAGCTGATGCCGAACCGCTCGCGCAGGATCCGGAACTTGTCGACGAGCGCATCCACGGAGCCGACCATGATGTGCGGCGACTCGAGCACCTCGTCGGTCGTGATCTCGGTCCCGCTCCGGTCGCGCATCCGCTGCGCGATCCGTTCGGCCTCGCCGCGCGCGTCGTCGGTGATGACGGGCGCCGACCCGCTCGGGTAGACGTTGAATTCGAGCTCCGCGAAGCGGTCACCTGCCGCCTCGCGGACCCAGGCGATCTTCTCCTCGGTGGCGGCGAGCGTGTAGGACCGGGGCTCGCCCACGGGCGCACCGTCGCGAAACACGGTCCGCGGCGCGAGGCCGACGGTCTGCGCCTCGCGCGCGGCGAGCTCGAGCGTGCGCCGCCCGCCGCCGCCGATGAAGATCGGCGGGTGCGGGCGCTGGACCGGCTTCGGCTGGCCGTCGTGGTCGCGGATCCGGTAGTGCTCGCCCTCGAAGCTGAACGGCCCGTCGCCGAAGCAGCCCTTCAGGACCGCGATCGCCTCGGCGAGGCGTGCCTGGCGGACCTGCACCGGGTCGAATGGCAGCCCGATCGCGTCGTACTCCGCCTTGTACCAGCCAGCACCGATCGCCACCTCCACACGGCCACCGCTCAGCCGGTCGAGCGTGGCGAGGTCCTGGGCGAGGACCGCCGGGTGACGGAGGTCGTTGTTGAGCACGAACGCGGCAACGCGCAGGCGCTCCGTGGCGGCCGCGGCCGTGGCGAGGAGCGGCACGACGGCGAACGGATGGATGAGGTGATCGGGATAGACGAGCACGTCGTAGCCGATCGCCTCGGCGCGCCGGGCGATCTCGGCCAGCTCGCGCCCGTCGGCCGGGGTGCCGGGCTCGGCGAGGAAGCGGAAGGGTCGCATCGCGGGATTGTGGGCGATTCCGCGGGCGAGTTGTGACGGCCGCGTGATGGGCGGCTCGTACCTTGCCGCGGTCCGGGGTGTCGTGGGAACGGACAAGGAGGGGACATGCTCTCGATGTCGGGCCGCCGCACGGCGACCATCCTCGCCCTGCTCGGGCTGCTGACCTGGGCCGCGCCCGCCAGCGCGATCACGTTCGGCGAGCCGGACGGCAACCGGCACCCGTACGTCGGGGGGCTGGTCGCGCAGGTCGACGACGAGATCATCGGGCTCTGCACCGGGACGCTCGTGGCCGAGCGCGTGTTCGTCACGGCCGCCCACTGCATCCTCGGTGGGCTCTCGTTCGGGGCACAACCGGGCTCGTTCGGCGTGATCTTCGACGAGGTGTTCACCGAGACCTCGACGATCTGGTCGGGCGATGAGGCCTTCCACTCGCTCGCGTTCTCCGGCGGCCGCAACAACGTGTACGACGTCGCCGTTCTCGAGCTCGACGCCAATCCCGGCATCACGCCTCATGCGCTGCTGCCGACGGCGCAGATGCTCGACGGCCTGTACCTCCGGACGCAGCGATTCGAGGCGGTCGGCTACGGCGCGGTCCGGGACGACAAGCGCGGGGGGCCGCATGCGCTCGGGCCAGGCGGCCGACGGCTGGTCGTTGAGCAGGGCTACCTGTCCAGGACGTCGTCCTGGCTGACCCTCTCGATGAACCCGTCGACGGGCAACGGCGGCACCTGCTTCGGGGACTCCGGCGGTCCACACTTCCTCGCGGGCACCCGCACGATCGTCTCGGTCACGGTCACCGGCGATGCGATGTGCCGCGCCACGGACAGGACATACCGGCTCGATACCGGGTTCGCGCGGGAGTTCCTCGACGACTTCGTCGCCGTGCCGTAGCTCCGACCGGGTCCGCGCCCGTCCTATCGCTGGCGGGCGCGGTGCTCCCCGACGCGGATCTCGACGATGCGGCGGATGAGGTCGAGCGGCAGTGGTCGGCCGAGCGGGAAGCGGATCGTGCCCCGCCCGGCGAGATAGGGCCGGACCTCGTCCCCGAGCTCGCGGACGACGCCCTCGCTGGCGGGAAACAGGCTGTCGTGGCGCTTGAACGCATCGAACGAGACGAGGAACCGGCCGTCGAGCCGGAACGCGGGCATGTTGTAGGCGATCGCCTCCTCGGCCTCGGGCACGACCTCGCGGACGCTCCGACGCAGAGCCTCGATCCGCTCGCGCCGCTCCGGCGCCAGGGCGGTGAGGTAGTCGTCCACGCTCGCGGGTCGGGCCATGCAACCGACTGTACCGGGTTCGTCGCTCTCCTCCTGTCCCACGTGGCGGGAAACGTGTGACATTTCAGCCCGGGACGGGGGCTGCGCCCGCCCAATGCGAGATCCTCAATCCCGCATGCGCAGTTCGACCGGTGTCGATCCCGCCCGCGTCGCGTCGCTCCTCGACCGAGAGAACGAGCGTTTCGCGGCTGAGCGACCGCGCTCCATGGCACTCCTCGAGCGAGCGCGCCGGTCGATGCCGCGCGGCGTCCCGATGTCCTGGATGGACGACCTCTACGAGCACCCGCCGGTGTTCGTGGAGCGCGGCGACGGACCGCGCTTCACCGACGTCGATGGGCACGAGTACCTCGATGTCTACATCGCGGACATGAGTGCGTTCTGCGGCCACGCTCCTCCGGCGGTGACGGCTGCGATCGCGGCGCGTGCCGCGGCGGGAACGCAGTTCCTGCTGCCGGGCATGGACGCGATCCTGGTCGCGGAACACCTCGGCACCCGATACGGGCTGCCGAAGTGGCAGTTCACGCTGTCCGCCACGCTCGCCAACACCGAGGTGCTGCGTATCGCTCGGGCAGCCACCGGTCGCGAGAACGTCCTGCTGTTCGATGGCAAGTACCACGGGCACGGCGACCAGACACTCGTGGTGCTCGAGGGCGGCGTGGTCGCGGTCGAAGAGGAAGGTCTCCCCCGGTGGGTGACCGGGCAGGTGCGAATCGTCCCGTTCAACGACGTGGAGGCGCTCCAGCGAGCCCTCGCCCCGGGCGATGTCGCGCTGGTCCTCGCCGAGCCCGCGCTCTCGAACGCCGGCTTCGTGCTCCCGCTGCCGGGGTTCCACGAGGCGCTGCGCGCGCTCACGCGGGCGACCGGGACCCTGCTCGCGCTCGACGAGACGCACACGCTCGTGTGCGGCTACGGCGGCCTCACGCGCGAGCTGGGCCTGGATCCGGACATCCTCGTCGTCGGCAAGTCGATCGCTGCCGGTGTGCCGCTCGGCGCCTACGGGATGCGTGAGGAGGTCGCAGCGCGGATCGCCCCGCCGCCCGAGCCGAACGTGATCTCGGGTGTCCCGACCGCACAGGTTGCGACGGGCGGCACGCTGTTCGCCAACGCGCTGTCGATGGCTGCCGCCCGCGCCTCGCTACTCGAGGTGCTGACGCCGGATGCGTTCGAGCGGACCGCCGAGCTCGGTGAGCGGATGGCGGCCGGCCTCCGCCGGGCGATCGACCGTGCCGGCCTCGGCTGGAGCGTGGTGCAGCTCGGGGCCCACGCCGCGTACTTCTTCACCCCGACGCCGCCGGTCGACGCCGCCGCGTCGCGAGCGGCCGACGACCCAAACCTGCGAGCCCTGATCCGTGTCTGGCTGGCGAACCGCGGGGTATGGGAGTCAGGCTGGTGGCTTGGCCCCACCGTGTCCGTTGCGCACACGGCGGGTGACGTTGACGAGTATGTCGGGCGGTTCGGGGAGTGCCTCGACGAGCTCACCCATTCCGAAGCTCATCCGCTCGGCCAGTGACGCGCAGGTGCGACCCACGTCTCACGCGCATCGGGAGGCTCCATGCAGACCCGCTCGTTCCCCGCAGCGGCGGAGGGCCGCTCCCCTGCTGGTGCCGAGATCCGGTACCTGATCGAAGGCACGCCCGGCGGCATGATCCACTCCACCGTCCCGCCCGGTCAGGTGAATCGGGCGACCGTT
>DASSPX010000024.1:0-6572 GCA_035699445.1 Candidatus Limnocylindrales bacterium | reverse complement strand
GGCCCTGAAGCGGCTCGAGTTCGACCTCGTGCTCGCCGGCGTGGACACCTCGGACGGGACGATGGGCGTCGTGCCGGCCGGGATCGCGGCGCTCAACGGGCTGCCGTACCTGTCGTACGCGTCGCGGATCGAGCCCGATCCGGGCGCGGGGACCGTGCGCGTCCGCCGGATCAGCGCCCGCGGCTACGACCTGCTCGAGGCGCCGATGCCGGCGCTCATCTCCGGCACGCAGGCGCTCGGTGCGCCGCGCTACCCGAGCCTGAAGGGGATCATGGCCGCCCGATCGAAGGAGATCGTCACCCACTCCCTGGCCGACCTGGGCGTCGAGGCGCCCGGCGGCTGGTCGACGAAGGTCGTCGCCGCCGAGCCACCCCCGGCGCGCGGGGCGACGCAGGTCGTCCGGGGCTCGGCCGCCGACGGCGCGCGTGCGATCGCCGACCTGCTCGCATCGCGGGGGCTGCTCTGATGCCGGGCACGATCCTGGTCATCGGCGAGACGCTCGACGGCCAGACGACGAAGCTCTCGAACGAGATCGCGACCCTGGGGCGGGGCCTCGCGGAGGCATCGGGCCTGGAGGTCGTGGGGTTCCTGCCCGGCGACGCGGCCGCGGCCGCGGACCTGGCTGCCCATACCGGCGGCCGGGTGGTCCATGCCGCGCCCGATGAACGCGTGCCGGCGCCGCAGGCCGTGGCGCGGGTCGTCGTGGACCTTGCGCGCGAGGCGCAGTACGTGCTGGTCGGGGTGACGCCGAACGGGCGCGACCTCGCGGGGATCCTGTCGGCGGTGCTCGAGCGGCCGGTGCTCTCGAACGCGACCGGCGTGACCTGGTCGGACGGCGGCCCGGTCGTCGAGATGAGCGTCTTCGGCGGCAAGCTGATCACCCGGAGCGCGTTCACGGACGGCGGCGGGATCATCACCGTGCGCCCGAACGCGATCGCGGCCGAGCCGGCGCCGAGCGCGGGGTCGGTTGAGGCGGCGGGCGCGGACGGCAGCCTCGACCTCCCGGCGGTGCGGGTGGTCGACCAGGTCGAGGAGGCGGGTGCCGAGGCGTCGCTCGAGGAGGCGAAGGTCGTCGTCGCCGGCGGTCGCGGCGTCGGCGGACCGGACGGCTTCCGGGTCGTCGACGAGCTCGCGAAGGAGCTGGGCGGCGTCAGCGGGGCGACCCGGGCGGCCGTGGATTCGGGCTGGATCCCGTACGCGCGCCAGATCGGCCAGACGGGCAAGATCGTGAAGCCGCAGCTGTATCTCGCGCTCGGCGTGTCGGGGGCGATCCAGCACAAGGTCGGGATGCAGGGCGCATCGACCATCGTGGCCGTGAACCGCGACCCGGACGCGCCGATCGCCGAGTTCGCGGACCTGCTCGTGGTGGGCGACCTGTTCGAGGTCGCGCCTGCGCTGCTCGAGGAGATCCGGAGCCGGCGCGGGGCCTGACGCACCAGGCGAGTCCGACGGGGGCCGGCCGAACCGGCTGGGGGCAGCACGGAGGTTGGGATGGAGCCGCTCGCGTTCCTCTCGCTCGTGCTGTTCGCCGCGCTCGCGGTGGCGTTCGTCGCCTTCCTCCGCCGGGCGAACGCGCTGGTGGCGCGGATCCGCGCGCACGAGCGGTTCCAGGCCACGGTCGCGGCGCTCGACGCCCGAGCCGGGGACGCGATCGACCCGCTCCTCGCGCGGATCGAGGACGTCCGGCACCACCGCGCCCATGCGGCGCCCCTCGACGAGCACGTCGCGACGACCCGACAGCGGCTCGACGAGGTGATCCGCGAGGTGGGGGCGCTGCGCCCCGTGCCATCGCTCCTCGATGCGCCCGCCGCGCTCGTCGAGGCGTACACACGCGCGGATCGGGCGCTGCGGCTCGTGGAGCACGGCGTTGCCGGGCTCGCGGCGACCCGCGGCGGACCACGGGAGCTCGAGGCCCAGACGTCGCTGAAGCGGGGCACGCTCGCCCTGCGGAACGCCCGCGCGGACGCGGCGGTCATTGCACGTCGGGTCGCCGATACCCGGCCGCCGGGAACCGCGACGAGCGGGCTGGGGGCGCTCGGTCGAGCGGGTGGTGTCGGTGCGGCGCGGGCGCCGCGGGCGGGGTCGCGGACGGTCATCCCGCCCCCGCCGTCGACGTTGATCTCCGGCTCCGATGAGCGTTCCGACCCCAGCATGTAGTGGTATCCTGTCGACACACCACAAGCCGTAGTGGTGCCGGCCGACAGGAGGATCGATGCGCTGTCCGCAGTGCGGGGGTCGGGACACCCGGGTCGTTGACTCGCGCGACCTCGACGACGGCACCACCATCCGGCGTCGGCGGGAGTGTCCGGCGTGCACGATGCGCTTCACGACGTATGAGCGCGTCGAGGCCGCCCGGTTGATCGTCGTGAAGCGCGACGGCACGCGCCAGGAGTTCGACCGCGACAAGCTGGCGTCCGGGCTTGCCAAGGCGCTCACGCGACGGCCCGTCCCGGCGACCGCCGCGGAGCAGGCCGCGGACGAGATCGAGGCGGAGCTGCGCGCCACCGGCTCGTCCGAGGTGCCGTCCTCACGGATCGGGGCGCTCGCGATGGAGAAGCTGCGCTCCCTGGACCAGATCGCCTACATCCGGTTCGCGTCGGTGTACCAGAGCTTCGACGACCTCGAGGACCTCAAGCGCGAGGTGGATTCGCTGTTCAACGAGCGCGGCACCCGAGGTGGCGGAGGAGGCAAGAAGTGAGCGTGCTGTCGGATCGCGACATCCGCGCCGAGCTCGAGGCGGGCCGGGTCGTCATCCGGCCGTACGACGCCGGCGACCTGCAGCCGAGCTCCGTCGACCTGCACCTCGACCGTTCGTTCCGGGTGTTCCGCAACAACCGCTACCCGTACATCGACGTGCGGAACCCGCAGCCGGACCTCACGGAGCTGCTCCACGTGGAGCCCGAGGAGCCGTTCATCCTCCACCCCGGGGAATTCGTGCTCGGGCAGACGCTCGAGTGGGTCGAGCTGCCGGACGACCTCGTGGCGAGGCTGGAGGGCAAGAGCTCGTTAGGTCGGCTAGGCCTACTTATCCACTCCACCGCGGGATACGTCGATCCGGGCTGGAAGGGCAACCTGACGCTCGAGCTGTCGAACGTCGCGAACCTGCCGATCGCGCTCTACTTCGGGATGCGGATCGGGCAGATTTCGTTCTTCCGGATGTCCTCGGCGGTGGAGCGACCGTACGGGTCACCGGAGCTCGGGTCGAAGTACCAGGGCCAGTCGGAGCCGACGGCGTCGGCGTTCCATGCCGACTTCGAGCGGGGACGGCGGACCGGCGACGGCGGCTGAGCGTCCCGGCGTTGCGCGTGGCGGTAATGCGCACGCTACGCCTACCTGGCCAGACTGGTCCCGTGGCGAGTGCTGGCCGCGCTGCAGGGCCTTCGACTTGCGCAAACGATGACCATGGCGGCTGGGATGCCGAACTACTGTGCGGGGGCTCACTCGCGGAGGTCCGCGAATACTCACCGGCGACCCAGTCTGGCGAAGTAGCCCGGGAAGGAACCGCCTCGTGCCCGTGAACGATGCCGTCGACTGGCGCCGCGACCTCGGTGGCGGGACGACTGTCGCCCTCGTGCGCGCCGGCACGTTTCGCACGGATGTCGGGGCGATCCTGGGCCCGGTCCCGTACGTCCTGTGGCGCGACATCGTGGGCGACGAGCCCGACGAGGATCGCCGGCTCCTGCAGGCACTGAACTGCCTCCTCGTCGAGACGCCCGCTGGGCGGGTGCTCGTCGAGACCGGGATCGGTGAGCGGATCGCCGAGAAGGGCCGCGAGATGCGCGGATACACCGGCGATCCGATCGTCCCCGCCCTGCGGACCGCCGGCTTCGATCCCGGAAGCGTGGACATCGTGGCGATGAGCCACCTCCACTTCGACCACGCCGGCGGCCTGCTCCTCGCCGACGGCTCGCGCGCGTTTCCCCGCGCCACCGTGGTCGCGCAGCGCGCGGAGTGGGAGATCGCCCTGGGCGACAACCCGCGCCTCGTGGCGAGCTACGACCAGCCGGAGCTCCGCCTCGTGCGGGACTGGGGCGCGGAGGGCTGGGCGGACGGCGAGCGGGAGGTGCTGCCGGGGGTCTCGGTCGTCCCGACCGGCGGCCACAGCGCGGGCCACCAGGTCGTGATCGTCCGCGGCGCGGGGCCGAGCGCCCGGACGCTTGCCTTCTTCGGTGACCTGTGCATGCGCCCGTGGGCGGCGAACCCGCGCTGGGTCACCGCATTCGACGACTTCCCGCTCACCTCGGTCGAGGTCAAGGCGTCGCTGTTCGCCCGGGCCGCCGACGAGAACTGGATCGTGGTGCTGTCGCACGAGCGCGATGCGCCGATCGGCCGCCTCGTCCGGGATCGCGACCGCTTCCGCTACCAGGCCGGCTGAGGCGAGCTCCCGGTCCTGGATCCGGCGCGATCCACCGATGACGGTTTCGGCGTAGGGTTCGGTACCCGCATGGCCACGGAACAGCCCCACGGAGGAACGCCCATGCCTCGTCGTCTCGCCGCCGTCCTCGTTGCTGCCCTCGCCCTCACGCTCGCCGCCACGCCCGCGACGGCACACACCGCCTTCCTCTCGCGGATCGACCTCCCGACCGGGTTCCAGCCCGAGGGCATCACCGATCGCGGGCTGACCGCGTTCGTGGGCTCGCTCGCGACCGGTCAGATCCTCAAGGTCAACCTGCGCACCGGGACGCACACGCAGCTCGTCGCGGGCGGCACTCCGCCGGCGGTGGGCCTGGACTACGAGCATCGCCACGACCGGCTATGGGTCGCCGGCGGCCCGACTGGCCAGATCAGGGTGTACAACGCGTCCTCCGGGGCGCTCCTCCGGACGTACAGCGTGACGGCCGGCTTCCTCAATGACGTCGCGGTCACCCGCGACGCCGTCTACGTCACCGACTCCGGGATCCAGCAGCTGATCATCATCCCGCTCGGATCGGACGGCTCGCTGCCGACGAGCGCGACCATTCGACCCATCCAGGCACCGTTTACGTATGTCGCGGGCCAGTTCAACGCAAACGGGATCGTCGCGTACCACGGGTCGCTGCTCATCCCGAACTCGCACACCGGGCAGCTGTTCGCGGTCGATCCGGCGACCGGCGCCAGCCGCGAGCTGCTGCCGGCCGGCTCGGTCCCGTTCGCGGATGGCCTCGAGCGGCGCGGCAGCACGCTGTACATCGTCCAGAACGGGCTGAACCGGGTCGCTCGCTACCAGATCAAGGGGGACCGCCTCGACCTGCGCGGGACGATCAGCAGCAGCGACCTGAGCGTGCCCACGACGGCGACCTTCGCGGGCGGCCGCCTGTGGGCGGTCAACGCACGCTTCGGCGTGGCGAATCCGACCGGCAGCTACTGGATCACGCGGCTGCCCGCCCGGTAGGGACGGCGGCAGCAGAAACCGGGGCGTCGCAGGCGCGGCGCCCCGGGACCGGAAGCGTCAGCGGTTGGGGAGCTCCCCGCCGCACATGTTCGCCGAGGCGCACGGCGAGCTGGACACGTACTCGACCTTCGGGTTGCCGTTGCTGTCCCGGCTGAGTCGGAAGCTGCGCCACGCGACGTTGTTCGCGGTGTTGCTCTCGACGAACACGCCGTCGTCGTTCGCGTGGACCTGGAGGTAGTAGATCCCGGGCGCGGCGCCAGTGAGGTCGATCTCCTGCCCCTCGAGCGAATGGTGGTACTGGTCGATCCAGCCCACCGAGACGCCCTGGTACGGCGCCGTGCGGTCGCACGCCCAGTACGTCACGTCGGGCGTCCGCTTCTTCGCGTCGATCTTCACCCAATCGATCAGGCAGAACGTCGTCTTGAACGACTGCGCGACGCCGAGGTCGTTCACGTAGACGCTGCCGATCGCGCCGGTCGTGCCATCGTCGGCGGCGTGGTTGACGCTGAACCGGGCGACGCTGCCGATGTGCCAGTGGTTGTGCGCCGGGTGGAACTCGAACACGGTCGTGGCCACGCGGCACACGATGGTGGCCGTCGGGTCGGACGGGCCGCCGACCTTGTCCCAGATCCCCTGGATCGCGGTCGTCGTGCCGCCGCCGTCGCCGATCGCGTATTGCGGCTCGAGGTGCCACGGGCCGCCGCTCAGGTTCGCGATCCCGTTCGTCAGCCGGAGGTACTCGCGACCCTGCGTGTTCTGGATCTGAAGGTGGTGCGGGACGATCGGCTGGAGGTCGGGCTCGAGGCCGCCCGGGCAGGCGTCGCTCGGGCGGGGCGGGCCGGCAGCCACCGATGCGGCGCCGCCGCTCGCGGCAGCGAGCGCGAGGGCGATGAGCAGGGCGCTCCAGGCTCGACGGGTCCGCATCGCGTCCTCCCGGCCGCGACGCCATGGACGCCCGGCCCGTATCAACGCCCCCGCCGCGCCCAGCCGCGCGGGACGCGCCGCGGAAGGTTTCCGCGGATGGAACCACCTCGGCGGGCGGCGCGCCGGACGTTGCGCATGGTGGGCCGTGGTGCGCGGATGCGCCGCCTGCCCGCTACCCGGCGGACGCCGGCAGCCAGGCCTCGATCCGCGCCACCGCCGCCTCACGCGTCAGCGGCCCGCCGAACACCTCGAGGATCCGGCCGTCGGGCGCGATGAA
>DASSPX010000023.1:0-2481 GCA_035699445.1 Candidatus Limnocylindrales bacterium | reverse complement strand
TCCGGACGGGAACGCCGTGGCCACGCTCGCCACGCGCACGCCGGACCCGGCCAGGGCCGCGCGTGCCTCCCCGATGAGCGACGGATAGATGCAGATCGCGGCCACGTGCGGGATCGACGGATCGCCCGGCTTCGGGTGCATCCCCTTCTGGCACAGCGCCCGGACCTTGCCCGGCGTGTCCTTCCCCTCGAGCGTGGTCAGGTCCATCATCCGGATCGCCAGGTCGAGCGCCCACAGCTTCGAGGCCTTCTTGATCGACCGCCGCTGCAGCGATGCGACCCGCTCCTCGACGCCGACCTTGTCGACCGGGGTCACGCGGCCGAGGACGTGGCCGAGGCTGCCGGCGCGCGGATCGAGCGCGCGCACGAGGTCGTGGGCCTGGTCGCGGGCGAGTGTGGTCATGGGAGCGCGAGTCTAGCGCGCGATCCGATCGTCGCCGGAAGGCGTACTCACGAGCAAGGAGGTACGAAGATGCAGGTTCGTGCTCGCCTCGCCCGATCGATCGGGGCCGCTCTCGCCGTGGCCGCGCTGGCGACGTCGCCCGCCCTCGCCGCCGACCAGACCGTGACGATCGAGGGCTTCGCGTACTCGCCGGGCGTCGTCACGGTGACGGTGGGCGACACGGTGACCTGGACGAACCGTGACGGCGCGTCGCATACCGCCACCGCCGACGACGGGTCGTTCGACACGGGCGGCATCTCCGGCAACGCCAGCGACAGCATCGAGTTCACGACCGCGGGCGAATTCCGCTACCACTGCACGATCCACCCCGACATGACGGCTCGCGTGGTCGTCCAGGCGGCCGGCGGCACGGGCGCGACACCACCCGCCACGGATGTCGATCGCCCGGCAGCGGCGGACGCCGACTCGACCGGCCCGGCCAACCCCATCCTGCCGACGGTCGCGTTCGCGCTGCTCGCGATCGCGGGCCTGTCGGGCGCGCTCGGCTGGCGCCTTCGAACGGCGCGCGTGCGCTAGTCCGGCGCGCCGGCGCGGCTACTTCCCGGCGCGCGCCTTCGGCAGCGGCGGCAGCGTCCGGGCGCCCTTCACGAGGTAGTGGGCGAACCAGTCGCGCACTTGAACGAGATTCTCGACCCGGCGGAAGGGCGTCCCCGAGCGCGTCAGCTCGTGCGACTCCTCGGGGACGCGCATGAACCGGACGGGACGCTTCAGCGACCGGAGCACCGTGAACAGCGCCTCGGCCTGGGTCACGACGCAGCGCAGATCCTGCTCGGCGTGCTGGATGAGCAGCGGCGTGCGGACCTCGCGCGCGAGCGCGAGGGGGGAGATCGACTGGAAGTACCCGGGATCGTCCCAGGGCAGCCGGCCGAACTCGATCTCGGCCCACTCCCCGCCCGAGATGTCGCCGGTCAGGAACAGCGCATACATGTCCGACACCGAGCGGCACGTGATCGCGGCCCGGAACCGCTGCGTGCGCCCGATGATCCAGTTCGTCAGGTAGCCGCCGTACGAGCCGCCGGTGACGCCCAGCCGGTCGGGATCCGCGAACCCGTCGGCGATCGCCGCGTCGATCCCGGCCATGACGTCGGCCATCGGCCCGTCGCCCCAGTCGCCCAGGTTCGCCCGATTGAACGCCTCGCCGTAGCCCTCGGAGCCGCGCGGGTTCGAGGCGAGCACCGAGATCCCGGCCCCGGCGAGCACCTGCCACTCCCACATCGGCGACCAGCCGTAGAGCGTGTGCGGACCGCCGTGGATCTCGAGGACCAGCGGGCGGGCGCCGTCTCCCGCGGGGAACAGCCAGCCCTGGATCTCCCGGCCGTCGCTCTGCCACCGGCGCTCGATCGGCTCGACCCAGCTCACCTCGCTAGCAAGCTGATCGTTTAACGTGCCAACACGCTGAAACGCGAGCCGGGCGCTGGCGGGTGCGGACCCGGGCGCGTCGTCGAGCCGGGCGACGTGCACGTCCGGAAACGACGTCGCCGAGGCGCGCACCACCGCGAACGCTGCACCGTCGACGGACACGTCCCACCAGCTCAGGTAGTGCCGATCGCCCGTGAGCCGCCCGATCTCACCGCCATCGAGCGGCACCTCCCACAGCTCGTAGCTGCCGTCGATCGGCGCGCTGAACCGCACCTGCCCATCGGTCGACACCGCCAGGCGCGGCATCGCCCCCACGACGACATCACTGTTCATCGAGGACGCGGGCATCAGGTCGCTGCCGGCCAGCAGGTCGGTCCCGGCCTTCGATTCCGACCCGTCCGCGGCGAACCGCCAGATGCCGTTCCGATAGCCCGCCCGCGGGAAGCGGCCGCCGATCGCGACGATCGCCGACCCGTCCGCCGACCACGCCGGCGCCATGAACATCCCGTCGTCGCCCTCGGTGACCGCCGTGACGCGGCCGCTCTCCACGTCCACGACATAGACGTTCGACCGCTGGTGGAGGTCGTGGTCACGCCGGCGATTGGCGACGAATGCGATCCGCCGCCCATCGGGCGACCAGGCGATGTCCCGCTCCTCGGT
>DASSPX010000022.1:0-6570 GCA_035699445.1 Candidatus Limnocylindrales bacterium | reverse complement strand
GCCGAGGAGCTCTACGCCGAGGCGATCCAGCTGACGCCGAACGTCGTGCGCGTCTACAGCCCGAACGCGACCTGGTCGGCCGTCCGGTCGGCGGTGAACGGCGCCTCGATCATCGTCTACCTCGGTCACGGCAACGGCTGGCCCAGCCCGTACACGTACGACCCGGCCTACACGACGAAGAACGGCTTCGGGCTCAACGCCACCGCTGGCATGGGCGACGACAACAACCGGTACTACGGCGAGCCGTACATCGAGACGCTCACCCCGGCTCCGAACGCGGTCGTGCTCCTGTTCCACCTATGCTACGCCGCCGGCAACTCGGAGCCCGGCCAGACCCCGCCGACGCTGAGCGTGGCCCGCCAGCGGGTCGACAACTACGCATCGGCGTTCCTCCGCGCGGGCGCACGCGCCGTCATCGCCGACGGCCACAGCCACGATCCGTACTACCTCCGGGCGCTGTTCACCGGCGGCCAGACCCTCGACGAGCTCTGGCGGGCGGCGCCGAACGCGAACGGCAACGTCCTCACGTACGCGTCGTCCCGTACACCGGGCTTCTCGTACCAGCTCGACCCCGATACCCCGACGGAGGGCTACTACCGGGCGCTGTCGGGCAACCTGGCCCTGCGGACCGAGGACGTGACCGGTGCGCCCCTCCTGCCCGGTGAGCCCACTCCGGGCGAGCCGGACCTCGCGCCGCCGGCGCTCACGCTGTCCGCACCCGAGGGCAGCCCGATCGCGCTCACCCCGAACGGCGACGGCGTGGCCGACGCAATGACCCTCAACGTCCAGCTGGGCGAGCCGGGGACTGTGGAGGCCGTCGTGTCCGCGTACGGGACGCCGGTCGCGCAGCGCGCGCTCAACGCCCCGGCCGGCCACGCGACGCTGACGTGGGACGGCACCGCCGATGGAGGCGGTCTCGTGCCCGACGGCCAGTACCAGCTCGAGGTCCGGGCACGGGACCTGGCCGGCAATGCGGCGCTGCCCGCGACCCGCCCGCTCACCGTCTACGCGCCGCTGAGCGGCATCACGCTCGACGCGCCCCAGTTCTTCCCCCAGGACGGCGACGCCCTCCGGGCGACCTCGGGGGCGACGTTCACGCTCCGCTCGTACGCCACCGTCGGCGTGGAGGTCCTCGACGCCACCGGGGCCACGGTGCGCACGCTCGTGCCGCCTACTCCCTCCGCGCCCGGCCCGATGGTCGTCACGTGGGACGGCCGGAACGACCTCGGCGCGCTCGTCGCCCGCGGCACATACCGGTTCCGGGCCACCGCGACCGACGGCGTCCTCTCCGACCGCCAAGTCAAGGCGGTGTTCGCCGACGCGTTCCGGATCGTCTCGAGCGATCGGACCCCGGCACGGGGGCAGCGGATCACCATCACCGCCACCGCGTCCGAGACGCTCGCGGCGAGCCCGCGGCTGACGATCCGCCAGCCCGGCCGAACCGCGTGGAGCGTCTCGATGTCCCGGATCGCGAGCGGCGTCTACCGGGCCACGATCATCCTGAAGTCGGGCTCGCGCGGCACGGTGCGCTTCGTCGTCTCGGGCACGGACACCGACGGCGGCCGGCAGGCGTCGACGCTCTCGCTGCCGATCCACTGACGCTCGACCGCCCCGAACCGCCCACGACCGTACCGGACCGCACCCCGACCATGGTGGGGTAGCCGACCTCGGGGACGATGGGGTAGGGTGTCGCCCTCGCGGGGTGGAGGCCCCGTGGAGGCTGGCGGTTCCGACCGTGCCCTCGGCGCCACCGGTGTGGATCACCGTGCTCGAGGACCTGCTCGTGACCGACGCCCGCGCGTGCCACGCGCCCCGGCTCGCCCCGACGAACCCGTCCCACCGACCGACACGACCGTCGCTTGTCGCCGCCGCCGCGCGCGCCCTCGCCCTGGCCACCGTTGCGGGCCTCGCGCCGGCCGCTCCGCTCGCCTTCGCCGCCGATCCCGACCCGCTGGTGGAGGCCGCCCCGGGCACCACCTCGATCCTGTATGAGGAGGCGATGGCCCACGCGGACGACGTCATCGACTTCGACGCCGGACTTCCCGCGGACGAGTCGAACGCAGCCTCGGACCTCGCGGGCGGCGCGGGAACGCCGGACGGGGTCGGGACGACCACCGCCACCGATCTCCAGGCCGTCCGCGGCCCGCGGCTCCGTCGCGAGGTGTTCGGCTTCCTGCCCTACTGGCAGCTGGCGAGCTCCGCAGGCCGGGTCGACCTCGGCGTCCTGACGACCGTCGCGTACTTCTCGGTCGGCGCCGACCGGAACGGGAACATCCTCAAGCGCAACGCCGACGGCAGCACGGCGGTCGGCTGGGCCGGCTGGCGGAGTGCCCGGATGACGCGCTTCATCGAGCGCGCGCACCGGGCCGGCACGCGGGTCGTCCTCACGGTGAGCGTGTTCGCGTGGACGACCGGTCAGGCCACGACCCAGCGCGCGATCCTCGGGAGCCCCACCCGACGCGCCCGCCTCGCGCGCCAGCTCGCCACGGAGGTCCACGCACGCGGCGCGGACGGCATCAACCTCGACTTCGAGCCGCTCGTGCGCGGCATGGAGGGGGAGTACGTCGCGTTCGTGCGCACGCTCCGGCGGGAGCTCGACCGGCGCGGTCGCGGCTACCAGCTGACGTTCGACACGATGGGCTCGATCGGCAACTACCCGATCGAGCGGCTCACGGGACGGGGCGCCGCCGACGCGGTGTTCGTCATGGGCTACGACTACCGGACCGCGCGCTCCGAGCGGGCCGGGTCCATCGACCCGCTCACGGGAGGGCGGTACGACCTCGGCGACACGGTCCGCGCGTACACCAGCCGGATCCCGGCCAGCCGGGTGATCCTCGGCCTGCCGTGGTACGGCCGGGCGTGGTCGACGACTGCGGAGGGTGTCCGCGCGCCGAACCAGTCGGGAACGCAGTACGGCCCCAGCGTCGCGGTGCCGTACGACGCGGCGGCCGCGTTCGCGCGCGCCTACGGGCGCCTGTGGGACCCGCGCGAGCAGACCTCGTGGGTGCGGTACCGGAAGGAGACCTGCACGGCCGCCTACGGCTGCCGGACGAGCTGGCGGCAGCTCTACTTCAGCGACGCCGCCTCGCTCCGGTTGCGCTACGACCTCGTCAACCGCTACGGGCTGCGGGGTGCCGGCATCTGGGCGCTCGGCTACGAGGGCACCCGGCGCGAGCTGTACGCCGACCTGGGTGCGAAGTTCGCCGACGCGGCCTCGAGTGCGAAGGTCACGCTCAACAGCCACACGATCTCGCCCGATGGCGACGGCCAGCTCGATGCCGCCGTGCTGCGACTCGCGCTCCAGGGCGGCTCGGTCTGGCAGGTCCGCCTGCGCGCCGCCGACGGCACCGTCATGCGGCACAACGTGGGGACGGGGTCCGGCGTGACGCTGACGTGGGACGGCCGCCGGCCGGACGGGCGGGGCGTCGCCGACGGGCGGTTCCGGTACGAGGTCGCGGTCCGCGACGCGCGGGGACGGACGACGTCGCGCATGATCGCGCTCAAGGTGGACCGGGCGGCCCCGGCAATCACCGCGGCCGTCGACGTGCCGTCCTTCTCGCCCGACGGTGACGGCACGGTCGACCGCGCCGTGCTCCGCTGGACGGCGGACGAGCGCGCGGTGGGTGCCGTGCGGCTGCTCCACGCGGGACGGCCGGTGCGTGGCTGGAGCGTCGCGGCCGGCACCGGCGGCACGATCGCGCTCGACGGTCGGGACGGTCACGGGCGCCCGCTGCGGGACGGCCGGTACGTGCTCGAGGTCACGCTCCGCGACGCCGCGCGCAACGAGCGCACGGTCAGCGTCCCGGTGGCCATCGACCGCACGGCGGGCTCGTTGCGCTGGTCGGGCAGCTTCTTCCCGCAGGACGACGATGCGATCGCCGCGGAGGGATCGATCCGGTTCCACCTCGCGCGCACGGCGAGCGTGACGCTCCGGATCGAGGATACGAGCGGCCGCGTGGTCCGCAACGTCTATCTCGACCGCGCCTTTCGCGCGGGCGATCGGTCCTGGGCGTGGGACGGCCGGACCGGCAACGGCTCGTGGGCGCCTCAGGGCCGCTACCGGGCCGTGCTGACCGCGACGAGCGCGCTCGGGACGATGACGCTCACCCGCGACGTCTACGCGGCGGCGTACCGGACGACGGTGCCCGCCTCGGTCGCGGCGGGGGAAGTCCTCGAGGTCGTGTTCGACAGCGTCGAGCCGCTCTCGACGGGACCGGTGGTCGTCCTCTCGCGGCCGAACCGCGAGCCGGTCTCGCTTCGCTCGAAGCCCACCGACGACGGGCGCTGGCGGGCGGCCTTCCGGACCCACCCGGGCGAGGAGGGCGAGGCGAGCATCCGGATCTCGGCCAAGGACGAGCGCGGGCGCTGGAACACCGAGGTCATCGCCGTCACGATCCGGTCGTGACACCGGACGGCCGCCCCTGCCGCTGCCGGGGCGCCCGTACACTCGGGCGACGATGACGGAGACGAGCGCGGCGGGGACCTGGGTCGTGCTGCCCACGTACGACGAGGCGGAGAATCTGCCCGGGATCAGCGAGGCGATCCTCGCGGCCCTGCCCGCATCGACGCTGCTGGTCGTGGACGACGCCTCGCCTGACGGCACGGGGGAGGTGGCGGACCGCCTCGCGGCCGCGAACCCGCGCATCCGCGTCCTCCACCGGCCCGGCAAGCAGGGCCTGGGACGGGCGTATCTCGACGGATTCCGCATGGCGCTCGAGGGCGGCGCGATCACGGTCGTCCAGATGGACGCGGACTGGTCGCACGATCCCGCGGCGCTGCCCTCGCTCGTCGCGCCGATCGAGCGCGACGAGGCGGACCTGGTCATCGGCTCGCGGTACACCCGCGGCGGGCGGGTCGAGGACTGGGGCCTCGGCCGGCGGCTCATCTCGCGCGGCGGGTCGCTGTTCGCGAAGGTGGTCCTCGGCCTCGGCCCGAGCGATCTCACCGGCGGCTTCAAGGCGTGGCGGGCGGCCACGCTCGCCGCCGTGCCGTTCGCCGGCGTCCGCGCGGGCGGCTACGTGTTCCAGATCGAGATGACCTACCGGGCATCACGTCTCGGCGCGCGCGTCCGGGAGGTGCCGATCACGTTCCGGGATCGCCGCGTCGGGCAGTCGAAGATGCATCGCCGGATCGTGTTCGAGGCCCTGTTCGTCGTGCTCGAGCTGCGCTGGGACGAGCTGCGCGGGAAGGCCGGGGCGCTCCGGCGGTCGCGGTGACAGCCGGGGCGTCCTCGAGCGGCCTGGCGCTCGGGCGGGCAGGGGAGGCGGCGGCGGAGCGGCCCGACCGCGGCGTCCGCGTCGTGCTCGATGCGCGGCCGCTCCAGGATCCCGATCACGCGCCGGTCACCGCCGCGTACCTTGACGGCCTCCTGGGCGCGCTCGACGCGGAGCCGCTGCCCGGCGAGACGTTCGTGTTCCTCCTCGCGGCGGAGCTTCCGGACCCGACGGACCGCTATCGGAGGCTGGAGGTCGTCGGGCGCCGGCTGCTGCCGCCGGTGCGCCTGCTCGGGGCCGCCCGCCCCGCCGTGGATCCATTCGTCGTCCGCGGCGCGGTCACGGGCGCGGGCTGGCGACCCGAGCGGACGGGATCGTCGGGTTCGGTCCACCACACGACCGGCGCCGCGCTGCCCGTCGCCTCGGAGATCCCGATCGTCGCGACCCTGCTCGACCTGGCCCCTTGGGAGCTGCCGGCCCTTCGGCGACGCCAGGGGCCGGCGGGGTTCGGGCGCCGGCTCCGCGCCCGGCTCGTGCGGGAGGCGGCGGCGGTGATCGTGGGCACGGAGACGATCGGGCGGCGGGCCCGCCGGCTGCTCCACCTCGAGCCGGATCGGGTCCACGTGGTTCCGCTGGCTCCGACGGTCGCGAGACCGGTGGGGTCCGAAGCCGCGCGCCTCGGGCTCGCCACGTCCTACGTCGCGATCGCGACCCGGTTCGATGCCCGGCACGACACCGCCACGGTCGTCGCCGCGATCGCCGCGCTCCAAGGGCTCGAGACCCGCCGGGATGCCGGTCCGCTCGCCGTGGTCGTGGGCGCGACGCCGGAGGATCGCGCCGCGATCGCCCGGCTCGCGAGCGCCCATGGCGTGAGCGACGTGCTCGCGTATGCGCCCGCGCTGCCGCCCGAGCGACACGCGGCGCTCCTGGCAGGAGCTCGCGCCGTCATCGTGCCGGCGCTCGCCGACGCGGCGGGACTGGCCGCCATCGACGCGCTCGCGCTCGGCGTCCCGATCGTGGCCTCCTCGGTCGGGGCGCTGCCGGAGCTCGTCGGGCCGGCCGGCATCCTCGTCCCGCCCGGC
The DNA here is from genome assembly GCA_035699445.1 of Candidatus Limnocylindrales bacterium. GTDB lineage: Bacteria > Chloroflexota > Limnocylindria > Limnocylindrales > CSP1-4 > DASSPX01. Next base: position 275 of record DASSPX010000022.1, on the reverse strand, counting down.
AACCCGTCCCGCCTCGCGGCGGCCATCGCGACCGTGCTCGGCGACGAGGCCGCGGTCGAGCCGATGCGCGCGGCCGCTGCCGTGCGCGGCGGTGCCCTGCCCACCTGGTCCGATGTCGCCTGGGCCACCCGGGCGGTGTGGTCGCGCGTCGCGCGCAACCCGCGCTTTCGCTGAGGGTTTCGCCGCCTACCGCTCCAGCGGCCCCCGGCTTCGGACGTCGCCCGCACCGGCTGCGCGCGGCGACTCGACGGGGACGGACCCGTCCCGGACCACGA
>DASSPX010000021.1:0-20171 GCA_035699445.1 Candidatus Limnocylindrales bacterium | reverse complement strand
CCAGGCCGAAGCCGCAGCCACGGGCGACCCTGATGTGGCGGCCGTCCTTCCCCGACTGCGCGCCGCCCAGGCCGCCGCCGACGAGGCCGCCGGGCGGTTCGGGGAGTGGCTGGATTCCGAGGTGCTGCCGCGGGCCGAGGGGGAGGGGCTGCTCGGCGACGAGCTGTTCCGGGCGAAGCTCGTGCACACGCTCCGCGATCCGGACATCACCCCGGAGCGGCTGCTGGAGCGGGCCGACAGCGAGTTCCGCGCGGTGCGCGCCGAGATGGTCCGGATCGCGCGCGAGGCCTGGCCCCGGTGGTGTCCCGATCGGCCGATGCCCGAGGACGAGGGCCGGCTCGTTCGCGACGTCCTCGACGCGATCGCGCGCGAGCACGTCGGCCCGGACGAGCTGCTCGACGAGTGCCGGCGCGAGCTCGCCGCGGTCGAGGCGTTCGTCCGTGAGCGCGACCTGATCGGCCTCGCGGACGACCCGCTCGAGATCCGCTGGACGCCGGAGTTCCTGCGCAGCTTCGGCGGGGCGATGCTCGATTCCCCGGGCCCGCTCGACCGCGGCCAGAAGGCGTTCTTCGCGGTCACGCCGGTGCGCGAGGAGTGGACGCCCGAGGAGGTGGAGAGCTACCTGCGCGAGAACAACACCCGCCAGGCCCGGCTGCTCGTCATCCACGAGGCGGTGCCGGGCCACTACCTCCAGTTCGTCTACGCGAACCGGGTGCCCTCGATCGTCCGGGCGGCCTTCGCGAGCGGGCTGTTCGCGGAGGGGTGGGCCGTGTACGTGACGCAGGTGCTCATGGACGAGGGATACGGCGAGGGCGATCTCGCGCTGTGGCTGAACCACTGGAAGTTCTACCTGCGCTCGGTGACGAACGCGATCATCGACGTCCGGATCCACACCCGGGGGATGACCACCGACGAGGCGGTGCGGTTCATGGTCGAGGGCGGCTTCCAGGAGGAGGCGGAGGCGAAGGCGAAGGACGAACGGGCCCGCCTGTCGTCCACGCAGCTCTCGACGTACTTCGTGGGCTCGCTCGGGATGTGGGATCTCGAGGCCGAGGCGCGTCGGCGGGCCGCGATCGCGGCGGGTGCGGGGCCGGACGCGGTGCCGGCGCCGCGGGTCGTCGGCGGCTACGGTCCGACGCCGGGGTTCCGGTACCGGGACCACCTCGAGGCGGTGATCAGCCACGGCGCGCCGCCGATCCCGCTCGTGCGGCGGATCCTCTTCGGCGACGACTGAGCGGGCGCCGGCCGCCCCCGCGTGACCGCCAGGTTGGCATTTCTGCGGGATCGCGGCCTCCAGTCTGGGCAGGAGCCGCAAGCCGGCGGTCCACGGTCCTGACGCCGGGACCGAAGCCGCCTTCGCGGGGCTCGCGACGCTCCGCAGTCAGGCCCTCCGGGTTCGCGCGACGGGCCGTGACGACCCCGAAGCCGCCACTTTGACCACCTGGCGGTCACGCGCCCGCGCGTCCCCCTGACGCCGGGGCGGCGTCAGCGCTTGGCGCGCCGCGGACCGGGTGGGAGTGCCGCCTTGACCCGGCGTGCAGCCGGCTCCGCGGTCCGCGTCCCCGATCGCCCCTTCGCCGCCCCGCCGCCGAGCGCCTCCCGCAGCCGATCGACCCGGTAGCCGGACGCGGCTGCCGCCTCCCGGAGCGAGCGCCCGATCGCGTCGCGCGCGACCGGCGCGCGCCCGCGCTCCTCGCGCGGCGTGAGAACCCGGTCGAGCCGCTCCATCCAGTCCACGAGCTCGTCAAACGACTCCTGGTGGAACCACTCGGTGCCCTCGAATGAGTTCACGCGGATGAACCGGCGGACGTCCGGGTGCACGAGCCACGCGTCGAGGAGCCGCGCGGCGGCGGTCCGCGCCGGGCCACCCAGCGTCGCGGGCACCGGCAGGTCGAGGAGCGTGCGTACGCGCTCCGCCACCGCCCACGCCGCCCCCTCGTCGAGCCCGCGGTCCCGGAGCGCCCGGGCGATCACCGGGGCCAGCCGGAGCTCGTCGTACCACGCGCGGCTCGTCGGACCGACGGGCGCGCCCGGCGCGAGCGATCCGATCGAAGCCACCGCGGCCCAGACGAGCAGGGTCGACCGGACCTCGCGCGCCGTGATCGCCGCGGCATCGTCCACCGCCGCCGCATCCTCCCCGGCGGCCGCTTCGACCCTGGGCGCCACGGACTCCACGCGCGCCAGCCGCTCCCCGATCTGCGCGCCGAGCGCGCCAACGTCGCCGGTCGTCCCCGTCGCATCGGCGATCGCGCGCAGGCCCGCCTCGATCCGCTCCCGATCGGGCTCCCGCACCGCTGCCGCCACCGCCTCGTGCACGGGCGCGAGCTGCAGCTCGCGCAGCGAGTCCTCGAGCGACGGCACGCCCGCGCCGCCAAGGCGCTCGGCGAGCCGGCGCCAGATTCCGGTCGCGTCGTGCAGCTCGCGCATCTCCCACAGGACCTGGGTCTCGTACGCGCGCAGGGACACGAACAGGCCACGCTCGCGCAGCTCGCGCACCGGGCGCAGGAACTCGAGCCCGCTCCGCTGCTCCCGGAACGCGAGCCACCAGTCGTCACCGTCCGGCAGACGCAGGCCGTCCGCGAGCGTCCGCCGCTCGAGCCGCTTCGACCCGTCGCCCTCCTTCACCGCGAACGCGACCGAATCGCGGATCCAGCCCGCGGTCTCGCCATACCGGTTGTGGTAGACGACGAGCGATCGCGTCGGCCCCGATCCGTTCGAGTACGCGAACACGTCCTCGATCAGGCCGCCATCGCCGACGACGTCGTAGAGCAGGAAGTCACGGACCTCGGCGAAGTCGCCGCGGCGGTGGAGGAGCGGCACGATCTCCCGCTCATGCCGCCCGACGAGCCACGGGTCGATCGCCTCGTCGAGCGATGCACGCCGGAACTCCATCCCGTACTTCTCGGAGAAGCCCTCGAACTGCCCGTGGCCGAACATCGGCAGGCCCGGCATCGTGGCCATCACCGTCGCGATTCCGAAGTACTTGTCGCCCTTCCCGAACTGCTCGACCGCCGTCTTCTCGTCCGGGTTGTTCATGAAGTTCACGTAGCGCTTGAGGATCTCGGGGTCGAATTCGAGCGTGTCCCGGATGAGCTTGCGGTACTTGTCGTTGTCCTCGTCCCGGAGCATGTGCATGAATGCGCTGTTGTAGACGCGGTGCATGCCCAGGGTCCGCACGAAGTAGCCCTCGAGCATCCAGAACGCCTCGGCGAGCAGCAGCGTGTCCGGGACCTCGGCCGCCACGCGGTCCACGACCTCGCGCCAGAACTCGACCGGGACCCGGCGCTCGAACTCCGCCTGGCTCATCGACCCGTGCTCGGAGCGCGACGGGATCCCGCCGCCCTCGCCGGGTGCGGGGAACCACAGGCGCCGGATGTGGCGCTTCGCGAGCACCATCGCCGCGTCGAAGCGGATGACCGGGAACCGGCGCGCGACCTCGAGGATCGTCCGGATCACCTGCTCGCGGACCGCGGCGCTCGAGAAGTCGAGCTGCGCGGTGTCGTTCCACGGGAAGCTCGTCCCGTCGTTGCCGTGGTAGACGTAGCGGCGCTCGCCGGTGTGGCGGTCGCGCCGCTCGAACACGACCGCGGCGTCGCTGTTGTCCCAGTCGTGGTCCTCGAGCCGGATCTCCACCCGGTCGTGGTCGGCGAGGTTGTCGCCCTCGAACTGGTAGCCCGGGTACGGCGGCTCGGGCAGCGACAGGAACCAGTCGGGGTGCTCGATCACCCAGCGCGAATCGATCCCCATGTGGTTGGGCACCATGTCCGAGGCGAGCCGGATCCCGCGCTGCCACGCCCGATGCCTTAGGTCCGCCCAGGCGGCGTCCCCGCCGAGATCCTGCGCGATGACGTAGTCATCGAGCGAGTACGCCGACGCCGCCGCGTCCGGGTTGCCGCGCCACTGCTTGATCCGCTGCGATGCGCGGCTGCGCTCCCACAGCCCGATCAGCCACAGCCCGCTGATCCCCCAGCGAGCAAGCCGATCCAGCTCCTCGTCCGGGATCGCGTCGAGGGTGCGGATTTCGCGCCCGTGCCAGCGCGACAGCTGGTCGAGCCACACGTACGTGCTCTTCGCGATCAGCACGAGCCGCGGCATCCACGCCGAATCGCTCGAGAAGCGCTCCGGCTCGTCGCCGAGCGCGCCGAAGTCGGTGACGTCCGCCTCGGAGGCGACGCCGCCCCCGCCACCGAAGCGGAGGTGCATCCCGCGCTCCTCCTCCGCGATGACGTCGAGGGTCACGAGGAGGCGGTCGAGCAGCGCGTCGAGCGCATCGCCCAGCAGTCCCCGCCAGTGGTCGCGGACGTAGCGCAGCTGGCCGGCGAGCGAGGTCGGGTGGGCACGCGCCGGCGCCCGCAGCAGCTCCACGAGCGTCTCGCCGTTCGGGCCGATGGGCCGGCGCGCCGCGTGGTGACGCTCGAGCGCGGCGATCGCCTCGCCTCGCTCCGGGAGAAGCGGCCGATCGTCCACGAGGGCGCGCAGCGGCCCGATCGCCGGGTTCTCGTTCGCGATCCGGAGGAGGAGCAGCTCCTCGAGCCGGTCGGGTTCGAGTCGGGGCGCGACGTCGGGGAACTCCGCGCCGAGCTCGTCGAGCAGGCGCCGGTACCCGGCCTCACCGAGCGAGGCCTCCGCGGTCGCCGCCGACGCTTCCATCCCGGCGGCGGGATCGATCGCCGCCGCGCGCTCGACGACGAGGTGGAAGATTTCGTGAAGCAGCCCGAGCGCCGCGAGCTCGCCCGCCTGCGCCGAGGGCGCCCCCGCCGGCCGGGCCGCATTGAGGCGGGCGGCGATGCGGCGCGCGAGCGCGAGGTCCGCGGCCGGCCCCCGGCTGCCGCCCGGCCCCGGGCCGTCCGCCGGCGTCGCGCGCGGGGCTGCAGGCCCGACGATGCCCTCGAGGTCGAAGCGCAGCCGCGCCGCCCGCGCGATCGGGAGCTCACGCACGGTGGAGGTCCATCAGCTGCCTGCCTGCTCGGAGAGCGCGCTCGCGATGCCGCGCAACGGGATGGCGAGCCAGTCGGGACGGGCGCTCAGCTCGTAGCGCAGCTCGTAGGCCGCCTTGCCCAGGACGAGGGCGTCGAGGAGGACCGCCGCCGCGTGCTCGTCCTCGGGCACGAGGTCCGTTCCCGCGACCGCACCGCGGTACCCGCGCAGGAATGCGATCGCGGTCTCGGCGTACCACGCGTCCGCCCAGCGCGCGAGCTCGTCGCCGGCGTCGCCTCGCTCGATGAGCGTGCCGTGCGCCGCGTAGTGGAGCGACCGGATCATGCCCGCCACGTCGGTCAGCGCCGGCCGCTTCACCCGTCGCTCGCCGAGCGGCCGGATCGGCTCTGCCTCGAAGTCCGTGATCACGAGGTCGCCGCCCGACACGAGGATCTGCCCCGCGTGGAGGTCGCCGTGGCAGCGGATGCGCAGCCCGCCGATCCGCGTCGACTTCAGCGGCGCCAGGCGCTCGTCCACGCGCGGCCGCAACGCCAGGATCGCGTCCACCTGGTCGCGGGGCCCGGTGGGCAGCCGGTCGCGCTGGGCCTCGAGGAGCCGGAACGACTCCGTGGCGGTTCCCCGGATCGACTGGTAGAGCGAGCGCTGGTGGAAGGGCGTGAGCGCCTCGGGGACGAAGGCGGCGTCGCCGGTCGGCGCACCCAGCACGCGGTGCAGCTCGCCGGTGCGCCGGCCCGCAAGCTCGGCCATCTCGATGAACGGCCCGATGAGCGACGGGACGCTCGTCCGTCCGTGACGGTCGGGGTGCTCCTCAAGCGTCCGCGGCAGCACCGGCTCCGCGAGCGGCGACGGCGCCGGCCTGGCGCTTGCGGCGAGGAGCGCGCTGATCCGCGTGTCGACCACGGGCGCCTCGTGCCCGCCGCTGATGACGGTGTCGTAGAAGCCGGCCACCGACGCCTTCGCAACGTCCCAGAGATCGCCCTCGTTGGGGACGAACTGCTGGATGACGGCGGCTGAGCCGACCGTGCCGCCATCCGCCGGCTGATGGTCGAGCCATCCCCCGACGGCGGGCACGCGTTCATAGCCGCGCTCGGTGAGGTACCGACCCACCTCCACGTCCGGGTTCTCGCCGGCCTCGATCACCCGGTAGAGCTTGAGGATCGCGCCGTCGCCGTAGACGACGGACGTGTTGCTCTGCTCGGCGCGGATCGCACGTGTCGCCGCGGTCCGGCCGGCCTGGACCATCGAGCGCAGCGCGCGGGTCGGACGGCCCACGAGCGCTCCCTCGCGACCGCGAATTCGCCGCCGACCGGCGATCGCGTCGACCAGCGCCCCCGCGACGTCGGCATCTGCCGACGCATCCACGAGCCAGCCGGCATGCCGGCCGGCCGACACGAGGTCGGTGATGATCGTCGCGCTGTCGTCCGGGATCCGGTCGGCCATCCGGAGCACGATCGAGTACCGGTCGGGATCGCCCTGGGTGTAGGTGAACTCGACGATGGCGAGCGAGGCGTCGTCGCCCGTGACCGGGAGCGGCACGACGTCCACGATCCGCACGTCCCGGATGCGCCGGGTTCGCCCGCGGTACCAGCGCCGTCGCGGAATCCAGGAGCGCAGCACCTCGGCGACGTGGCGCGCGGCGCGACCCTCGAGCTGCGCGGCGAGGTTCCGCTCCCGCTCCAGCTCCGGCGGCGTGCCCGGCGTCGAGGAATCGCCCGAGGCGGGCGCGGCGAGCGACAGCCACAGGAACCCGTGCGGGGCGAGGGTCAGGGGATACGGCGCCCGGCCGATGACCGGGAATTCGACCGAGCCGAACAGCTCGACCGGGGTCCGCCCCTCGAACTCCGCCAGATCGAGCTCCGTCCACTGGACGTAGCGCGACAGGTTCGCCACGACGAGGATCGTCTCGCCCTCGTGCCGGCGCAGGAACGCGAAGATCCGCCGGTCCTGCGGCGCGAGCGCCTCGAACGTCCCGCGCCCGAACGCGGGATGTCGCTTCCGAAGCGCGATCAGCCGCTTCATCCACCACAGAAGCGAGTGCGGGTTCGTCTGCTGCGCCTCGACGTTCACCGCCTCGTAGTGGTACTCGGGGTCCACGATCACGGGGAGGTACAGCTTCTGGCGGTTCGCCTTCGAGAACCCCGCGTTCCGGTCACCCGACCACTGCATCGGGGTGCGCACGCCGCTCCGGTCACCGAGGTAGACGTTGTCCCCCATCCCGATCTCGTCGCCGTAGTAGATGATCGGGGTGCCCGGCAGCGAGAACAGGAGCCCGTTCATGAGCTCGATCCGGCGGCGGTTGTTGCCCAGCAGCGGCGCCAGCCGGCGACGGATCCCGAGGTTGATGCGCGCCTGCGGGTCCGCCGCATAGGCGCGGTACATGTAGTCGCGCTCCTCGTCGGTGACCATCTCGAGGGTCAGCTCGTCGTGGTTGCGCAGGAACAGCGCCCACTGCGCCGTCGCCGGGATGTCCGGCGTCTGGGCGAGGATGTCGACGATTGGCAGCCGGTCCTCCTGGCGGATCGCCATGAACAGCCGCGGCATCACCGGGAAGTGGAAGGCCATGTGGCACTCGTCGTCGTCGCCGAAGTACGCGACCGAGTCCTCGGGCCACTGGTTCGCCTCGGCGAGCAGCATCCGGTCGCCGTACGCCTCGTCGATCCGCTGCCGCAGCTGCCGCAGGATCGCGTGCGTCTCGGGCAGGTTCTCGCCGTTCGTGCCGTCCCGCTCGATGAGGTAGGGGATCGCGTCCAGTCGCAGCCCGTCGACGCCCATGTCGAGCCAGAACTCCATCACCCGCAGGATCGCCTCGAGCACCCGCGGGTTGTCGAAGTTCAGGTCCGGCTGGTGGCTGTAGAACCGGTGCCAGAAGTACTGCTCGGCGACCGGGTCCCAGGTCCAGTTCGAGGTCTCGAAGTCCTTGAAGATGATCCGCGCATCGGGGTAGCGGTCGGGCGTGTCCGACCACACGTAGAAGTCGCGGTGGGCGCTCCCCTTCGGCGCCCGCCTGGCTCGCTGGAACCACGGATGCTGGTCGGACGTGTGGTTGCACACGAGCTCGGTGATGACCTTGAGCTCACGACGGTGCGCCTCGCGGATGAGCGCCCGGACGTCGGCCAGGGTCCCGTACGAGGGATGCACCGTCCGGTAGTCGGCGATGTCGTACCCGTCATCGCGCAGCGGCGAGGGGTAGAAGGGGAGCAGCCAGATCGCGGTCACGCCGAGGTCGGCAAGGTAGTCGAGCTTCTCGGTCAGGCCGCGGAAGTCGCCGATCCCGTCGGCGTCCGAGTCGAAGAACGCCCGGACGTGGAGCTCGTAGATGATCGCGTCCTTGTACCACTGCGGGTCGGAGGCCGAACGGCTCCGGGTCCGCTCGCTGCCCGGTCGCGCGGCGGCGGCAGCACGCGACCTCGGCCGGGCGGGGGAAACGGTCGAGCGCGCGGCTCGTCGCACGGGTGCACGCGTGCTCATCGACGTACCTCGAACACGTGGGCCGGGCGGACCTGCGGTGCGAGCTCGACGTAGTTCGTGGCGCCCCACCAGCGGTACGTCGCGCCGTCGAGCAGGTCGTGGACCTCGTACGTGGAGCCGGACTCGAGCCCGAGCGCCGGGAGATCGAGCACGACCGATCCGGCATGCGCGTGGTGCGGGTCGAGGTTGACGATCGTCAGGACGACGTCGCTGCCGTCCGCGGTCCGCTTGCTGTATGCGAGCAGGTGGTCCCCGCTCGTCTCGTGGAACACCAGCCGCTCGTTCGTCTGGAGCGCGGGGTGGCTCCGCCGGATCGCGTTCAGCCGCCCGATGAGCGGGGCGAGCGAATCCTCGCGCTCGAGATCCCAGTGGCGGATCTGGTACTTCTCCGAGTCCAGATACTCCTCGCTGCCCGGCTCGCGCGGCACGCGCTCGGCGAGCTCGTAGGCCGGACCGTAGATCCCGTACGACGCGGCGAGCGTCGCGGCGAGGACGACCCGCAGGGCGAATGCCGGCCGGCCGCCATGCTGGAGCGACTCGTGGAGGATGTCCGGCGTGTTCGGCCACACGTTGGGCCGGAAGATGTCCGACACCGGCGGGCGCGTGATCTCCTCGAAGTAGTCGATCAGCTCCTGCTTCCCGGTCCGCCACGTGTAGTACGTGTACGACTGGCTGAACCCCAGCTTCGCGAGGCGGTACATCACCTTGGGTCGGGTGAATGCCTCCGACAGGAACAGCACGTCGGGATCGGCCCGCTTCAGCTCGGCGATCGCCCACTCCCAGAACGGAAACGCCTTCGTGTGCGGGTTGTCCACCCGGAAGATCCGCACCCCGTGGCTCATCCAGAACCGGAACACGCCCAGCAGCTCGGTCCACAGCTCCTGCCACGCCGGGGTGTCGAAGTCGAACGGGTAGATGTCCTCGTACTTCTTCGGCGGGTTCTCGGCGTAGCGGATCGTGCCGTCGGGCAACCGCCGGAACCACTCCGGGTGCTCGCGTGCCCAGGGGTGGTCGGGAGACACCTGGAAGGCGATGTCGAGGGCGACCCGGACCCCCGTTCGCGCCGCCGCCGTCACGAGGGCGTCGACGTCCGCGAGCGTGCCGAGCTCCGGGTGGACCGCCGTGTGGCCACCCTCGGCCGCGCCGATCGCCCAGGGAACCCCCGGATCCCCCGGCGACGCCGTCGTCCGGTTGTTCGGTCCCTTCCGGTGCGTGTGCCCGATGGGGTGGATCGGCGGCAGGTACAGGACGTCGAACCCGAGCCCCGCCACGTAGTCGAGCCGCCGGATCACGTCGCGCAGCGTGCCGTGCCGGCCGGGCTTCGGCGACGCCGAGCGCGGAAAGAGCTCGTACCAGGTCGAGAACCGGGCGTGGACCGGGTCAACGAATACCGGATAGTCGGGTGATCGGGCCTCGCGGGAGCGATCGGCGTTGCGATGCATTCGCCGCGCCAGCCGCTCGTCCAGCCCCGCCCGGGCCCGGGCGGCCTGGGAGCCCGTTCCCCGCAGGCGCGCTGCGGCGGCGGAGAGCGCACGGGCGTCCGCACCGGCCGTCCGGGCGGCCGCAGCCTCGACGAGGTTCGCGCCGACGATCAGCTCCTGCGTCAGGTCCTGGCCCGCGTCACGCCACTTCGCGAGGTCCCGGCGCCAGGTCGCGAACGGGTCGACGCGCGCCGTCACCGCAAACGCATGCCGTCCGAGGGTGTCGAGCGGCAGCTCGGCTCGCCAGCGGTCATTGCCCAGCGGTTCCATCGGGATCCGATCCGACTCCCGTCCGTCGGGCGCGGCGTGGAGCAGCTCCACGACGACGACGTCGTGACCGTCCGCGAACGCATCCGCCTCGACGACCAGCCGGTCGCCGATCACGCGCTTCACGGGGAACCGGCCGCCGTCGACGACAGGGCTCACGCCCTCGACGACCGCGCGGACGCGACCCTCTGCGGGCAGTGGCGTCACCGGTTCGGATCGTCGGGGCAAGGCAGAACGTGGACCCGGCACGCGACCTCCAGGGCAGGACGGACGCGCGTCCGTCGAGGATCGTCATCGGGAGCGTCGTGGAAAACCGTAGGGTCGCGCGCGGGTCGTGTCAACGCGCGTTAGCACGCACGAGGACGGGGGTTGCGGCCGTCTCCCGACGGCTCGCCCCGGACCGGCCGCAGGCGGGCCGCGGAGCCTCAGGCCGGGCTGGCGACCTGGTCCGGACGGGCCTCGTCGGCGGCGTGGCTCCGGGCGTGGGCGACACGCTCGATCGCGCGCCGCAGCAGCTCGAACCCGGACGGGTCGAACTCGTAGGACCACTGCCGGATCCGCTCTGGTCGCTCGAACTTCTTTTCGAGCCCCAGGGCGAACGCCTCGCGCGAGAGCAGGAGGAGGTCCGCGGTCCGATTCACGAGCTCGAGGTCGTCGCCGCCCTCCACGGACGCGGACACGATCTCGACGCCGGTGGCGCCCGCAAGCCGGAGCGTCTCGGCGATGTTGTCCACGCCCCGCGACGCCGCGCACACGAGGCCCAGCCGGGAGCCGGGGGGCAGCGCCGCGACCTCGTGGACGAGCTCGACGAACGCCGGCCCGGTGATCATCGCCACCACCGGCACCTGGCCCGCGACGAGCGCCTGCGCCTCGTCGGCATGGAACGTCGTCGTGGCGACGAGGTCGTAGTGGAACCGGTCGAGCCGATCGGGCAGCTCTTCGAGCAGGGTTGCCTCGACCTCGATGCGGTCCGGGAACGCCTCCCGGATCTGGTCGGCGTCGTACTGCGCGTCCGCCTTCGTGCATTCGGCGAACAGCACCCGCACCAGCGGGCCCGGCCGCTTGCGCTCGGTGGCAGCCGCGAACGTCGCGGCGGCGACCTCGTCCGCCGTGAACCCCAGCTGCGACCCGCGGCGGAGCGTCTCCGCGACGAGCCCGGCCAGGGCGTCCGCGCCGCGACGCTGCGGGGGCCGGTCGGCCACGTGGGTCCCGGCGCCGTGGCGGCTGGTGACGTAGCCCGCGTCGGCGAGCCGCCGGTACACCGCCCGGATCGTGTTCGGGTTGACCCGCAGCGCCGCACCGAGGTCGCGCACGGCCGGCAGGCGGGCGCCCGGCTGGAGCCGGCCGGAATCGATCTGGTACGCCAGCTGCCAGAAGATCTGCGTGGAGATCGGCACGTCCGAATCCCGCTCCACGTCGAGCTCGTGCCCCGCGAGGGGTAGGTCATTCGGCAGGCTTGACATAGTCGAGTAGTCCAACTATCGTTCGTATTGGCCTAGTTCACTATATCAACCAAGCACCAAGGACCGACAGTCATGGACGTCTTCTTCATGGCGGTCACCGGGATCCTCGCGGCCTTCGGGCTGCTCGCGATGACCTGGGGCGTCGACTCGCGCGACTACTCCACGGATCCCCATCGCCCCGAGTACCCGGTCTCGCTGAGCATCTGACACCCCGGCGGTCCGCCGCCGGCGCACAGTCCGAATCCACCGGACGCCGATCTCCCACCGGCGTCGCCCATCGACAGCCCCTGGCGCGCAGGCCGGGGGCTGTCGGATTCCCGGGCCGGGGATCAGCGGAAGCGCATCCCGCGCAGCCGCGCGACGCGCTCCTGGAGCGGCGGATGCGTGGAGAACAGGCTGCCGATGCTGCGGCCTGACAGCGGGCTGACGATCCACAGGTGGCCGAACGCGGGCTGCGTCGCCGGCGGCGGAGCCGCCGACCGGCGTCCGAGCCGGCCGAGGAACCCGCCCTGCTGCGCCGTGAACGCGTGCAGCCGCTCGAGCGCCTGCGCGAGCCCCTCGGGGTCGCCGGTCAGCGAGGCGCCGGTGGCGTCCGCCTGGAACTCCCGGCTGCGCGACACCGCGAGCTGGATCACGAGCGCCGCGATCGGCGCGAGGATGATCGCGAGCAGCCCGAGCAGCGGGTTGCCCCCGTGCTCGTCGTCACCGCCGCCGAAGATGAGCTGGAACTGGCCCATCTGGGCGATGAAGCTGATCGCGCCGGCGATCGTCGCCGCGATCGTGCCGATGAGCGTGTCGCGGTTCCGGATGTGCGACAGCTCGTGCGCCAGGACGCCGATGACCTGGCGCTCGTCCATGAGCTCGAGGAGCCCGCTCGTCACCGCGATCGCCGCGTGGTCGGGGTCCCGCCCGGTGGCGAACGCGTTGGGCTCGGGTCGATCGACGAGGTAGATCCGCGGCGACGGGATCCCGGCCCGCGAGGCGAGCGTCTCGACGATCGCCCGAAGCTGGGGGGCCTCGCCGGGACGCAGCTCCCGGGCGCCGTTCGCGCGCAACGCGAGCTGGTCGCTCTTCCAGTACACGAAGCCGTTCATGAGCAGGGCGAAGCCAAAGGCGAGGATCATCCCGCCCCGCCCGCCGATGACGCCGCCGACCGCGACGAGCAGGCCGGCGAGGGCCGCCATGAGGACCCAGGTCTTGAAGGTGTTCGTGAGCGTGCTCATTCCGTGGTGGACTGGCCGCGCGGCTCCGGGGACGCCGGACGCACGAATTCGCGCACGCGCTTGCGTGCCACGCCCCGAATCATTCGGCATTCGCGCGGTCGCGGGCAACGGGCATCGGCGAAGACGGCGTGAAGACGGCGTAACCGATCCGCCCGGCGCCGATCAGCGCGCCGGTGGCGGCTGGCCGATCTCCGCGAGCGCCTGGCGGTAGATCACGCTGCCGTCCACCCGCGTCGAGGGCGATTCCAGGAGCGCAAGGTCGGCGAGGAGCCGGCGCTCGAGGTCCACTCCCGTGACCGCAGCCGTGAGGCGGGCGGCGCGGGCCGCGGCGCGGAGCACCTGCCGGGTCTCGATCCGGACGGGGTCGTCCCAGAACCAGCCGTCGGAGGCGAACATCGCGAGCCGCCAGCGCTGGGCCGCGAGCAGCTGCTCGAAGCGCCGCCGCTCCTCGGGTGGCCCGTCCTCGCCGAGCCAGCGCGCGGAGAAGGCCGCCGCGGGCTCGACGCCATGGACGACCTCGATCCAGTCGTCCCGGGCCGCCCACGGGTCCGGCCGGCCGGGCATGCCGCGACAGGCCTCCTCGGTGAGCGTGTCGATGCCCGCCGCGAGCCGCTCGATCGCGGCCCGGAGCGGGCCCTTCCAGCGGCCGTCGGGGACGTCCGGGCATTCGCCGGTCCAGCGCTGCACGCCGTGGTGGCAGCTCCACGAGGTGCGGTCCCGCACGTGGATCGGCGGGTGGACGACCGGCTCGCGCAGCAGGGCCGCGAACGTCGTCACGTCGAACCCGCGATCCGGCTCGCCCGGACCGGGCGCCACGAGCCGCTGGAGGAACAGGTCGCGGAACGCCTGGTGGTGGCCGTACAGCTCGCCGTCGGTCGCGATGACGACGATCGGGGCGACCCCGCCGGGCAGGGGCGAGCCCAGGCGCGGGCCGATGCGCTCGCGCGCGAACCGGTCTGCGTCGGACGTGGCCGACGGGTCGAAGGAGACCGCAGCCGAGAGCCCCGCGTCGTAGAACGCGACGACGATGCTTCGCCCGCCGCCGAGCTCGACCCGGTACTGCCGCCGTGTGTCCACGGCCGGCTCCTGCGCCTGCCACGGGGCGAGGATCGTGCCGCGGATGCCGGCCTCGGCGAGGGCCCGCAGCGTGGCCCGGTCCACCGCGGTCTCGGGCAGCCACATCGCCTCGGGGCGCCGGCCGAACCGGAGCTCGAAGTCCCGCACGCCCCAGCGGATCTCCGTCCGCCGGTCGTGTGCCGGCGCGAGCGGCAGGATCGTGTGGTGATACGCCTGCGCGATCGCCGTCGGGGCCGGCCCGTCGGGCGCGCCCGCGTCGGCGGCAATGAACCGCCGATACGTCTGGGAGTCGGCCGAGGCGAGCCAGTCGGCGAGCGTCGGCCCGAGGTTCCAGGAGATCCTCGCGATCGTGCCCCGTTCGGCGTTGGGCCGATAGCACTCGGCGGCGATCCGCTCGTTCCAGTCGCGGTACGGCGCCGCGTTCGGGTCCGGCGGCACCTCGCCCGTGAACGGATCGACGCGTGCCGGCTGGTAGAAGTGCGCGTGAACGACGAGGCGGCCGCGGGTCACGCGCGCTCGGCGCCGGCCGCCGCGGCGGCGAGCTCCTCGGCCGTGCGATCCCGCGCGACCGTGACGCGCTGCTCGACGCGGATCCGGTGTCGCTCCCCGGGGGCAAGCCGGATCGGCCGCGAGACGAGGAGCGCGCTGCCCTGGTAGACACGCTCGAAGCCGGCCTCCGAGTTCGAGATCGTCTCGATCGGGCTCCACCAGGCGTCGGCCGTCGGGCTGAGGAGCGCCTCGATCGCGACCCCGACCCAGTCGTTGCCGTAGCCGATCCGGCCGACTGCCGCGGCCGTGCCGCTCGCGTCGTGCGCGGATCGGCCGCCGGCCAGCTCGTACCACGCGGACGGGTTGCCGCCGCCGCCCAGGAGGTGGATCGCCCACTCGACCCCGAACCGCGTCTCGAACGCCCGGTCGCCACGGTGGTCCAGCTCGACCTCGAGGACGAGCACCGGCCGCAGCCGGTCGCCGGACAGGGTGAGGCGCTTCGTCGCGCGGACCGGCTGCGCCTGCCCGTCGACCGCCACGGTGCCAACGCACGCGGTGACGAGGTGCCCCTCGCCAAGCTCGACCACGTCCCAGGCGCCCGTCGCAAGGTTCGCGAGGTCGGCTGCGGTCCCACGGGCGAAGTCGTCCGGGGTGACGTCAGGCGCGAGCAGCCGGACGAGGCCCGAGCGCCGCTCGTAGCGGTCGTAGAACAGTCGCTCCGCGAGGTCGGGTTCCTTGAGCTGGACGAGCTCGTGGATCGAGGTCACGCCATCCCCGCGGTCGGTCGTGTCAGGGCCGGCCGCCCCCGGGACCGCCGGCGCGAGCTCGCGAAGCCGCTCGTGGTACGCCTCCGGACGCCGCCGGAGGACCGCGGCGAGCGCGTGGCGGGCGGCGCGGATGTCCCAGCCGCCGATCCCGGCACCCTCGTCGGGCTTCACCGTGAGCACCTGACCCGGTTCCGCGAGCAGCACCTCGTCGCGACCGTCGAGGTCGAGGTCGGCCCGGGCGGTGGCCCTGAGCTGTTCGGTCGCGCCGTCGGCGAGGTCCTCGGCGGCGATCAGGTGCTCGTACGTGGCGAGGCGCATGTGGCTGATGTAGATCCCGCCGAACAGCCCGTGCCAGTAGCAGTCATTCGACTGGCCGCGGTGGAGGTGATCGGTGGCGAGCTCGCGCGGCGTGCCCGGGGGCATCGCGTTCACCTTCCCGGATGCACGGAGCATTTGCTTGTGCAGGTCGTTCACCTCGCGGTACTTCACCTGGAAGTTGCGCCAGAACGCCCCCCGCAGCCAGCGTGCCTCCGGCCGGCGGGCCTCCCGGGCTTCGTGGAGCAGCTTCCCGAACACGATCGCCTCGTCGGGCGGCAGCGCCCACTCGCCCATCTCGGCATATGAGCCCGTCGGCAGATAGACCCGCCCGATCGGCGGGTGGGTCGCGAGCCAGTCGCTCGGGGTGACGGTCGTGAGCCACGAGGCGTTGTCGTCCAGGGCCTCGAAGAAGCGGTCTACCCACCGACCGTCACCCCAGCAGTGCTCGTACGTGGTGGGCCAGGCGCCGAACTTCTCGCCGTCGTCGCCCATCATCCCGACGCGCTCACCACCGGCCGTCGCGTGTGCCTTCAGGTAGGCGATCACCTCGTCCACCGGCTGGAACGGGATGAGGTACCGAAGCCCCTGCTCGGTGCCGAACACCGACACGAGCCGGCCCTGGTCGTCGGTCGTGTACGGGCCCCAGAGGTCGTCCTCCGGGATCGCCGCCGCCCGGAAGTGGGCGTCGTCGAGGATCGTCCAGCGATAGCCGGCATCGACGAGTGACGTCGGCACGTCCGGTTCCCACACCCGTTCCGCCAGCCACGCTCCCTGCGGCCGCGTGCCGGCGATCACCTCGACCGCGTCGGCCATCCGGCGAAGCTGGGCGACCCGGTCGCGCTCGGGGAGCGAGGCGAGGACCGGCTCGTACAGGCCACCGCCGAGCAGCTCAGTCTGGCCGCGCCGGACGAGCGTCGCGAGGCGCTCGAGGAAGTCCGGGCGCTCACGGCCGAGCCACTCGAGAAGCGGTCCGGTGTAGTGGAGCGACAGGCGCACGCCCGGGTGACGCTCGAGCGCCTCGAGCATCGGCAGGTAGGCCTGCTCGTAGACCTCGGCGAACACCCAGCCGAAGTTGCCGACGGGTTGGTGGTTGTGGATCGCGAGCGCGAGGGAGATGCGACCGCTCAACGGGCTCCTCGGGCGGCGGGGGGAGCGGGGCGGCGGGCCTCAGCCCGCTTCGGTGATCGGGCGCGAAGCGACGACGGTGGGCACCTGGACGCCCGCGGCGGGCAGGTACAGCCGCTCGACGTACTCGTGGAGCATGCGCGTGGTCGAGAAGCGCCACACGGCGCTCGACATCGCGTTCCGCATGAGCTCCAGCCAGCGCAGCGGCAGACCCTGCTCGTCGCGCTCGTAGTAGGCCGGCACGACCTCCTCCTCGAGGATCCGGTACAGGTCGAGCGCGTCGGACCAGTCCTGGGCGCCCTCGTCCGGGTTCGTGTCGCGGCCGCCGATCGCCCAGCCGTTCTGGCCGTCCCAGCCCTCGTCCCACCAGCCGTCGAGCACGGACAGGTTGGGCACACCGTTCGCGGCTGCCTTCATCCCGGACGTGCCGGACGCCTCGAGCGGTCGTCGCGGGTTGTTCAGCCAGACGTCAACGCCCTGCACGAGGAATCGCGCGATCCGGATGTCGTAGTCCTCGATGATGAACACCCGGCCACGCAGCTTCTGGCTCCGGGAGCGGCCGAAGATGTCCTGGATGACGCCCTGGCCGGGGCGGTCGGCCGGGTGCGCCTTGCCCGCGAAGATGATCTGGACCGGCCGAACCGGGTCCCACACGAGACGCGCGAGGCGGTCGACGTCGCTGAACAGCAGCCCCGCCCGCTTGTAGGTCGCGAACCGCCGGGCGAAGCCGATCGTGAGCGCCTCCGGGTCGAGGACGGTCTCGAGCTCCTCGAGGGTCATCGGGGCCTCGCCGTGGCGCGCGAACTGCGAGCGCAGCCGGCCGCGGGCGAAGATCGCCAGCTCGAGCTTCTGTCGCTGATGGGCCTCCCACAGGTCGCGGCCGGGGATGCGCTCGATCCGCTCCCAGAACCGCTTCGCGGTCGTCGCGTCGTCGAGCGCGTCGAGGTCGGCGTCGAGATAGCGCTCCATCGCCTCGCGGACCCCGGTCCCGACCCACGACGGCGTGTGCACCCCGTTCGTGATGCCCAGGATCCGCCGCTCGCCGACGACGGGGTCCCAGGTGGCGTTCGCGGTCTCGGCGTGGAGCAGCGACACGGCGTTCGCGCCGTTCGACAGCCGGAGCGAGAGCGCCGTCATGTCGAACTGGGATCGGTCGCCGTCCACGCCCAGCCCGAGCTGGAGCACGCGATCGACCGGCACGCCGCCCGTCGCGGGTCGCTCGTCGCCGTCGAGGAGCGGGCCCGCCACGCGCCGGACGAGGTCGACGTCGAACCGCTCGTTGCCGGCGGCGACCGGGGTGTGGATCGTGAACACGGAATCGCGGCGGACGGCCTCGAAGGCGTCGTCGAGCGACGAGCCGGCGGAGACCAGCTCGCGTGCCCGCTCCGCGAGCAGGAACGCGGAGTGCCCCTCGTTGAGGTGCCACACCGCAGGGGTCAGCCCGAGCGCCCGGACGCCGGCCACGCCCAGGACCAGCTCCTGGTGGAGCCGCATCTCGCGGCCGCGGACGTAGAGGATGTGGGTGATCGGCCGGTCCGAGTCGTCGTTCTCGGGGACGTCCGTGTCGAGGAGCAGGACCGGCACCCGGCCCACCTGGGCCAGCCAGACGGCGATCGTCAGGTCGCGGCCGGGCAGCTCCAGGGTGACCTTGAGCTGATCGCCCTCACGGTCGAGCGCGCGCATGAGCGGCAGCCGCCACAGGTCGTAGTCGGGGTATGCGTGCTCCTGGTGGCCGTCGGCGTCGATCGTCTGGCGGAAGTAGCCCTTGCGGTACAGGAGCCCGACGCCGATGAGCGGCAGCGCCATGTCCGAGGCGGTCTTCATGTGATCCCCGGCGAGCACGCCCAGGCCGCCCGAGTAGATGCCGAGGGATTCGTGGAAGCCGTACTCGGCGCAGAAGTACCCGATCGGACCGGTCACCTTGCGGCCGTAGCGCCGCTGGAACCAGTGGTCCGAGCCGTTCTCCATGTACCGGTCGAACTCGCGGAGGACGTCCTCGTACTCGGCGATGAACGCGGGGTTGTCGAGCAGCTCGCCCCAGGCGACGGGACCGGTGAGCACCGGAATCGGGTTCCGGTACCGGACCCAGGCGCCGGCATCGATCCGGGAGAACAGGTTGCGCGCTCGCGGGTGCCAGCTCCACCAGAGGTTGTACGCGATCCGCCGAAGCCCCTCGAGCTGTGGCGGAAGCCGGAACTGCGCGCCGGGTACGGCCGCGACGCGGACCTGGGATTCCATACGCGCGGACTATAGCGACGGTGGCCGGGAGGGTGAACCGGTTTAGCCGCCGACGTCCGAGGGCGGCGAAGGGGGGTTTACCCGCGAGATCGGCCCGCGTCCGCGCCAAGCGCGCGCAGCAGCGCGAGCGTCGTCGCCTCGGGGAGCAGGCGCTGTGGCGCGTGCGCACCGCCGGCGATCGTCAGCACGTGGTCGGGACCCACGGCGGCGGCGAGCGCCGGCAGCGCCTCGTCCGGGACGAGCCCGCCGGCGTCCGGATCGCCGCGGACCAGCCAGGCCTCGATGCCGGCCGCCGCCGGATCGGTCAGGTCGGCCAGGCCGCCGTCCCAGTCGCCGTTCTCGAGCAGGATGGCCCGGGCCGCGACCGGATCGACGTGGACGAGCGCGTCGGCCTTCTGGCGGACGTCCTCGAACGACCAGCGGGGGTTCTCCGAGCCGACCGCGAGGATCGCCTCGGCGAGGTCCTCGTACGACCTGTCGGTCGTCGAGCCGACCATCGCCGCCATCACGGCATGGGGCGCCGCGGGCGGGTCGAGCAGCACCATCCGGCGTGGCCGGAGGCCGACCGCGGGAAGCGCGGCGACCGTCATCGCGCCCCACGAGTGTCCGACGATCGACAGCGCGTCGGGCACGAGGCCGGCCGCGCCGACGAACGCCGCGAGATCGCGCGCGTTGTCGCGGAACCGATGGTGACCCGTCCAGTGCCCCGTCCGTCCGTGTCCCGGCTGGTCGATCGCGAGCACGCGCAACCCGGCGGCCGCGAGCGCCGGCCCGACTCGCCACCAGATGCCCGACGACGCGGTGACGCCGTGCACGAGCAGGAGCGGCGGATCCGCCGGGCGACCCCAGGCGGCGACGGCATACGGGATGCCCGCCGCGTCGACGACGAGCCGCGCCGGCTCCTCCGGGCTCGCGAGGGCGGCCGCGACGGACGCGGGGAGATCGGCGTCGGTCGCCCGGATCGGGGCCGGGAGCGACCCGGGCCCGGAGGCAGCGGTCATGCCCGCATGATCGCCGCTGTAGGCGGGCGCCGTAGAATCGGGGCGAGGCAGCCGTCCGGGCCGCCCGGAGCACGCGAGGGGTCGATGTCCAGGCAGTTCGTCGTCCAGCAGCAGAACCGTCCCGGTGAGATGGCCACCCTGCCCGAGAAGCTCGCTGCCCGGGGCGTGGACCTGCGCGCCATCGGCGGCGGCAGCATGGGCGACAGCGGGCACCTCATCATGACGACCGCCGACGACGACACGACGCGCGCCGTCCTCGAGGAGGGCGGGTATGCGTTCGTGGAAGGTGAGTCGATCCTGGCCGAGGTGGACGAGC
>DASSPX010000020.1:0-6929 GCA_035699445.1 Candidatus Limnocylindrales bacterium | reverse complement strand
GCGCTCGGGTTCGAGGGCGTGACGATCACCGACGCGCTGGACATGCGCGCGCTCCCGCAGGGTGACGCACAGGTGCTCGACACGATTGCCGCGCGCCGCGCCGGCGTGGATCTCCTGCTGACGGCGATCGACGCCGAGGCGTCGGCGCGGATCGAGGGCGGGCTGGAGCACGCGGCCCGGCGCGGGCTGCTCGACCCGGACGACCTCGAGCGCTCCGCGGTGCGCGTCGACCGTCTGCGGGCACACCTGGGAGCGTTCCCCGATCCCGCGCCATCGGTGGTGGGGTCGGCAGCGCACCTCGCGCTCGCCCGCGAGCTCGCCCAGCGCTCGATCACGCTCGTGCGCGACGAGGCCGGGCTCCTGCCGCTCCGGCTCTCGCCCGGTCAACGGATCCTCGCCGTGATGCCGGCCCCGCGCAACCTGACGCCGGCCGACACGTCGTCCACGGTGTCCCCCGGCCTGGCGGCAGCGCTGCGCACCGTCCACCCGAGCGTTGACGAGATCGTGACGTCCCACCCGCCGACCGACCGCGAGATCGCCGGAGTGCGGGAGGCCGCCAGCCGGGTCGACGTGGTGGTCGTGGGCACGATCGCGGCCTCGCTCGAGCCCGCGCCGTCACCGCAGGCGGCGCTCGTCCGTTCGGCCCTGGAGGTGGGCGTGCCGACGGTCACGGTCGCCCTGCGCACGCCGTGGGACCTGCTCGCCTATCCCGAAACCGGGACGCACCTGGCGACGTACGGACTGCTGCCGCCGACGATCGAGGCGCTCGCCCGTGCGCTGATCGGCGAGGTCGTGCCGGAGGGTCGCCTCCCGGTTCGTCTGGGCCCCGTGGTGCGCCCGGAGGCAGGGGCGGCGTACCGTTCCGGGTGATGCGGACGTGACGCTCAGCGACGAGATCAACGAGCAACCCGATGTCGTGGCCCGGCTGCTGGACCGGGAAGGCAGGCGGATCGATGCCCTTGGCGCCCGCCTGCGGGAGCGCGGGCCGGGGCTGGTCGTGATGGCGGCCCGCGGGTCCTCGGATCACGCGGCCCTGTACGCCCAGTACCTCATCGGCATCCGGTCCGGGCTGCCGGTGATGCTCGCCACGCCGTCTACCGTGACCCTGTACGGTGCCGCGGCCCGCCTCGACCACGCGGTCGTGATCGGGGTGTCCCAGTCCGGCCGCTCGCCGGACATCGTGGAGGTCGTCGCCTCCGCGCGCGCGGCGGGCGCGCCGACGATCGCGATCACGAACGACCCGTCGTCACCGCTCGCCGAGGCGGCCGCCGAGGTCATCCCGCTCCACGCCGGCGAGGAGCGGGCGATCGCGGCGACGAAGACGTACACCGCGTCGCTCGCGGCACTGGCCCGTCTGTCGCTCGCGCTCGCGCCGTCCGAGGATCCCCTCGCGGCCCGGGCGCTCGCGGAGGTGCCGTCCGCGATCCGGGCGGCTCTCGCGACCGACGACCAGGCGCGCCGGGTGGCCGGCTGGCTCGCGGGGACGGGCGATCGCGCGGTCATCCTTGGGCGCGGCGTGGAGTACGCCACGGCGCGCGAATGGACGCTCAAGCTCCAGGAGCTGGCGCAGGTCTTCGCCCTGCCGTTCTCGATGGCGGACTTCGAGCACGGCCCGTGGGCGCTCCTCGAGCCCGGGCTGCCGGTGCTCGCGGTCGTGCCGCGCGGCCCGGGTCACGTCGAGCGCCTCGCGCTGCTCCGTCGGGTGCGCGAGATCGACGCACGTGTGGTCGCGGTCTCGGACGACCCGGAGGCGCTGGCGATCGACGACGGCCTGGCGCTGTCACCCGGCACCCCGCCCTGGCTTGGGCCGCTGGTCTCGATCGTGCCCGGCCAGCTGCTTGCCGTGCACCTCGCCCGGGCCCGCGGTCGCGATCCCGAGGCGCCGCGGCTGATCTCGAAGGTGACGCTGACGCGCTGATCAGTCCGATCGTCCGGACGCACGCGTTCCGGCCGGCGATAGACTCCCGGCCTCGTCGCCTCACCCCGGTACAGGGGGCCCATCCCATCACGGAGCGCATCGGTCGGTGCACGGCGCTGCGCCGCCGAGCAGCCTCTCGAGGTTTCCGAGGACCTTGGGAGCACCTGCGTCGCCGGACCGGTCGCGCCTGCGCCCGGCCCGCCCAGTCACCTGCATGGAGGGACCGATGAGCGTCACGGACGCGTCCCCGCAAGCCGCCACGACGCCCGATGCGGACTTTCCCGTCGCGTTCGAGCGCCCCGGCGACGAGGCGCTGACGTGGGTGTGGGACGACATGCACATGCCGTTCGCGCTTGTGCCGCTCGCCGTCGACTACGTACGTACGCTCGCGGCGGGCTTCAACGTCCGCTACGAGGTGCTCGGCGGGTTTCCGCAGCGATGGCAGGCGGCGATCTGGAGCGGTTACGCGTACTTCGCCGTCCGCCTCGACGGGACCGAGGACGAGCGCGCAGAGGTACTGCGGCGCTGGGAGGAGACCTGCCGGGCGCAGGTCGACACGACGGGGGCGTGGTGGCGGGAGAGCGCGCTGCCGGAGCTCGCCCAGCTCTACGCACGGATGGATTCGGTCGACCCGGACGTGCTGGACGCGGCCGGACGGGCGGCGGGCTGGGACGATGCCTGGACCGCCGCGGCCCGGGGGTGGGCGCTGCACTTCCTCGCGATCATCGGGCCGTACCAGGTCATGGAGGACCTCGCCGATGCCTACGAGCGCGTCGTGCCGGGAGCGTCACCGGCCGACGCACCGCAACTGATCGCGGGCTACGGCGACGAGCTGTTTGCAGTCGAGCACGATCTCGAGGCGCTGGCCGCGCATGCCGCGCAGAACCCTGCGGTGGCGACCGCCCTCCGGGCCGACGATGTGCCGTCCGGCGAGGCGCTGCGAGCGGTCGACGGGGGGCCCGCGTTCGTCGCCGAGCTCGAGCGATTCCTGGCCGCCCACGGCCACCTCGGGCAGACCTTCGACGACCTGCGGCTGCCGTCCTGGATCGAAGAGCCCGGGCTGGTCCTGGCCGAGATCGCGAAGCGCATCGATCGCCCGGCGGTCCCGGCGGCCCGGCGACGCGAGCGACTGCTGCGTGACGCTGCAGCGCTGGAAGCGCAGGCGAGGACCGCGCTCGCCGACCGTCCGGATGACCTCGCGCGGTTCGAGCGGCTGCTCGTCACCGCCCGCGACATCGGGCCACTGACAGAGGGGCACAACTACCACATCGATCGCAGGATCCAGTCGCACCTTCGACGGCTCGTGACCCGCGTCGCGCGATGGCTCGTCCGGGAGGGCGTGTTCGACGACCCGGATGACGTCTTCTTCCTCACCCGGGACGAGATCCGCGACGCTCTCGTTGCGCCGGAGGACCGTCGGGCGACCGTGATGGCACGGCGCGCGGAGCACGCCCGGCAGCTAACGATCCGGCCGCCGCGGGTCGTGGGGCGCGAACCCGCCGCGTCCGAGCCTGCGGATCGCTTCGACGGGGCGCGGCTGGAGTCCGGCCGCGACGACGAGCTGCGCGGCACGGGAGCGTCGGCCGGGGTTGTTCGTGGCACGGCGAGAGTCACCCGCTCGCCGGACGACTTCGAGCGCATCCGGCCCGGCGACATCATCGTCTGCCCGTCGTCGAACCCGTCATGGATTCCCGTGTTCGCCATCGCGGGGGGCCTCGTGACGAACACCGGAGGGGTGCTGTCGCACGCCGCGGTCGTCGCCCGCGAGTTCGGCCTGCCGGCGGTCGTGGGAACGGGGGACGCGACCGACCGGATCGCCGATGGCCGTCAGATCGAGATCGACGGCACGACGGGCATCGTCCGACTCCTGTGACTGAGCCACCGGCTCGCCGCGAGGCGGGACCCGTGGTCCGCGAGGTGGATCGGCCAATCGCCTCGCTGCTCCTGCTCGGCGTGGCGAGCGGGGCGGTCCTCACGCCGCTCAACACGACCATGCTCGCGGTGGGACTCCCGTCGATCATGACCGAGTTCGGTCTGACGGCCGGCGAGGTCTCGTCGCTGGTCACGCTGTACCTCGGGACCGTCGCGGTTGCGCTGCCGGTCGGCGGATCCCTGAGCGATCGCTTCGGCCATCACCGCGTCTTCGTGGTGGGCGTGCTCGCGTTCGCCGCGGCGTCGCTGCTCGCGGCCGCGGCGACCGCGTTCACAATGCTGGAAGCCGCTCGCGTGCTCCAGGCCATGAGCGGGGCGCTCGTCTCGACGTCGTCGGTGGCCCTGATCCGCGAAGCGGCGCCACGAGACCGAACCGGCGAGGCCTTCGGCGTGTTCGACCTGCTCGTGTCGATGAGCGCGGCGGCTGGTCCGTTCATCGGTGGAGTCCTGGTGGCCGCCTTCGGCTGGCGCTCGGTGTTCACACTGGCAGTGCCACTCGCGCTGACGGCGGCAGTCGTGGTCGGGCTGATGCGATCGGGGTTCCCTCCCCCGGCCGGGGATGCCGCCACGGGCGGGCGGTCGGCGCGACCCATCGACGCGATCGGGCTGGCACTGCTGGGGCTCGCGATCGCGTGCCTCGTCACCGTGGTCCGGACGGGTCTCGCCGGAGTCGGCCTCCTCGCGCTCGTCGCCGTCGCCCCCCTCGGGGTCGCGTTCGTCCGCTACGAGCTTGGTCGAGCCGAGCCCGCAGTCGACCCGCGCCTCTTCCGCATGCCGGGATTCGCCGGCGCGACGGTGGGCATCTTCGGCTCCACCATCGTGCTCCACGGGACGTTCCTGCTCGTCCCGCTCCTCGTCGAGCGCGCGATCGGGGGCTCGGCGGTCGAGAGCGGCGTGGTGCTGCTCGGGATCGCCGGCGTCAGTGCCGTCGTCGCCCCCTTCGGGGGGCGCGCCTCGGACCGCTTCGGTCGACGCTCGCTGGTGGTCGGAGGGTCGCTCCTGCTCGCGCTCGGCGTCGGCGGGCTCGCCCTCCCGGCGGCCCTGACCTCCCTCGTCGCGGTCGGTGTGCTGCTGTCCGTCATCGGCCTCGGGTTCGGGCTCGCCGGGGCGCCCCGGCAGGCGGCAGCGTTCGACGGGATCGCGGCCGACCGCGCGGGCATGGCTGCAGGGACCTACTTCACCTCCCGCTATCTCGGGGGCGTGGTGGGCGCTGCCCTGGGCGGAGCCGTGCTCGCAGGCTCCACCGCGCTGGGATCGTTCGCGCTCGGGTTCGGGCTGATGGCCGTGGTGGCGATCGCGGTTGCCGTCGCGTCACTGGCGCTGCCCGCGGGAGCGCCGCGGACCGGGAGGATCGCGCTCAGGTAGCGGCGCCCTGCCCCCAGCGCCGAAGCTCGGCATCGAGGTCGAGCGGCATCACGACGCCCTTCTCGGCGTACTCGCCCCAGTGCTCGCGCGGCACGCGCCACATGATCTCGAACTCGTTGCCGTCCGGGTCCGAGCCGTACAGGGACTTGGAGACGCCGTGGTCCGAGGCGCCGCCCAGCGCGCCCACCTCGGACAGGACCCGCGCGGCCTGCGCGAGATCCTCGATCGTCGGCACCTCCCAGGCGAGGTGGTACAGCCCGACCGCGCCGCGCGGGGGTCCCGGCGCCGCCTCGCCCACCGAGAACAGGCCCAGGTCGTGGTGGTTCTCGCCGCCGGCTGCACGCATGAAGATCGCGCGCCCGCCCATCGAATCCACGATCTCGAACCCGAACACGCGGTGGTAGAACTCCGCCGCCCGCTCGGCATCGCGCACGAACAGGACGGCGTGGTTGAGGCGGGCGACGCGGATCGCCGCGCCACCCGCCGGGGTCGTCTCGATGTCTGTCATGTCGGCTCCCGACGGCGCGTACGCCTCAGTTGCTCTCATCCGGTCCGAGCAGCACCCAGGCATCCTGCCACGAGCCGCCCTGGAGGTTGCGGCTGATGTTCAGCCACGCCATCCCCTCGAGGGTGCGTGCGGCGGCGAGCGATCCCGCGTCGACCGGCCGGAAGCCGAGCGATTCCACGAACGCGAGCGCCGTCTGCTTCGCCTGTGCGTCGTCGCCGGCGACGAAGCCGTCGACCGGGACGCCGTAGGCGGCGGGGTCGGCCTGCACCGACGCGAACGCGGTGTTGAACGCCTTCACGACCCGCGCGCCCGGAACCGCGGCCTGGACCTCCTCGGCAATGGAGGTCGCGTGGCCCTCGGGGTCCGGCGTCGGACGATTCGTCACGTCGACGATGACCGAGGGTCGGGCAGCGGCCACCTCGCGGGCGACCTCGGCGACGGCCTGGACGGGCACCGCGAGCACGACGACGTCCGCGCCGGTCGCGGCCTCGCGGGCACTCGCCGCCGGCGTCGCGCCGACCTTCGCCGCGGCGGCGGCCGCGTGATCCGGATGGGCGGCGGCGATGACGACCTCGTGTCCTGCCCGCGTGGCAGTTCCGGCGAGGGCGGTGCCCACGTTGCCGGCTCCGATGATGGCGACCTTCATGATGGAGCGACCTCCGATTTCGTTCTTCAGCAACTGAGGTTTGCCGTGGGCACAATCTTGCATCCTGGGTCGTCCTGTGTCAACATCCTTTTGTGGACAGCAACATTCCCGCCGCGATGCCGCCCGCTGTGGCCGTTCCGCGTCCGCGGGTCGGGGCCCCGATTCGCCGCTGGCGTCGCGAACGCGGACTCACGCTCGCCCAGGTGGCGGAGCGGGCGAGCGTCAACACGGGCTACCTGAGCCAGATCGAGAACGACAAGGCAAGCCCGTCCCTGGACTGTCTGGCCGCGATCGCCGGCGCGCTCGAGGTGCCCATCGGCTGGCTGTTCGTCGACGCGGCCCCGCCGATGCGGGTCGTCCGGCGAACCGAGCGACCGACCCGCCGAGTCACCGTCGGCGATCGCAAGGGCGTCGTGGATGAGGTCGACGGAGGCATTCCCCGCGGGCTGCGGATCCTGTCCGTGCGCGCCGAGCCGGGCACCCGGAC
This sequence comes from Candidatus Limnocylindrales bacterium, assembly GCA_035699445.1. GTDB lineage: Bacteria > Chloroflexota > Limnocylindria > Limnocylindrales > CSP1-4 > DASSPX01. Next base: position 73 of record DASSPX010000020.1, on the reverse strand, counting down.
CGGCCACCACGCCCACCCCGGCGACGAGCATCACGTCATCCTGTCCGGCCGCTACCGGTTCAGCCAGGGCGAT
>DASSPX010000019.1:0-3419 GCA_035699445.1 Candidatus Limnocylindrales bacterium | reverse complement strand
CGCTTCGGTAGACTCTCCGGGACGCGCTGGAGGGAGGTTGTCGGCCGTTGCTCGTGCCCCTCGCGGGTCTCGTCCTGGGCGTCCTCGCGGGGCTCGTGCTCAACGTCAACGTCTCGTTCGAGGCGTCGCGGTATTCCGCCGTGGCGATCCTCGCGGCGCTCGACTCGGTGCTCGGCGCGGTCCGCGCGGAGCTGGACGGGGTCTACGACAATCGCATCTTCATCTCCGGGTTCATCGTCAACGCGGTGGTGGCGGTGCTCCTCGTGTTCATCGGCGACCGGCTGAGCCTGGACCTGTACCTGGTGGCGCTCATCAACTTCGGGTTCCGGATCTTCAACAACGTCGCGCTCATCCGGCGTCACTTCATCTGACGCACTGAAACCGGGAGACGGAGGCCTGTGGAGCGAGAAGCGGTCCTGGTGGCGATCGACGTCGGCACGTCGAAGGTGTGCGCGCTCATCGGCGAGGTGAGCCGCGACAGCCGGCTCACGATCATGGGCCACGGCACCGTCCCGGCCTCGGGCCTCAAGAAGGGCGTGGTCGTGAACATCGACCAGACGGTGCGCTCGATCGCCGACGCCGTCGAGCGCGCCGAGCGCCTCTCCGGCTGGAAGATCGACCGTGCCTTCGTGGGGGTCGGCGGCCAGCACGTCGAATCGCTGAACTCCACCGGCCAGGTCGCGGTCACCGCCCACCACCGCGAGGTCACGCGCGAGGACATCAACCGCGCGATCGAGGTCGCCCGGGCGGTGTCCATCCCGTCGAACCGCGACGTCCTCCACGTCGAGCGCCGCGGGTTCACAGTGGACGGCCAGGAGGGCGTGAAGGACCCGCTCGGGATGAGCGCGCTCCGGCTGGAGGTCGAGACGCACATCGTCACCGCGTCCGCCACGGCCGTGCAGAACCTCACGAAGTGCGTCTCGGCGGCGGGCGTGAAGATCGACGAGCTGGTCGCGAACTCGCTCGGCTCCGCCGAGGCCGTGCTGTCGGAGACCGAGAAGGAGCTGGGCGTCGCGGTCGCCGACATCGGCGCGGGGACGATCGACCTCGCGCTGTTCGCGGACGGGTCGCCGTTCCACACCTCGGTGCTGCCGGTGGGCGGCAACAACGTGACGAACGATGTCGCGATCGGGCTGAAGACCACGCTCCAGATCGCCGAGGAGCTGAAGGTCACCCACGGCACGTGCGACCTGCGCGGCATCGACGAGGCCGAGGAGATCGCGGTGTCGATGCTCGGCGAGGACGCCGGCCGGACAGTGAGCCGGCTCGAGGTGTGCCAGATCGTCGAGGCCCGGATGCGCGAGACGTTCGAGCTGCTGCGCTCCGAGATGGCCCGCTCCGGCCACGGCATGCTGCCCGCGGGGATCGTCCTCACCGGTGGCGCGGCGCAGCTCGCCGGGACGGCCGAGCTCGGGCGCGAGGTGCTCGAGATGCCGGTCCGGATCGCGGCACCGTCGGGTATCGGCGGTCTCGTGGATACGCTGCTCAACCCCGCCTTCGCCACCGGCGTCGGACTGCTTCGCTGGGGTGCAACGGCGGTGGTCGCCGGCGAGCCGCTTCGCTACGAGTCGGCGCCCGGCGGGGGCGGCCTCGGGCGGCTGCGGGACGCGATCCGCTCGATCTTCCCGTAGCGCGCGCTCCCTGGGGCGGGCAGACGCGTGGCCGGGCGGGTGTGATGCGCGTGGCGCATCATCGGCGACCGATGACCCGACCTGCAGTACGCGTCGCAACCGGGCCATGGCCCTCGCGCATCGGCGCGCCCGCTGGGCCGGGATTCGCGCCACAGCCGTCGCGATTGATGCGTGAGGCACATCAGCGCCCGGCGGCCTCGATCCCGTGCGATCCATCGAGCTGACGGTCTCCACCGGCCGCGTCCGCGGGTTCGCGGACCTGACGTCCGCGTGCGAGCGATTCGCGGCCGAGGCGAGCGCCGGCGGTGACGGGCTGCTGTCCGTGTTCGTGCCCCACGCCACCGCGGGCGTCGTGATCCTCGAGCTCGGCGCGGGCTCCGACGACGACGCGCTCGACGCGCTCGACCGGCTGCTGCCGCGCGACGACCGGTGGCGGCATCGGCACGGCTCGCCGGGCCACGGGGCGGATCACGTCCTGCCGCTCCTCGTGCCGCCCTCGATGACGGTGCCCGTCATCGCCGGCCGGCTCGCGCTCGGTACCTGGCAGTCGATCGCGCTGCTCGACCCGAACCCGGACAACGCGACGCGCACCGTCCGGCTGAGCTTCCTGCCGGGATAGGGCGCGTGCTCGCGGATCCCGCGATCGCCTTCCTCCTCCGCTCGGACGAGCCCGCGATCCGCCGCGCAACGCTTGTCGAGCTCCTGGAGACGCGCCTCGGCGACGCCGCCGTCCGCGAGACGAGCCGCAACCTCCTCGCCGGTCCGCTCGTGGCGGGCCTCCTCGCAGGCATGCATCCGGACGCGTCCTTCGGCGTCCACCCATACGCGAAGTGGTCGGGTGCGCACTGGCGGCTCGTCTCGCTCGCGGACCTGGGGGTGACGACAGCCGACGATCCGCGCCTTGGCCGGGCATTCGAATCGGTGCTGCGCTGGCTCGGCCCGGCTCATCGGGAGGGGGTGCCCGTGATCGACGGCCTCGCCCGTCGCTGCGGCAGCCAGGAGGGCAACGCGCTGATCGTCGGGGTGCACCTGGGGCTCGCCCGCGACGAGCGCGTCGCTGCGCTCGCCTCGTCGCTCGTGCGATGGCAGTGGCCCGACGGCGGCTGGAACTGCGACAAGCGGCCGGGAGCCCGCCACTCCTCGTTCAACGAGACATGGCACGCGTCGATCGGCCTGGCGCGCTTCGCCGCCGCCGCCGGCGATGGCGACGCTCGCGACGCCGCGCAGCGGGGTGCCGAGTTCGTCCTCCGCCACCGAGTGCTGCTGTCCGAGCGGACGGGCCTGCTTGTCCATCCATCGATGGCGAAGCTGCATCACCCGCCGTACTGGCACTACGACCTGCTCGCGGGCCTCCGGGTGCTCGCCGCCACAGGTCGGCTCGGCGATTCGCGAGCGAGCGGGGCGCTCGACCGGCTGGTCGCGGCCCGCCGACCCGACGGCACCTGGCAACCCGGGGGTCGATGGTGGCGCCGTCCCGGCAGCCACGGCACCAACGTCGAGGTCGTGGATTGGGGCAGCGGCCCCAGCGCGCCGCTCACGCTGAGCGTCCTGCGCGTGCTCAGGGCGGCCGGACGGTGGACCGCCAGCGGCGGATTCCGGGGGTGATTCGGACGCAGAGCGCGGAATTCCGGGGGGCGTCCCGATGGACTCGGCGGCTATACTCGGCGCCACCCGAGGGGAGGCTGCGTGTCCGAGCGACCGCCCCGGGACCCCACGCCGCAGCGCGTTCGTCACCGCGACCAGCTCGACCCGGAGGACAGCCCGATGCCGTTGCGTTCCGACTCGGAG
>DASSPX010000018.1:0-27081 GCA_035699445.1 Candidatus Limnocylindrales bacterium | reverse complement strand
CCCCGGTGCGGACCTGCCCGGCGTCATGACGCTTCGAAGTGTCGAAGACGCCGATGCCATCCGCGCTGCCGCCAAGGAAGCCGAGCGCGTCGTCGTCATCGGTGCCGGGTGGATCGGCAGCGAGGTGGCCGCCTCCCTGCGGATGCTCGGACGGACAGTGGTGCTGGTCGCCCCCGGGGCAGTGCCGCTGGAGCGCGTCCTGGGCCGCACAATCGGCGGCGTCTATCGTGACCTGCACGCGGAGCGCGGTGTCGAATGGCGGCCTGGCAGCCGTGTCCTGCGGATCAGCGGGTCGGATCGGGTCCAGGCGATTGAGACCTCGGCAGGAGAGCGGATCTCGGCCGATCTGGTCATCGTCGGCGTCGGCGCTCAGCCGCGGACGGAGCTCGCCGCTTCCGCTGGCCTCGCCGTCGGCGACGGCATCGATGTCACGGACACGCTCGAGACGTCCGTCCCCGGAATCTTTGCCGCCGGGGACGTCGCGTCGGCATGGCATCCCTTCTACGCGCGGCGCCTTCGGACGGAGCACTGGGCAAACGCGAAGTTCCAGGGCGCGGCCGCCGGTCGGTCGATGCTCGGCGCAACGGTTCCATACGACCGGATCCCGTACTTCTACTCCGACCAGTTCGACCTCGGGATGGAGTACACGGGCTGGGCTTCGCCGTCGGACGATCTCGTCGTCCGCGGCAGCCTCGCCGACCGGCAATTCGTCGCGTTCTGGCTGGTCGAGGGTCGGGTGGTCGCAGGGATGAACGCCAACGTGTGGGACGTGGCGAAGCCGATCGAGCGGCTCATTCGTTCGCGTGCCGTCGTTGACCCCGACGCCCTCGCCGATCCCTCCGTCCCGATGGGAGAGCTGGCCGGCCTCGCCCTGCCGGCCTGACCCCTCTGCGACGGAGGCGGCCGGCGTCAACGAGGGGTGCGTCGGCGCCTACGGGTAGAGCCCACGCAGCCTCGTCGCCTCGGCGACACGCTCCACCGCGATGGCCTGCGCGGCAAGGCGTGGATCGACCCCGTCGGCGCCCGCGCGACCCCAGACGGCGTCGGCAGCCGCGAGGATCTGCCGGCGCAGGCGCTCGTTGACCTCCTCGAGGGCCCAGGCGAGTGCAGCTCGGTTCTGGGCCCATTCGAAGTAGCTGACGATGACGCCCCCGGCGTTGCACAGGATGTCCGGGACGACGACGACCCCATTTCGACGGAGGATGGGCTCCGCGTCGGGCCGTACCGGGCCGTTTGCTGCTTCAGCGAGGATCCGTGCCCGGACGTTGCCGGCATTTGTCGCCGTGATCTGACCCTCGAGCGCGGCGAGGACGAGGACGTCGACATCGAGCCCGAACAGTTCCTCGTTGTCGATCGGCCGCGTTCCCGGTGCGCCGGCGATCGTGCCGTGCTCGCCGAGGTGGCGCCGGAGGAACGGGACGTCGAGTCCGTCGCGATCGGCGACACCACCGTGGACGTCTGTGATCGCGACCACCCGCGCGCCGGCCTCAGAGAGCAGACGGGCAGCAGCCTCGCCGACGTTACCGAAGCCCTGCACGGCGACGCGCGAGCCTGCGAGCTCGAACCCGCCGCGGCGCGCCGCGTCGGCGATCGTGTAGACGACACCCTGGCCCGTTGCGTCCGCTCGACCGACGGAACCGCCGATGGCGAGCGGCTTGCCGGTGACGACGCCCGGCACCGAGTAGCCGCGATGCATCGAGACCGTGTCCATCATCCAGGCCATCGTCTGGGCGCTCGTGCCGACATCGGGTGCCGGGATATCCGAGTCCGGGCCGATCATCCCGTCGAGCTCCGTGGCGAAGCGGCGGGTCAAGGCCTCGAGCTCCTTCGAGCTCATCGAACCCGGATCACAGGTCACGCCACCCTTGGCGCCGCCGAACGGGACGTCGACCAGAGCGGCCTTCCACGTCATCCACATCGCGAGCGCGCGAACGTCGTCGAGATCCGTGTTCGGGTGGAATCGCAAGCCGCCCTTCGCAGGCCCCCGCGCGACGTTGTGCTGCACCCGGTAGCCCTGGAAGACCTCGATCGAGCCGTCGTCCCGCTTCACGGGGAAATGGACCGTCAGCTCGCGCTGCGGAGCACGGAGCACGGCTCGGATGCCGGCCTCCAGGCCGAGGTGGTCGGCAGCTGCATCGAACTGGGCCAGAGCGGCCGCGAGGGCCGCCGCCCCAGCGGACGGCTCGGTCCGGGTCAGGACCTCTTGCATCAACGAATCTCCCTGCGCGTCCATCACTGACGTGGTCGCCGAGCGTCGCGTGCGGACACGAACGACTTCGTGGACGCCCATGAACGCCGCGTGAAATCGGCCGCAGCTGGTTCCGCGCGTTCACGCGTTCTTCACTCACATTCCCGATTTGCTTCAGGCGGGGTGCCTAACGTCGACAACCACGCCCCTCGGACGGCCACGTCCGACGGGCGTGGAGCTGCCCACCACGAGGTTCCCCATGCGCCGCCCGAGCATCGAATTTCCCTTCACCTGTGCTACCTGCGAAGCCGAGATCGCTGGCGAGGCGGTCTTCCACGTCGGGCTTCCGTTCTGCTGTTCCGGCTGCGCGGCCGATGGACCCTGCAACTGCTCCTATGACGAGGAGGCGCCTGACCATGACCGAGCTCGCGACACGACGACCTTCCCGCGGGCAGCTCTGGCCGATGACCGAGGAGGCCTGGCTCACGCTCGTCGCTGAACTCGCTTGCCTGCGGGCTGACGTCGTCTCGTTGGCCGGAGATCAGGCGCAAGGCGTCACGTCTCTCTCGGTCATCAAGGCTGCACGGCGGCTGGACGCGCTCTCGGCCGTCTTCGATTCGGCCGAGCGAATCAACGAGTCGCGTCAAGCGGTCATCGGTCGTCGAGTCACCGTCCTCGAGCCTGAGGGCGAGTCGGTCACCTACGCCCTGGTGTTCCCAGGGGATGGCGATCCGGGTCAAGGCTGGATCTCCGCCGACTCGCCGCTTGGGTCAGCCGTCCTGGGCTGCGAACCGGGCGACAGGGTCGAGGTCAGAGCGCCGGCCGGGCGGCGAGTCGTCACCGTGCTGTCGGTCGAGTAGCGGGTCGTATGCTCAGCTACATGGCCTCGACCGGCTCGGGCAGTTCACCGTTGGCTGCCGCGGCACTGGCATTCGTGCAACGCGGGGCCACGGTGGCGGATCTCGAGCGCCGGTTCGCCGAGAACGGCGCCGACGTGCGTCCGGGCGTCGCGGAGGGCTTGCTGAGGGAGCTGGAGTCCCTCGGTCTGATCCGGATCTCCAGGGGATCCCCGGTGCGAGAGTACGTGCTCTCCAGTCTCGGGCGCCGCCTTGTGCAACACGGGAACTGGACTGACGCCGCCGTGCCGATGAAGGACCTGGAGCGCTTGCGGACCGACTTCCTGTCGATCATCGCCCACGAGCTTCGGACGCCGATCACGGTGATGCGGACGCTCAGCGGACTGTTGCTGGACCCGGCGTCGAACCCGTCAGACGAGCAGCGTCGCACGATGCTCGAGACGATGGAGCGCAATGCCGAAAGGATGCAGCACCTCATCGGCGAGATCCTCGATCTCGCCCGCTACCGCGCCGGCACGATCGGACTCCAGCTTCGCCAGTTCGACGCGGCCGAACTCGCCGAGTCCGCGGTCGCAACGATCCGCCCACTTGCCGCAGGACGGAACCAGACGGTCGAGCTACGCCTGCCTCGCGGCTCGGCTCCCCGCGTCTTCGGCGACCGCCCGCGCCTGGATCGGGCGCTGCTGAACCTCGTCGCCAATGCTCAGCGCTTCGCGCCGGACGGCGGGCGGATCACCGTGCGCCTCCACCGCCCGGTGGATGGGATGATCAGTTGGTCGGTAACCGACGACGGGCCGGGCATCCCCTTGGAAGATCAGGCACATCTGTTTGAACGCTTCTATGTCGGGCCACACGACCCAAACGAAACGCACCAGGGCGTTGGACTCGGCCTGCCGAGGGCGCTCGCCATCGCTCAGGCGCACGGCGGGACGATCGACGTTCGCAGCCGGCCAGGCCACGGGAGCACATTCACGCTGGTGGTCCCGGTGGCCGGACCTCCGGAGGAATCGGCATGAAGATCCTCGTCGTCGACGACGAGCCTGATGTCGTCGAGTCCGTCCGTCTCGGCTTCATGCTGCAGTGGCGTGATGTCGACGTTCTGGGAGCCGGCGAGGGCGAGAGGGCCCTGGACATCGTTGAGCACGAGCATCCGGACATCGTCCTGCTCGACATCGGGCTCCCCGGCATCGACGGCTACGAGGTGCTCCGCCAGATCCGCGCCTTCTCCGACGTTCCCGTCGTGATGCTCACGGCGCGTGACGATGCGATGGACAAGGTCAAGGGTCTCGAGCTCGGGGCCGACGATTACGTCACCAAGCCGTTCAACCACCTCGAGCTGATGGCGCGCGTCAAGGCGGTCCTGCGTCGCCTCGAGATGCCGGCCCCCACGAGTCGAGCCCCGTCCTTCCAATCGGGCGATCTCGAGGTCGACTTCGCAAAGCAGGAAGCACGCTTGCACGGGGAACGCCTGGATCTGACACCGACCGAGTACAAGCTCCTGTATCACCTCGTCCGAAACGCCGGGCATGTCCTCGAACACGGGACGCTCCTGGCCAAGGTCTGGGGTCGCGAGTACGTGGACGAGGTCGACTACATCCGCGTCTACATTCGCCGGCTACGGGACAAGCTGGGCGACGCGCCGGACTCTCCACGCTACATCCAGACGGAACGCGGGCTCGGGTACCGGTTCATCTCCCCGGCGTAGTCGGCCACGCCAGGTTGCATCGGGCATTGGATCGTCGTAGGCGCGCCGCAACCGGACGCTGCTCGTCTGTCGCGGGAGCGTTCCGCCTTCAGACATACCCGGCATCGTGTCGGACTTCGGCATCAAGCAGGCGCTGCGCCACGCCGGGTGGCGCGGCATCGAGGCGTGAGTCGAGCGTTTCGGCAAGAGCCGCGAGCGACGAGTCGCAGACACGTGTCACCGCGGCCTCGACCGTTGTCGCGACCCAGTCGGCACAGTCCTTCGGAAGTTCGCCCGGCTGACACCGGCCGAGCAGGTCGACGGCGATCGCCCGCAACTCAGCTTCCAGACGGGTCCGCGCGCCTGTTCGCGCCAGGGATCGGGCAAGCCACGGTGACGGCGCCCTCCGCGTCTGACCGAGAGCTCGTCGGATGACCTGTCGGTCTGGCGTGGGTTCGGATGGGTGGCGACCCTCGTCTCGTTCTGCTCGATACAAGGCGCATCACTCCTCGGCAAGCTCAACGTTCCCTTGGGATGAGCCCGAACGTACGCGGCGCGCTTCTTCGTTGTGTCGGAAATCCCGTGAACGCCACGTGAAAACCCAAGGAACCTCACCAGGGAGCTCTCGCGCAACGCCTGATTCGCCAACGTTCACGCGCTGTTCACCCTGGTTTCCACCCTGGTACAGGCCTGCCTCCTACGTTCCTGCAGGTGAGTCACGCATGGCCATGGCGGCCCAGCACAGCGTGCTCTCCGGACGCCGACCAGGCGCCAGCACCCGATAGGGAGGTAGTTCCGATGCCGTTCGGCGACTTCATCAACCAGGTCCCGGCCCTAGGCTTTCTGGCGATTCACGCGACGGCGTTCCTGATCGGCGCGTACTTCACCTGGCGCTCTCTTGGTGCCGGAGCGAGCACGCTCGGCTGGGGCTTCAGCCTGTTCGCGCTCGCCGAACTGAGCTACATGACCTACCACCTCGACTGGACGGTGTTCCTCTTCGCCCACACCGTCAGTGAAGTGCTCGACCTCCTTGCCTTCATCCTCATCTTCAGCTGGACCGTGCGCCGGGCCACCAGCGCGGCGACACCTGGCTGACCATGTCGCTCCTCCTCCGCGCGAGTGCCGGGCATCTCCTCCGCCCGGCACTCGCCCTTCTCGTTGCACTCCTGCTTGCCGCCTGCGGCCAGGCGGCCACACCAGCGGCGCCGGTCGCGACGCATCAGGTCGATCTGCCCAGGTCGTACCGCTTCGCGCCCGAGGACATCACCGTTCCGACTGGCACGGAAGTGACCTGGACGAACAACGACACCTTCACGCACTCGGTCCGCCTTCTGGACAGCGGCGAGGTCAAGATGATGAAGCCGGGCGAAAGCGTCACCGAGACATTTACGACCCCCGGCCTCTACCGGTACGACTGCTCGCTGCATCCGAACGACATGAACGGAAGCGTGCTCATCGAGGGAGGCGCGGGTTAGGTCAGCACGTCCTTCGCCGGCGGCTCAATGGCAGCTGGCACCCGGTACCACCGAACGAATGTGGAGACAGACCATGCTGGTACGGATCGGCAAGGCGACTGACGTCGCCGACGGACAAATGCGCGTCTTCGACGTCGCGGGAACAAAGGTCAATGTGGCGAACGCGAGCGGACATCTGTACGCCTTCGACGACACCTGTACCCACATGGGCTGCTCGCTGGCGAACGGCGACCTCGAGGGAACCACCGTCACCTGCGCCTGCCACGGCAGCCAGTTCGACGTGACCTCGGGCGCCGTTCTTCGCGGGCCGGCACAGCGCCCGGTCCGGTCCCTGCCGCTGCAGGTCAGCGGCGACGAGCTACTCGCCGATGCGTGAGGGGTAGGCCATGAAGATCTTCCTGGACACGGCCGGAATCGATGAGATTCGAACTGCGGCACGCTGGGGTGTGCTGGACGGCGTCACCACCAACCCGTCCCTGTTCGCCAAGGTGGGTGGCAGCTACGACGAGGTTCTCGAGCAGATCTGCGAGATCACACCCGGGCCGGTGAGTGCCGAGGTCGTCGCGGACGACGTCGAGGGCATGCTCCGCGAGGGTCGGCATTTCGCGAAGCTGGCGCCCAACATCGTCGTCAAGGTCCCCATGAGTGAGGACGGCCTCGAGGCCATCGCCCGCTTCAGCAGGGAGGGGATCAGGACCAACTGCACGCTGATCTTCAGCGCCAACCAGGGCCTCCTGGCTGCCAAGGCGGGGGCGTCCCTGCTGTCGCCGTTCGCGGGTCGTCTGGACGACATCAACCAGGACGGGATGGAAGTCGTCCGCCAGCTCGTCGCGATCGTCGAGACCTACGACCTGGACGCCGAGGTTCTTGCGGCATCCATTCGCAGCCCGCGGCACATGACTGAAGCAGCGCTTGCCGGCGCTCACATCGCCACGGTGCCCTTGAAGGTCCTGACGCAGATGATCCATCACCCGCTCACTGACAAGGGAATCGTCCAGTTCCGCGAGGACTGGGAAGTGGCGCAGGCCGCTCGTCCAGCGGAAGCGCCGCTTCCCGCGGGGAGTCGTGGCGCGTAACTGGTCGGCGCCCGTCATCTCAATCGAATTGACCGTGACGGGTCGGGTGTGCGTTGTCGATCGACGTGCGACGGGTTCGTTCACCGGTTATTCATGTGGGTTTCGCCACATGCTCAGGCGGCCCGGCGAGCATTGGCACATGAACAGCTACCGCCTCCCGGCCCGTCGGCCCGCCCGCGCCCCGCTCGACCCCATCGGCTACACAACCAGGCGACTCTCGTCGCTCTGGGTCGTTGCCGCGGCGATCGGAGGATTCGTCGTGGCGAGTCTGCTCGACGGTGCCGGACTGCCAATCCCGTTCACTCTCGCGATCGGGCTTGTGCTGTTCGTCGGGGTGGCGACGTTCGCAACGAGCGTCGCCGCCCGCGACGCCACGACCGCGTCGTCAGGCGCATCCGAGGGTTGGCTTCGCGGCTGGGGTCAGTCCTCCCAGCTGGGCCCGGACCCCGAGCAGGTCATCGGTCGCCACACCGGTGCGCGGACCTGAGGCGGCCCCGCTCAGCGGGGACCACCGCGTGCCTGTCCGCCAGGTTCGCGTTCGCGATGTTCCAGGTGAAGATCCGGATGCAGGGTCGCCGCGGCTGGCCGCGACCGTGAAGATCGAGCAGGGATCCGCCCGCGACTCTTCTACGATGCGTAGCACGGGCCGGAATCAGGACGACCGCCCGAGTTATCGGGCGGCCGTGAGATCAGGAGCGGGGTTTGGAGCGGGAGACGGGATTCGAACCCGCGACATTCTGCTTGGGAAGCAGACACTCTGCCAACTGAGTTACTCCCGCTCGGGAGGCGGGAACCGCGGTTCCGCGCCGCGGAATCTAGCATCCTTGCGGCGCTGTCTTCCGGGCGGCAGGTCCGGCGCCCAGCCGCCGATCTCGAACCGGGGTGGCGGTAACCAGGGTCCCACCCTGCGCCGGTGCCGTCGACACGGCCATGAGCGCCTCGGAGTGTGCACAACTCCCATCCCTCGAACGAATTGCGACGGGAATCGATCCCCCGTCACCGCCGAGCGCCACGGGGAGTCGAGTTGGCGAAGACGCGCCGGCCGCGGCCATCAGCCCGGCCCGACCGACACGAGCTCGTCGCGGCTCCAGCCGCCCGCCGTCTGGATCACCGGGACCGGGCCGACACCCCGCGCGCAGAAGGGTGTGCTCCTCGCTGTGGGGGTCGAGCAGGGTGAAGTCGCGCATCTGCAGCACGCCCCCGAGAGAGCCTGCCGGCACGCGGACGCTACCGCAAGACGATCGACCGCGGCAGGACTCTGGGCGCGAGTCAGGGTGCCACCACGGTCAGCGTGCCCTTGATCCCCAGGCTCTCGTGGCCGGGCAGGGTGCAGATCAGGTCGTACGTGGCGGGAGAGATCTGGGTCGTGATCGTCTCGGCCTCGCCCGCGCGAAGGTCCGCGGTACCGGCGAGAACCGTCCCCGAGCTGTCCCGAATCGTGACGTTGTGGACCGTTGGGCCATCGTTGGCGACGGACAGCGTGATCGCGGGGCCGGTGAGCGAGACCGTGAGGGGCGCGAGGGTGAAGTCGAGCACGCGGATCGGCGTGCCCTCGGCTTGGCTGGAGGAGGGCAGGCTCGCGGTTGGCTGGCCAGCGACGTCGGTGCCGGCCACATTGCGGGTCGACGACGCGCACCCGCCGATTGCGAGGAGGGCCGCCGCAAGGGCGAGGGAAAGGCGTGGCATGGGGAGTCCTTGCTGGAGGTGGAGCAGGGCGACCGGCCGAGGCCGGCCGCCCTGTCCGCGATCGACCCATTGCGGATCGAGGTGAGCTCAGCGGAACGTGTCGCCGAGCTTCGCAACGATCGCTGCCGCGAGCGGGTCCGCGAGCATGGCCATGTGCTGAGCGGCCTCGCGGTCGGCAGCCGCCGCCGCCTCAACGTCGCCGGCGCCCTGGGCGTCGACGATCGCCTTGGTGGTGAGGACGTGCTCGGTGATGAGCGACTCCAGGGCATCCTGGGGGATGTCCGTCGCGCCGGCGAGGAATTCCGCAAACTGGGGCACGTAGACCGTGGTCAGGTCGCTGACCGCCTTGTCGATCTTTGCCTGGTCATCGGTGGCCACACCGGTGGTGTAGTCGACGAAGAAGCCATTGTGGGCGCTCCAGATCCGGTTCCACTGGTCCTTGGCCGCGTCGCCGTACAGGCCGCCGATCGCTGCGCCGAGGTCCGTGCCGTTCGTGTTGAGCGCGCCGCCGGCGGCAGCGAACTCGTCGTTCCGGCCGCCGAGGGCGGCACCGGTCGCGAACGACGCGAGGTAGAGGTGCTCCTGGAGGAGCTGGTTCAGCCCGACCCGGAGATCGACCGCCTTGGTCGACGGATCGCCCGGGAACGTGTCCGGGAACGCGGTCGCGACGGCGGGCGCAAGCGCGTCGCCGATCATCTGCATGTGGGCGTAGGCCTCGCGGATCGCCGCGTAGGCGGCATCCCAGTCGCCCGCCGCCTGGGCGTCGACGATGGCCTTCGTCTGCAGGACGTGGTCGGTCAACAAGCTCGCGACGGCATCCTGGGGGAGGCCGGTGGCGCCCGCGAGGAACTCGGCGAAATCGGGGACGTAGATCGTGGTGAGGTCCTGGACCGCCTTGTCCATCCTGGCCGTGTCGTCCGTCGCGACACCGGTCGTGTAGTCGACGAAGAAGCCGTTGTGGGCGCTCCAGATCTGGTTCCACTGATCCTTCGCGGCATCCCCGTAGGCGGCGCCGATCATGGCGCCCAGATCGGTACCGTTCGTGTTCAGCAGCGCGCCGTACGCCGCGAACTCGTCGTTGCGGCCGCCAAGGGCGGCGCCGGTGGCCTTGGCGGCGAGGATGATGTGCTCGCCGAGGACGAGGTCGAGCTGCGCCCGGAGATCGGCAGCAGCGCTGTCGGTCATCGGCGCGGTTGAGCTCGGCGCCATGCTCGGCGCCATGGACTTCGGGTGATCCGTCATCGACGGGCTCGCCATCGGCGACGACGACGGGTTGCTGGCACCCGCACCGGTGCAGGCGCCGAGCACGGCGGCCGTGAGCACCGCGGCGGTGAGCAGGGTAGAACGCGATTGCACGAGGGACCTCCTGGCTGACGAGGACGGGCGCTCGGGCGCCAACGTCCATCTCCTGGTGCGCAGCCAGCCATGGGAAGGATGAAGATTCGGGCTCGCGTTACCCTCTTGCAACGTCGGCGCCACCGGATCCTGCGTCATCTGTGCGATCGACACGCTCACGCCGCACGTTCCCGTGCTGGGCCCGACCCGACAGGTGCTGACCGTCGCGTGCGCTCGCGCCTCACTACCAGGCGTTGAAGCTCGTGGACCGCCCATCGTCGAGCGCCGGGCCGCTGAGCAGGCCCCGCTCAGGCGCGGCGAACGAGCCCTGCGGGGAGGAACCGGATCGGGCGGGGGAGGCGCGTCGGCCGGAGCGCCGGCCAGGCGGGCGGGGGAGCGGTTTCGAACCCATGGCACGGCCCGCAGAGCTGGAACGTGCTCGGCTTCTCGTCGATTGTCCGCCAGCCGAGGCCGCGGCGCTGGCCGCAGATCGCGGCGCGCGCGGTGCGGCGCGGTCGGCCGGCTACGTCGACGAGTGCGCGGAAGCGATGGACGTCGCCTCGTCGGCCGGCAAGCCGGGCCACACCGAGATCGAGCCGGCGGTCGGGCTCGGGGAGCGAATCACGGAACTGGCGAGCCGCGACCGCCGCGCGATCGTGGGCCGCCGAAGCGGCAATCTCCGCTGCCTCCAGCTCCTCGTGCGCCGCACGCAGCCGCTCGGCAAGCGGATCGGTTCGATCCCCGAGCCGCGTCGCCAGCTCGGTCACGGCCGGAGGGCGCTCGTCGCAGCGAGGGGTGCGGACGGACACGCCGGCGGCGACGGCCCGTGCCCAGACCTCGGTCCGGGCCTCCACGACCCGAGCCTCGGCGATCCGGGCCGCCTCCCGGCTCTCGAGGACAGCGGCGAGCAGGTCCGAGGCGAGCGGGTCGTCCATGAGCCGGGATCGTTGGCCGCCCGCCGTTGATCCGCCATCCCCCTGCTGGCGGGCCGGGCCCGCCGATTCGCCTACCCGCGCGGTGCACGCGCGAGACGCGGGCGGCCGAAGGTCACCCTTCGACGACTACCGTGCCCTGCATGTCCACCGGATGCAGGTGGCACTGGTAGCGGTATCGGCCAGGTTCGCTGAACGTGAAGGTCGTGGCCGAGCCCGGCTGGAGGAGCATCGGGTCCGACGGCAGGCCGCCGTCAAGGAACTGCACCGAGTGCGTGAAATGGTCCTCGTTCGACCACGTCACGGTCGTGCCGGCGGGCACCGCGATCGAGACGGGCTCGAACTGGTACGAAGCCGGCAGGACCACGGTGGAGGTAGCGACGGGCGAGGCGTCCGCCCCGGCCGACGTGGCCGGCCCGCACCCCGCGATCGCGAGGGCGAGGACGGCCACGCCTGCGGCGAGGATCGCGGGCCGGCGAGCGCCGGCGGTCATGCCCCGACCCGTGCGGACCCGGCCTGGAGCGCCGATCGCGTCGCCCCGAGGAACACCAGCAGGAACGCGCCGAGGACGAGGACCTCGCTGATCGTGTGCGCGAACAGGAATACGGTCCAGTCGAGGTGGTAGGTCATGTAGCTGACCTCGCCGAGTGCGAACAGGCTGAACCCGAGGCCGAGGAGCGTCGCGCCGGTGGCGAACGAGCGCCAGGCGAAGTACGTGCCCGCCGCGAACAGGGCGACGTGGACGGCGAGGAACCCGATCGGGGGGATGCTGTTGACGAAGTCACCGAACGGCATCGCGAGGACTCCCTTCCGGCCGGCTGGCCCGGCCCTCGATCCCGCGCAGCCCGTCGGCGACGACGCCGGCGAGCACGAGGACCATTCCGATGAGGACGACGAGGTGCGCGAGATGCTCGGTGGCTGCGGAGCCCGCGGTGCCGCTGTGTCCGGCAGCAAGGCGGTGGGCAGTGACGTCGACGACGAGCCCGAGCGCGATCGAGATCACGCCTGCGGTCGTGAGCCGCGTCTGGACAGCCATCGGTCACCTCTCGCTCTCTATCGCAAGTATCAACTACTTATAGAACACAACGTGGCGGGCGTCAACTCTTTTGCCAGTATGTGTTCGCGATAGAGCGAGGGCGATGGAAAGGCGGCAGGTGCTGCGACGCCCTCGTCCCGTCGACGTCGGAGTCGACGGGACCCGCGGAATCGTCAGTCGCCGAAGCCCTCGAGCAACTCGCCGAGGAATCCTCCGCGCCGGCGCCTGGTGCCGCCGCGTCGCTCGTGCCAGTCGTCGTCATCGTCGTCGCGGTCGCGACGCCAGCCCGCGTCGGACGGACGGTCGGGGTGGACCACCGGCGCCGTGGCGTATCGCCGCTGCGCGCTCGCCTCGAGGTCCAGCAACCGGTCGAGCTCGCCGCGGTCCAGGTAGATGCCCCGGCACTCGGTGCACAGGTCCACGACGATGCCCTGGCGCTCGTGCGGACGCATGCGGCCGTGGCACTTCGGGCAGACGAGGTCGATCGGCGTGGGGTCGATCATCGGACACCTCCAGGAAGCGTTGCGTCAGTCGAGGGCGAGGAAGATGAGCGCGAGCACGAGCAGAGCCGCGCTCGCGAGGGCGGCCCAGCGCGCGGTAGCGCGCCCGCGGGCGGCGACCAGTCGAGGAGCCGGTGCAGCCGGCGCCTCGGGGGCAATCCGGCGCTCGCGCGTCGCGACGAGCGACGCCACGATCGCCACCGTGAGGATCGCGACGATCGTCCCGAGCGAGAGCGCGATCGGGATCTTCACGCCGATCCCCGACGCGAGGATCTTGGCGCCCGCGAACACGAGCAGCGCCGCCAGCCCGGTCTTCAGGTAGACGAACCGGTCGAGCAGTCCGGCGAGCAGGAAGTAGAGCGACCGCAGGCCGAGGATCGCGAACAGGTTCGAGCTGAACACGATGAACGGGTCGGTCGTCACTGCGAACACGGCCGGGATCGAATCGAGCGCGAACATCACGTCCGTCGTCTCGATCGCGACGAGGACCGCGAGCAGCGGCGTCGCGAGCCGCCGGCCGCCCTCCCGGACGATGAACGCCGATCCGCGGTAGTCGTCGGTCATCGGGACGAGGCGCCGGAACAGCCGGAGCACCGGGTTGCGCTCCGGCTCCACGGCGTGACCCCGGGAGCGTGCGAGCCGCACGCCCGTGATCACGAGCAGCACGCCGAGCAGGTAGATCACCCAGTGGGCCGCGGCGAGCACGGCGGTGCCGGCGGCGATGAATGCGGCGCGGAAGACGATCGCGCCGAGGATCCCCCAGAACAGCAGCCGGTGCTGGTACGCGGCGGGCACTGCGAACGCGGTGAAGATCAGCGCGAAGACGAAGACGTTGTCGACCGAGAGCGACAGCTCGATCAGGTAGCCGGCAAGAAACTCGCCGCCGGCATCACCGGGCCGCGTGAGCGCGACGTACGCGCCGAAGCCGAGCGCGAGCGTGACCCACAGGGCGCTCCATGCCGCGGCCTGGCGGAACGGGACCGGCTTCGGCTCCCGGTGGAGGACGAGCAGGTCGAGCGCGAGCATCGTGCCCACGACGACCGCGAGCACCACCCACGGAACAAGATCGACAGACATGACGAGACCTCCGGCTGATGGCCGAAGGTCTCTCCCGACCGGGTCGTCCGGTCGGCTGCGGCGGGTCGTCGAGGGACCGGGGTGACGCCGCAGCCGGCTGGGGGATACTCCCCTTCTTGGAGTGAATCGTGACCGACAGGGGCGGTGTTCGTCAAGCCGGCCCGGCCGGGCCGCTCCGTCGCCGGCGTCAGCCCCCGGGCGGGATGTGCTGGGCGTCGAGCCAAGTGGCGGGGTCGATTCGCGCCCGGAGGAGGAGAGCCTCGCCGTCTCGGACCGCGACCTCCGCGGGGGTTGGGTGCGACAGGAACAGCGGCATCGATTCGGTGAAGCCGTACGCGCCGGCGTCACGCACGACGACCAGCGCGCCCGGGTGCGGGAGCGCCAGCGTGACGCTGGCGGCAAGCACGTCCAGGCCGGTGCACAACGGACCGGCGATCGACAGCGGCTCGGGGTCACCCGGCCCATCGGATAGCACCGTGACTCGGTGGGCCTGGCCGACGAGCGCGGGCCGGAGGAGGTGGTGGACGCCGCCGTCGACGGTGACGATCGCGCGACCGGCGATGCGCTTTCGGTCGAGCACCCGGGTGACGTACGCACCCGCCGGGCCGACGAGGAAGCGCCCCGGCTCGAGGAGCAGCCGGGCCTCCCGGAGCCAGGGATTGTTCGCGTACGACGCCATGATCCGTGCCAGCCCGTCACCGAGCGCCGCGAGGTCGAGGTCCGGCTCGTCGTCCCGATACGGGATCCCGAGCCCGCCGCCCACGTCGACGAGCCGCAGGGGCCGGCGGACCGTCCGCCCGATCTCGGCGGCGAGCGCGAACGTGCCCGCGGCATGACGGACGAGCGCCTCCGCGTCGAGGACGTTCGAGGCGCCGAACCCGTGGATCCCGACGAGCTCGAGGTGGGCCGAGCCCGTGGCGATCGTCGCGGCCGCGAACAGGTCGGCGCGATCCATGCCGAAGCGGGGAGCATCGCCCTGGATGACCGGGACGCGCTGGGCCGGGACCGCGTCCGTGCTCGCGGCACGGAGCAGCACCGGAACGGGCGCCGCCGTGCCCGTCCGCAGCGCAGCCGCGATCGCCTCGAGCCGCGCGAGCTCTCCGGGCGACTCGACGGTGATCGCGCGCACGCGGGCGCGCACGGCAACCTCGAGCTCATCGTCGCGCTTGCCTGGTCCGGTCATCACGATCCGTTCGGGCGGGATCCCGGCCCGGAGCGCCGCCGCGAGCTCGCCGCCCGAGGCGACATCCGCCCCGAGGCCGAGCGCGCCGAGCGTCGCGATCACGCCCAGGGACGGGTTGGCCTTCACGGCGTAGGCGACATCGACCTCCGCGGGCAGGCGGGCGCGCAGCATCGCGACGCGCCCCTCCACGACGTCGAGGTCGTACACGTAGAGCGGCGTCCCGAACCGGCCGGTCACACGCTCGAGATCGAGATGGCCCGGGTCGAGCTGTGTGCGCCGGCCGGCAGGTGGATCTGCGATCGCGCCGGCCGTCACCGGAGCGCCTCCTCGAGGGCGACACGGGCGTCGGTCCGCTCGTCGCGGAGCTTCACCAGCGCAGCGGTCGCGATCGAGAGGCCGTGCGCGGCGCCGAAGCCGTCAGCGACCGGCCGGGTTGCGGGGACGACCACGGCGCCCTCCGGCACCACGAGCGGCCGGTCGGTCGTCCCTTCGAGGACCCGCTCCCCGACGAGGTCGTAGAGTCGCGAGGTTCCGGTGAGGGTCACGCCGGCGGCGATGACGGCCCGACGCCGGACGAGGACGCCTTCGAGCAGGGTCACGCCGGCGCCGATGAACGCCTCGTCCTCGACGATCACCGGTCGCGCCCCGGGCGGCTCGAGGACGCCGCCGAGCAGGACGCCGGCGGCGAGGTGGACGCGGTCGCCGACCTGGGCACACGAGCCCACGAGCACGTGCGAGTCGACCATCGTGCCGTCGCCGATCCACGCCCCCACGTTCACGTACGCCGGCGGCATCACCACCACGCTCGACCCGAGCCGTGCACCGCGCCGGACGGTCGTCCCGCCCGGCACGACCCGCCAGTCCCCACCGCTGAGGTCGCGGGGCGGAACCGCGGCGCGGTCGCGGAACGTGAACGGGCCGACCTGCCATTCGACGGGCGTCCGGTCGGCGAAGCGGGCGAGGATCGCGGCGCGGACGTCGGGGTTGACACGCCAGCCGTCCGGCGCATCGGGGTCGGGCTCGGCGGCGCGGACGATTCCCGCCTCGAGCTGGTCGAGGATCGTGGCGGGGTCGGTGGCTGTCACGGGCCGCGGAGCCCCACGATCGAGGCGCGCCTCCGAGACGGGTGCGGGCGTCATGCGGGCACCGCCGGGGATCCCGACGTCGGCCGGGTGCCCGACCGACTGCCCGGCCGGGGACGGACGCTCTCGACGGTCTCGATCCGCCCGCCGCCGCCGACGAGACCGAGATCGCGCAGGAGCATGGTCAGCCGGGTGCGATGCGGCTCATCCAACGGCAGCAGCGGCTGGCGGAGCGTGTCGGTCGAGAGCACGCCCATCGCCGCGAGGGCGGCCTTGACCGGCACGGGGCTCGGTGCGCCGCGGAAGTTCGCGCGCATCAGCGGCAGCCAGCGCTCGTGCAGGAGTCGGGCGTGGGCCCAGTCGCCGGCGAGCGCGGCCGCGCAGAGCGCCGCCATCTGGGCCGGGATCTCGTTCGACGCCACCGAGACGACCCCGTCGCCGCCCATCGCGAGAACGGCGAGCGTGGCCGCATCGTCGCCCGACAGGACCGCAACGTCGCGCGGCCGGTCGCGGCAGATCACGGCGATCTGCTCGAGGTTGCCGGAGGCCTCCTTCACCGCGATCACGCGCGGGTGCTCGGCGAGCCGAAGGAACGTGTCCGCGTCCACGTTCGTGCCAGTGCGGCCCGGCACGTTGTAGACGACGATCGAGAGATCGCCCTCGTCGGCGACGGCGCGGAAATGCGCCTCGAGCATCCGCGCATCGGGGCGGTTGTAGTACGGCGCGACGACGAGCGCGGCATCCGCACCGAGCGCAGCGGCACGCCGGGTGGCCGCGATCGTCGCCCGGGTGTCGTTCGTGCCCGTGCCCGCGACGACGCGGACGCGGTCACGCCGGCCGGGGCGCTCGGCCACGGTCTCGATCGTGAGCTCGATGATTCGTTCTCGCTCCTCGGTTGTCAGCGTCGGTGCCTCGCCAGTCGTGCCCACCGGCACGAGCCCGTCGATGCCGGCGAGCACCTGCCAGGCGACGAGGCGGCGAAGCTCGGCCTCGTCCACGGTGCCGTCCGATGTGAACGGGGTGACGAGCGCGGTGAGGGCGCCGCGCAGGAGCGGGCGGGTGGGAGCGACGGGGGTGGTCATCGCGTGTCTCCTCTCGGTCAATCGGGTCAGGCCGCGGCGAGCGCGGCGGGTCGGAGCAGCTCGTCCACGACCTCGTCGAAGGCGTGAATCCCGGGCGACCGCTGCATCGCGAGCAGCCAGTGGGCCGCGGCGACAACGCCGGCGGCGTAGGCACTCCGGTCGCGGGCGGTGATCCGCAGCTCGACGGTCTCGCCCGGGGCGTCGAAGCCGACGAGGTGCATGCCGGGCGACGCGCCCGCGCGAACGGAGACGACCTCGAGGTCGCGCAGCCGGGGGTTCGTCTCCACGATCCGCCGGGCGAGCGCGTTCGCGGTGCCGGACGGCCGGTCGGTCTTGCCCCGGCGGTGCCACTCGACGAGGTACGGGTCGAATGCCTCGACCGTGCCGAACAGCTCGACGGCGCGCTCCACGAGCCGCGCGAACAGCGCCGTCCCGAGGCTGAAGTTCGGTGCCACGACGGCGGCCGCCCCCTGATCGCGCAGCAGGGCGTCGACACGCGTCCGGTCGGCATCCCAGCCGGTGGTCGCGATCAGGAGTCGCCGGACTCCTCCCTCGAGCGCCGCCGCGGTGTTCGCGGCGACGGCGGACGCGACGGACGTGTCGACCGCGACCTCGACGCCCTCGAAGGTGTCGGGATCGTGCGTGACGGCGGGCCGGCCGGCCGTTCGCACGTCGTGGCCGGCCTCCCTCAGGGCCGCCGCCGCGGCGGTGCCCAGCCGTCCCGGGCCGATGATGGTGATCGTCGCCATGGATTCCTCCGCTTCGGGCCGGCGCGGAGGTTCCGGACAAACAACGAGGCCGCGGTCACCCTGCGGTGTCCGCGGCCCCTGGAGCCTCCGCCCTGGAGGCCCCGTTCGGTCGTGTGGTGTACGCCGTCAGAGCCCCAGGACCCGTGCCTCCCGGCAGGGCCGCCAGAGCTTCTTCTTGGTCTCGACGGCGAGGATGCGGCGCATGACCGGAAGTATGCTGCATAACGCTCACGTCATGCAAGTGGCATGTGCAGCGTCGCGCCGAGGGCGCGCATTGGATCGCGCGGCGGTGGCCGCGCTGGTCCGCTGGTATCGTCCGGGGCATGGAGGAGGCCGCGGCTCCCGGGCAACGGCCGATCGAGACGCGCTGGCTCGGTCGGGTGCCGTACCGCGACGCCTGGGACCTCCAGCGCGCGCTCGCAGCCGCGCGGGCGGCGGGTGAGATCGGGGACCAGCTGCTGCTCCTCGAGCATGATGCGGTGCTCACCCTCGGGCGCCAGGCGGATCCGTCGCACGTCCTCGCGGCGCCCGACGAGCTGCGCCGCCGCGGGATCGAGGTCCTGCGCGTCGAACGGGGCGGCGAGGTGACGTACCACGGCCCCGGCCAGCTCGTCGCGTACCCGATCCTTCGCCTCGACGAGCGCGGTCTGCTGCTGCGGCCGTACGTGCGCGCGCTTGAGGCGGCGATGATCGACACGTGCGCCGCGTTCGAGGTGATCGCGGCCCGCCGCGACGGCCACCCCGGGTGCTGGGTCGGGGTCGATTCGCCCGCACCGCGCAAGATCGGCGCCCTTGGGATCCGGGTGGAGCGCGGGGTGACGTACCACGGCATCGCGCTCAATGTGGACGTCGACCTGCGCGACTTCGAGCTCATCGACCCGTGCGGCATGCCGGGCCTCGTGTCCACCTCGATCGCCGTCGAGGCGGGGCGGCTCGCGGAGGCGACCGACACCGCGGCCGTCCACGCGGCCGCGCGCGTGTTCGCGACCGCGCTTGCGGACCGCTTGGGGGCCGCGCTGCACGAGCGGGGGGACGCGACGATCGCCCGACCGGCAGCCGCCGCAACCGCGGCCTGAGGGCGTCGCCGATGGGAGCCGGCCTGTTCGAGCTCCGGAAGGACGCGATCACCGGCTGGTGGGTCGCCACCGTGGTCGACCGGACGTTCCACCGCGACCGGTTCGCCCAGGCCGCCGGCCCGGTGGACGACGGCGGCGCGTGCCAGAACTGCGCCGTGCCGGGCGACGGGGTTCGCGTGCGGATGCTCAAGGACTTCGCGTTCCACGTCGTCGGCACGGAGGAAGAGGCCCGCAACCTCGACGGCGGCGTCGCGCAGGTGGCGCTCAGCGAGGCGCGGGCGACGGGATCGTGGCGCACGATCGTCGCCCCGGCAGGGGAGCACCGGCCGCTGCACGCCGTAGGCTCGGCGACGGTCCAGGCGCTGCTCGGGCACGCCCGCGACGCAGTCGCGGCGGCCCGACGGGCGGAGAGCACCGACTACCTCCAGGTCGTCCAGAACTGGGGCGCCCAGGCGGGCGCCCGGACGAACCACCTGTGCCTCGACCTCTACGACCTGCCCCAGATCCCGCATCGGGTGGCGGAGGAGCTGGGCGGTGCGGCGCGGTTCGTCATCCGCGAGGGCGAGTGCCCGTACTGCCGCCACGTCCGTGACGAGGTCCGCCGCCCCGAGCGCCTGCTGTACGAGGACGACCACGCCGTCGCGTTCGCGCCGTTCGCGTCGCGCTCGCCGTTCGAGGTGTGGGTCGTGCCGCGCCGTCATGACGCCGACTTCGGCCGGGCGACCGACGCCGATCTCGCGGCCGCCGCCGAGGCGCTGCGCCAGGTGCTCGGGCGGCTGGCCGAGCGGCTCGACGGCCCGCCGTACAACCTCATCCTCCACACGGCCCCCCTGCGCGAGGCGGTGGACGCCACGTTCCACTGGCACTGGGAGGTCCACCCGCGGCTGCGCGAGATCGCGGGCCTCGAGGTCGGGACCGGGCTGCCGGTGAACCCCGTGTCGCCGGAGGACGCGGTGGAGGAGCTGCGGCTCGAGCCGACCTCGGCGGGGTCGACGACATGATCCGGCCCGTTCCCGCCCCGGTCCGCCGTCACATCGCGGCCTCCGCGGCCGTCCAATGGACTCCGAGCGCGACTCGTCGCGGCGACCCCGGCGGCGCCCGCCGTCCCTCCGCTCGGCCTGCTGGCGCGGAGGTTCGATGGCTCAGGCCGTGCTCGCGACCGCCGCGCGTCGCTTCCGATGGGGGTGGGGCCCGGTGAGCGGCACGCGCGACCAGGACGCCGCCTACGCGTTCGTCGAGACGCTGTTCGCGCGACATCACGGCGAGATCTACGCGTTTCTCGTCCGGATGCTGCGCGACCCCGACCTGGCGGCGGACCTGACGCAGGACACGTTCGTCAAGGCCTACCGCGCCTACGACGCCCTCGACGCACCCGGCAACGCCCGTGCCTGGCTGTACCAGATCGCCAACCGGGTCGCCCTCGACGAGCTGCGTCGTCGCCGGCTCGTCCGGTTCCTCCCGTTCACCGGACAGAGCCGGGGCACCGCGCCGTCCGCCGAGCACCTTGCGATGGAAGCCCGCCTCTCGGGCGAGCTGCAGCGCGCGCTCGGGCGGATCCCCGAGCGCCAGCGGGCGGCGCTCGTCCTCGCGGAGCTCCACGAGCTGACCGGGCTGGAGCTCGCTGCCGCGCTCGGCGTGTCGCACGACGCGGCACGCGCTCTCCTCACCCGTGCCCGCGAGAGCCTTCGCCAGGCGCTCGCCGCGGAGCGACGGGCGGAGGCGGAGCGGAGCCGGCGCGTCGACCGCCCCGACACCGAGCCGCACCGGCGGGAGCGCGGCCGCCCGTGAGCAGCCCGTTCGGGAGCATGGCGTTCGGTCGCGATCCATTCCCCGGCGAGCACGACCGGGCCCGGCGACTGTGCGCCGAGCGGCTCGCGGGTCCGCTCGACGACGACGACGAGGCGCTCTGGCTCTCGACCCACCTTGGGTGGTGCGCGCCCTGCCGGGCCGTGCGCGACGAGTACGAGGCGCAGCGCCTCGAGCTGCGCTCGCTCCGGCTTGCAGCCCCCCAACCGCCGCGCACGCTCTGGGCACGCACCTCGGCGCTTCTCGACCGCGAGACCCGTGCCCGGCCGGTGCCGACGCTGGGGGCAGGGTCGGCGGTCGTCCGTGGCCGGAACCCGGCCCCGGTCGGCGCGATGTCGGCGGTGCTGGTCGTCGCCGTCGTCGTGGGGGTGTCGATGCTCGGTGGAGCCCGGATCCTCCGCCCGGCGGCGACCGACGCCCCGCGCCAGCCGAACCTGCGGCCCGCCGCGACACCGTTCCCGGTGCCGGTCCGCGAGGTGGGCCTGTACGCCCAGCTCCCGGACGGCCGGCTCGCGCTCGTGACGGGTCGGGTGCACGAGGTCTGTCCGCTCGACATCGACTCGGCGTGCGCGGCCCCGGGATTGAGCACCCGGCGTCTGCTCGAGGTCGGGACGGCGCGGGCCCAGGCCGTCCTGCAGTCGCCCACGCGCTCGCAGCTCGTGGTCGTGGGGCGTGACGCCGACGGCTCGGGGGTCGATCTGTTCGTCGTGCCGGTACCGCCCGAGGTGCCCGCCGCGACGGCACCGCCCGCGGTGGAGCTCGAGCCGGGCACCGATCCCGAGGCGACCGCGGGGTCGACGCAACCGCCCGTCGACCCGCATCCGTCCGGCTCGCCGGAGGCGACGCCGGCGACCGCCGAGCCCGATCCCTCGCCGCCGGGCGGTCCCGGGATGATCGATCCGTCGGCCCCACCCGGTCCGTCGGAAGCGTCCGCCGATCCCGCCGCCACGGCATCGCCGGCGGCATCCCCGCCGCCGATCGTGGACGAGATCGTCCGGATCGCGTCGGACGTCCTGATCGTGGGCGACGTCGGCGCCTATGCCCCCGACGGACAGGCGTTCGCGTTCACCGCGCGCCCGGCAGACGGCCGCCACGGACCCGACGTCTACCTGTGGCGGCCGGGCGAGCCCGCGGCGGTCGCCGTGACGAGCGACCATGCATCGGTCTTCTCCGACTGGGCGGACGGCTGGCTCCTCATCAGCCGGGTCTCGGGCGACGTGGCCGCCGACGGCACGCAGCAGCCGATCTCGGTGCTGGTCGATCCGGAGACCGGGATCCAGCGGGTGCTGCCGATGTCGTCGGCCTGGCGGCCGACGGTGGATCCCACCTCGCGGACGGCTGTCTGGTGGGACGGCTCCGTGCGGCGGGATCCCTCGGGCTCCGGGTGGGTCGGCGCGGCGGGCCGGCTCGTGCTGGGCGACTGGCGCGGCCCCGATGCGCCGGGCGCATCGGTGTCCGGTGCGCCGTCCCCCTCGATCGACGTCCTCGGCGAAGGGCCGATCGGCGAGTGGCAGGCACGCTGGGACGAGACCGGGACGCGCCTCGCGCTGTGGATCGCCGAGCCGGGCGACCCGGGGACCGGCCGGCTGTCGCTGTTCGGGATCGATGCCACGACCGGACGGATCGACCCCGAGGCCGTGCTGCTGTCGGATGCCCCCGCGCTGGCCGGGTTCTCGATCGGCGGCGGGCGCCTCGCGTGGCTGCGCCCGGAGGCCGACGGCACGTCCAGCGTCGTCGTCGTCGCGTGGACCGACAGCGGGATCGGCCGGGTGGACCTCGCAGCCGACGGGGAGTCGCTCGCCGTCATCCGATAACCGGAGGCGCCGTCGGCCACGACGCCGGCGGGGGCGCGGCGGACCGCCCGGCGCAAGATCGATTGCACCCGTGACCCCGAGCCCGTACCATCTGCCGTCCCCACATGCGACGCATGGTCGTCGCGGGCGTCGCGCTCATCGCCTCGCTCGCACTGGCCGCGGTGCCCGGGCCGGCGAGCTCACGGGGGGCTCAGCCGACCGCCGCGGTCGATTCCGGGTCCTTCCGGGCCCTTCATGTCCCCGCGATCCTCACGGGCGCTGCACTGCCACCCGGTCCGGCCGACCCTGCCCTTCGCTCGGCGGCATCGGTCAACGAGCTCTCCGCGTTCGCGGAGCCCGGCGTTCCGCAGCCCGTCCCGTCGGCGCGCCCCCGGGTGAACCAGCCGGCCGCCCCCGAGGGCAGCGGCTGGAAGCCCCCGAAGTACACGCTCACCGGGCTGGCGACGTTCTACGACAACGGGACCACGGCGATGCGGCTGCCGCGCGGGACGGTCGTCGTCATCTGCATGGCGGGCGGGTGCATCGAGCGGGTCGTGAACGACTACGGCCCGGTTCGCCGGGAGCGGATCGTCGACCTGGACAAGCAGGACTTCTTCGCGATCTGCGGCTGCCCGTGGTGGTCCGGGGTGGAGCCGGTGACCGTGCGGGTGTACGGCGCGTGAGGTCGGGGACCGGCGACCCGGCGTAGACTTCGCCACGACCTTTAAGGACCGGCGCCGTGACGCCGGGAAGGAGGGCGACGGCTCGTGCCACGCAGCGAGGCGCCCCGGTGAACGGGCGTCGGATCATGGCCGCCGAGGACATCCGGCGGGCCGTCACGCGCATCTCGCACGAGATCATCGAGAAGCAGGCGGGCACCCAGGGGCTGGCCCTGGTCGGCATCCAGCGCCGCGGGGTGCCCCTCGCGCGCCGGATCGCCGATGCGATCCGCGAGAACGAGGGCGCGGAGCTCGCCGTCGGCGCGCTCGACATCACCTTCTACCGCGACGACCTGTCGCTCGTCGCCCAGCAGCCGATCGTCAAGGGCACCGACCTCCCGTTCCCGATCGACGCCCGGACGATCATCCTCGTCGACGACGTGCTGTACACCGGCCGCACGATCCGGGCCGCGATGGATGCGCTCGTCGACTTCGGGCGGCCGCAGGCGATCCGGCTCGCGGTCCTCGTCGATCGCGGCCACCGGGAGCTGCCGATCCGCGCCGACCACGTGGGCAAGAACGTCCCGACCTCGCGCGAGGAGCTCGTCCGGGTCCAGCTCGAGGAGATCGACGGCGAGGACGCGGTCGAGATCGAGCGGCTCGCAGCACCGGCGGCGGTCGCCGGGGCATGAGCGCGACGGCGGAGGCCGCGACGCCCGCCGTCCCGATCGTCGATTCGCCCCCCGAGTCCCAGCCGACGGGCTGGCACCACCGGCATCTGCTCGACGTGGACGGCCTGTCGGAGGGCGACATCGAGCTCGTCATGCGCACCGCCGACGCGATGTCGGAAGTCCTCGCCCGCCCGATTCCGAAGGTGCCGGCCCTTCGCGGGACCGCCGTCACGATCCTGTTCCACGAGGCGTCGACGCGGACGCGCGTCTCGTTCGAGGTGGCGGCGAAGAACCTCTCCGCCGATGTCGTGAACATCGCGGCCGCCTCGTCGTCGGTGACGAAGGGGGAGAGCCTGATCGACACCGTGCGCACGATCGAGGCGCTCGGGGCGCACATGCTCGTCATGCGCCACGAGCGGTCCGGCGCTCCGTACCTCGCCGCGGAGACGTTCGGCGGCTCGGTGCTCAACGGGGGCGATGGCTGGCACGCCCACCCCACCCAGGCATTGCTCGACCTGTACACGCTCCGGCGCCGGTTCGGTGGCTCGATCGCCGGGCGCAAGGTCGTGATCCTGGGCGACGTCCTCCACTCCCGGGTCGCGCGGTCGAACATCTGGACGCTCACGGCGGCCGGCGCCGACCTCTGGCTGTGCGGGCCCTCGACGCTCCTGCGGGGCTTCGATGCCTGGGCGGCGCGCGGTGCGGCGGGACGCCCGTTCACGGTGACGGCGGACGTCGGGGCTGCCCTGCGCGACGCGGAGGTCGTGATGGCGCTCCGGATCCAGCGCGAGCGGATGGCCGCCGGCCTGCTGCCCTCGCTGCGCGAGTACGCCGCGCGGTACGGGCTCACCCGCGAGCGTCTGCGCGATGCCGCGCCGGACGTGGTCGTCATGCACCCCGGTCCGATGAACGAGGGCGTGGAGATCGCGGCGGACGTCGCGCTCGATCCTCGCTCCGTGATCAGCGAGCAGGTGGCCAACGGGGTCGCGGTCCGGATGGCGCTCCTCTACCTGCTCGCCGGCGCGCGGCGGGAGCCCGCACGGTGAGCGGCGCGGGGGCGGAGGTGGCCGTCGGGGGAGCGGCGGTCGGGGAGCTGGTCGGCTCCCGCACGGTGCGCGGCTGGATCGTCGATCCCGTATCGGAACGCGAGGGGCCGGGCGAGATCCGGATCGGGGACGGCGTCATCCGCGGGCTCGACTGGCTCGACAGTCCGGGCGGCGCCGACATCCGGGCGGACGGCGTCTTGATCGCGCCTGGCTTCGTCGACCTGCACACGCACCTGCGCGAACCCGGCAACGAGGATGCGGAGACCGTCGCGAGCGGGTTGGCGGCGGCGGCGCACGGCGGCTTCACGACGGTCTGTGCGATGCCGAACACGACGCCGCCGGCGGATGACCCTGCCGTCGTCGGGCGCGTCCAGGCGGCCGCCGACGCATCCGGCTCGCCGGTCCGCCTCGTCGCGTACGGGTGCGTCAGCGCGGCACGGGCGGGCGAGGCGCTTGCGCCGCTGGGCGAGCTGGCGGACGCGGGCGTGGTCGGCTTCTCCGACGACGGTGCACCGGTCCGCTCGGCGGCGCTGTTCCGGAATGCGCTCCTGTACGCCGGCTCGCTCGGGCTGCCGCTCGTCGAGCACGCCGAGGACCCGGCCTTGACCGCCGGGGCGGAGATGCACGACGGCTATGTCGCCACGGTCCTCGGCCTGCGTGGCTGGCCCGTGGCGGGCGAGGTCGCGGCGGTAGCGCGGGCGGTCGCACTCCTCGAGGACGTCGTTCGCGACGAGCCGCGGGCGCGCCTCCACCTCACGCACGTCTCCACCGCCGCCGCCCTGGCGATCGTGCGCGACGCGAAGGCGCGCGGGTTGCCGCTGACGTGCGACGTCGCGCCGCACCACCTGGCGTTGAGCGACGAGTGGGTCGCCGGGTCGCGCCGCTGGGCGTGGGAGGCGGTCGATGAGCGCGGGCGTGCGCGCGACCCGTGGGCGGACGGGGCGCTGACGGCGTCGCCGTACGACCCCGCGACCCGCGTGAACCCACCCCTCCGGTCCCCCGAGGATGCGATCGCCTGCCTCGCGGCGCTCGCGGATGGCACGGCGGACGCCGTGGCAACCGACCACGCGCCGCACACCGTGGTCGACAAGGACGTCGAGTACGGGCTCGCTGCGAACGGGATCAGCGGCCTCGAGACCGCGCTCGGCTGCCTGCTCGCGGCGGTCGATGCCGGCCGGCTGACGCTCGCCCGGGCGGTCGAGGCGCTGACCGTGGGCCCGGCGCGCGTGCTGGGGGCGCGCGTGCCCGTGCCGGGCATCCGCGTGGGCGACCCCGCCGACCTGGTGGTCGTGGACCGTGGGACGGCCTGGCGCGTGGAGCCGGACGCGCTGCGCTCGAAGGGCATGAACACGCCGCTGCTCCGCCGCGAGCTGCGCGGCGTCGTGCGACTGACGGTCGCCGCCGGGCGGATCGCGTACACCGCCTGACGCCCGGCTCCTGTACGGTCGCGCGATGGCGGAGATCCCGGCACTGGCCGCCCTCGAGGAGCGCTCGTACTGGCAGGCGACGATGCCCGCGCTGGCGTCGTACGCGGGGCGTCCGCTCCTCGATGACGTCGACGTGCTCGTCGTGGGCGGCGGCTACACGGGCCTGAGCGCGGCGAGGCGTGCCGCAGAGCTGGGCGCCACGACGCTCGTCGCCGAGGCCGAGACGCTCGGCTGGGGTGCCTCGACGCGCAACGGCGGAATGTGCCACCCCGGCTTCAAGTGGCGCCTCCGGACGCTGATCCGGCGCTACGGCGACGCGCTCGGAAGCCGTTTCTACCAGGACTCGGTGGAGGCGTTCGAGCACGTTGCCGCGCTGTGCACGACGAAGATCGATGCCGACTTCGTCCGCTCCGGGCATCTCGAACTCGCGTACGCCCCGTCGCACGCCGACGGGTTCCCGAAGGCCGCGGAGGCGCTCGCGACGCTCGACGTCCCCGCGCGCGTCGTTCCCCGGCAGGAACTCCGTGCCGAGATCGGGACCGATGCCTACTTCGGCGGCCTCGTCGTCGAGCGGAGCGGCGGACTGCACCCGGGCAAGTTGCTCGCGGGGCTCGCCCGCCTCGCCGCCGACGCCGGCGTGGACCTCCACGAGCACGTGCGC
>DASSPX010000017.1:0-12425 GCA_035699445.1 Candidatus Limnocylindrales bacterium | reverse complement strand
CGGGAGCTTCTGCTGGGCGGGGCGCGTCTTGGGCGCCTCCAGCATCTCCTCCTCGATGATCTCCTGGCAGAGGTTGATGCACTCGTCGCAGATGTAGACGCCCTGCCCCGCGATGAGCTTGCGGACCTGCTCCTGGCTCTTCCCGCAGAAGGAGCAGCGGTACGGGACCTTGGGTCCCTTCGTCGACGTCGTGCTCACCGCGTAGCCCCCTGCCTAGCCGTCCGTGGTGTCGGGCTGCGCCTCGACGCTGCTCGGATCGGTGACAGCCGACCCCTCACCGCCTGCACGCCCCTGATCGTGCGCCTGCGCGATCAACGAGTCGCCCGGGAGCGTGTAGACCGCGTCGATGATGCCATAGTCCCTGGCCTGCTCAGGAGACATGAAATAGTCCCGTTCGGTGTCCTTGACCACCTTGTCGACGGGCTGGTTCGTGTGCTTGGCGAGGATCTCGATGTTGCGCTTGACGAGGAACTCCCACTCGCGCATCTGGATCACGGCGTCGGGGGCGTTCCCGCGGAACCCGCCGGATCCCTGGTGGATCATGATGCGGCTGTTCGGCAACGCATAGCGCTTGCCCGGCGCGCCCGCCGCGAGGAGCACCGCCGCCATCGAAGCCGCCATGCCGATGCAGATCGTGCTCACCGGCGCCCGCAGGTACTGCATCGTGTCGTAGATCGCGAGCCCGCTGTTGACGACGCCCCCGGGCGAGTTGATGTACAGGCTGATGTCCTTCTCGGGGTCCTCCGACTCCAGGAACAGCAGCTGGGCGATGATCAGGTTGGCGAGGTGATCCTCGATCGCGTCCCCGAGGAAGATGATCCGCTCGCGAAGCAGGCGCGAGTAGATGTCGTACGCGCGCTCACCTCGGCTCGTGGATTCGATGACCATCGGGACGAGCATCTGCGGTCTCCCCTGTGCGTGCGGCGGTGCGGTCACGCGCCGCGCGCGGCGGCGGTCGTGGTCGTGGCTTCGTCGTCGTGGACGTGGTCGACGTCGTCGCCGAGGCCCTCGGGGATCGCCCCCGGATCGGTCGCCCCGATCGCGGCGTTCGCCGCGGCCTGGGGCGCGGAGACGATCGTCGACTCATCCTCCTGGTCCTCGAGGTGCGGCAGCGGCGGGTGGTCCGGGTGCGCCTCGAGCCAGTCGTCGACGAGCTTCTCGACCACGCGCGTCCGGCGCAGGGTGGAGCGGATGAAGTCGCGCCCGCGCTCGGATTCGAAGTACGCGATCGTCTTCGGGTCGCGGTAGCGCTCGCGCGCCCGGGCGACCTCGGCCTCGATGTCCGCGTCCGGGACCACGACGCCCTCCGCCCGGGCGACATCCGTGAGCACGAGCAGCACCTTGACGCGCTGCTCGGCACGGGGCCGGAACTCGGTGTGGAGGTCGGCCTCGGTCTGGCCGGTTGCGTCGAGGTAGGTCTTCTCGGGGATGCCCTGCCGGGCGAGCGACGCGCGGAACTCGTCGTGCATCACCTCGACCTCCTGGTCGATGAGCACGTCCGGCAGCTCGAGGGTCGCGTTCGCGACGGCGTACTCGATGATCCGGTCGGCGAACGCGTGGCGCGCGCGGTCGATCGCGTTCCGCTCGAGCCGCCGGCGGATGTCCGCCTTCAGCGTGGCCAGGCTGTCGAAGCCGCCGATCGCCTGCGCGAAGTCGTCGTCCGCCTGGGGCAGGATCTTCTCGCGCAGCTCCTTGACCTCGACCTCGAAGTGCGCCCGCGTGCCCCGGAAGCTCTCGTCCGCGTAGTCGTCGGGGAACGTGATGTCGAAGCCCTTCGACTCGCCCACGCGGAGCCCGATCAGCTGAGCCTCGAAGCCCGGGATGAGCCGGTCCTCGCCGAGAACGAGCGGCATCCGCTCCGCCGTCCCACCCTCGAACGGCTCGCCGTCGCGGGTGCCCACGAAGCCGATGACCGCGTAGTCGCCGTCCTGCGCACCGCGATCCTCGACCGGCGCGAGCGTCGCGTGCTGATCGCGCAGCTCGTCGACGACCTTGTCGACCTTCGCGTCGTCGGTGACGTCGATCTCGGGCCGGAAGTTGAAGTTGCGATAGTCGCCGAGCTTCACCTCGGGACGGACCTGGACGGTCGCCTTGAAGACGAGCGCCTTGCCTTCCTCGGCCTGGACGATCTCCACGTCGGCGTTCGTGAGCGGGAGGATCCGCTGGTCGACGATCGCCTCGCGGTAGGCGTCCTGGACGAGATGGTCGACGGCCTCGTCGAGGACCGCGCCGGGGCCGAGCACGCGCTCGAGCATCGGGCGCGGGGCCTTGCCGGGGCGGAACCCGGGGACACGGGTCCGGCGGCCGAGTCGGCTCACCGCGTCGCGGACGGCGCGGTCGAGGCGTTCGGGCGGGAGCTCGATCTGGAGCTCGACGGTGCTCTTCGGGGCGGGGGTGGCGGTGATCTGCATCGCCGGGGGAGTATAGGCGGGGTGCCCTAGCGGGCGGCCGGGCCGCGCGGTGCGCCGCCGGTCAGGCGCCGGGGACGGCGCGGTGGCGGTCGAGGCCGTCGAGCAGAAGATCGAGCCCGAACTCGAACTCGATGAGCGACTCGCGGGACGTGCTCGCCGCCATCTCGGCCAGCGCGAGGAGGTTCGGGTACGCACCCGCGGGCAGGGCGCGCGCGAACGCAGCCGCATCCTCGCGAGCGGTCTCCGCCTCGAACGGCCAGGCAAGCTCCTGGAGCACGAAGCCGTAGACGTAGCTGTCGAGGACCATGATGGCCCGGACGGCCATCGGCATCGTGAACCCCGCGGCCGCCAGGACCGCGATGACCGCCTCCAGGTAGCGCAGCCGTGCCGGCCCGGCGCTGCGGCGCGACTCGATGAGGCCGCTGGCCCAGGGATGCCGCAGCAGGACCTCGTGGGCAGAGATCGCGCTCCGTCGCATCGCGGCCTTCCAGTCGGGCTCCGGGGTCGGCACCTCGAACTGGCTGACGACGAGGTCAGCCAGGCCGTCGAGCACGTCCTCCTTGCCGGTCACGTGCCGGTACAGCGACATCGCCTCGACGCGGAGTGCCTCGCCGAGTCTGCGCATCGAGACCGCGTCGAGACCGCCCTCGTCGGCGAGACGGGCGGCCACGCGCAGGATGCGCTCGCGGCGCAGCGACACGCGGCGCCTCCTGCCGTGGGGACCCGGTTTCGTGACGTCCGGCACGGGTGCCTCCCGATGCTTACGGTGTAATCTTCTGCTTACGCCGTAGGCTTACAGTGTAGCAGGCGGTCGGCCGCCTGGGCCCGCGCGAAGGAGACACGATGTTGCTGCCAGCCATCGTCGGGTGTGTGCTGCTCACCGGGGTCGCGATCGCCTCGATCTACGTCCTGGGCATGCGGGCGAAGTCCCCGGTCGTGCAGGGTCCGTTGATCCGCCTGCAGCGCGCGGTGATCAATCCGCGCCAGCTGCGGCACGCGGGTTCGCCGGGGGCGTCTGCGTCCGTGATCCGCCACGTGGGCCGGGTGTCCGGCCAACCGTACGATCAGCCGGTCGGCATCGTGACCGACGGAGACTCGTTCGTGATCGGGCTCCCGTACGGGACGCGGACGAACTGGCTACGCAACGTCCTCGCGGCCGGGACGGCCACGATCCGCCACGAAGGCACCGAGTACGCCGTCGACCAGCCCGAGCTGGTGCCGATGCGTGCCGTCGAGTCGCTGTTCAGCCGCGGTGACCGACGGTCCTTCCGGTGGTTCCGCGTCGACCAGGCCCTCCGGTTGCGCCGGCGCCTGCCCGCACACCCGGCACAGCCCGCAGAGGAGGAGGCGGACACGATCGCCGGTGCGGCAACGTCGGTCCCGGAGGATCGGGTCGCCTAGCACCGGGCTGGTAGGCGAGGTCGGACTCGAACCGACACGCCCCTCACGGGGCACCAGCTCCTAAGGCTGGCGCGTCTGCCATTCCGCCACTCGCCCGGTGCAGATCCTACTCATCACGGCGGCCGCAGCAGACGCGCACGGCGGGGTCCCGTACGCTGCGGTCGATGCCAGCGGAGCAATCCATGCCCGGAGGGCAGGTCGACGCAGCGGTCGCAACCATCCGTGGCGCGCTCGGGCCCGACGGCATCGTCGGGGTCTACCTGTTCGGCTCCGCGATCGAGGGCGGCCTGCGCCCGGACAGCGACCTCGACCTCCTCGTCCTCAGCGGCCACGCGCTGCGACGCGATGAGAAGGCCAGTCTTGTCGACGGCCTCCGGCCGATCTCGAGACGCTCGCTGCGCCCATCCGGGTGGCGTCCGCTCGAGGTGACCGTCGTCCATCAGGTCGACGTGCGGCCGTGGCGCTACCCGCCGCGCCTCGAGCTCCAGTACGGCGAGTGGCTCACCGACGAGGATCTCGGTGCGCAGCTCGACGCGAGTGCCACCCCCAACCCGGACCTGGCCGTCCTGATCGCGATGGTGCGCGCGCACGGCCACGCGCTCATCG
This sequence comes from Candidatus Limnocylindrales bacterium, assembly GCA_035699445.1. Lineage (GTDB taxonomy): Bacteria > Chloroflexota > Limnocylindria > Limnocylindrales > CSP1-4 > DASSPX01. The sequence goes on along the minus strand of DASSPX010000017.1, from coordinate 8,007 downwards.
GGCCACCACCCCGCGAGGTTCTCGACCCGGTCCCGCGGGAGGATCTCATCCGGGCGATCCGCGACGAGGTGCCCGCGCTCCTCGACGACCTCGAGGACGACACGCGCAACGTCCTGCTGACGCTCGCACGCGCCTGGGCAACGGTGACCACCGGCGCGATCCTGTCCAAGGACGCCGCCGCCGACTGGGCACTGGGGCGGTTGCCGCCGCCGCTCCGGCCGGCACTCGCCCGCGCCCGCGACCTGTACCTTGGCGGGGGCTACGGCGACTGGGCCGATGCGATGGACGCGGCCCGGGAGCTCGCCGATGCCATGGCGGCGGAGGTGCACGCCGCGAGCTGACACCCCTGGGGAACGGTCGGGCCGACGGGGTGGCGGTCGGCGACGCGGCGTCAGCCACGTGCGCGACCGACGCGGCAGACACCGCCTCGAGGCGATGACCTTCGGACGTGCAGAGGGCGACGGCCCACCCTTGCCGTCGCGGCGGGCCACCGGCGACGGTGGTGCAATGATCGGTGGCGGTCGTGCCTGGCGACGGCCTGGCGGCCTTCCAGCGGATCGCCGGGTCGGGGGGTCAGGCGGGGCGACTCGCGGGGTCGATCCTGCGTCGCCTCGGGGTCGGCGCCTAGCTCCCGGTCGGGAAGCCTCTAGATCGGCTCGCCCGGCCGCCGTGGCCGCTCGTCCATGTTCGTCGCGCCGGCGAGGCCCGGACCCGGTGAGGCACTCGGCTCGCCCGCCGTCCGCTCGCGCACCTTCGAGAGCTGGCGCGAGAAGCCGGCGCCGTCCGGGGCGATAAACTCCTTCGCGAACCGGACCCCCGCCTCCCGCGTCGCCGGCTTCAGGAGGTTCGCCAGCAGCAACGTCGCGACCTCGCCGAGGTCCCGGCTTCGACGCTCCTCGCGGTGCTCCTCGAGGTACTTCGCGAACTCGCGCTCGAGCGTCCCGCGCACCTTCTCGCCGTCCTCGCCCATCTTGCGCAGCGTCCGCTCGACCTCCTTCGGGAGCATCGACTTCGGCAGCGGCTCGGGTCGCCCGAGCGCGCGGCGGATCCCTCGCGCGACCCGCCCCGGGCCGCCGAGCAGCAGGAACCCGGCACCGGCGGCCGCGCCGACGCTCCGCACCGGGTTGCGGCGGACCTTGCCCGGGATGTCGACCGCGGCCCGCGCCGACGCCTCGAGCGCCTCGAGCTCGGCGCCGAGCGCCTCGCGGGCGGCTAGGGCTTCGGACCGAGCGGCGCTCGTGCGCGGATCCACTCGACTGTCTCCTTCGTGGTCTCGATGGTGACGTCCGGCCAGAAGCGGGCCTTGAGCGCGTCGGTGTCGATGCCGCTGCGCGCGACGCGCATGCCCATGAGGAGCGGCCAGAGCACGAGTGCGAGCGCGATGCCGGACGCGATCGCGACGTGCCACGAGAAGGTGATCGCGCTGAACGCGCCCAGGCCGGCGCCCAGGATGCCGCCGACCACGAGGCCGCCGATCGCACCGCCCAGGCCCGCGGCGCGCGCGCCCGCGAGCAGCAGCAGGATGCCCACGACGATCGCGCCGCCGGCGATGCCGACCACGAGCGGCCGGATTCCGGCCTCGATCCCGGGCAGCACCGATGGCCCCACCTGCGTGTAGAGCTGGCTCGGCAGGTTCAGCGCGAGCAGCACCGCGACCAGCGCGCCGAGGACGAGCCCAACGCCGAGCGACGTCCCGACGCCCGGCACGCGCAGGGCGGCGAGCACCGCGGCGATCGCCACGGCAAGGAGCAGCAGGGTGGCGTGGAGCACGCCCCAGCCGAGCGACCCGAACAGCCACTCGCCGAGGAACAGCGCGAGCCCGATCGGGAACAGGAGGCCGAGCAGGAGGAGCGCCGCGAACGCCAGCCCGCCGAGCGCCGCGGCGCGCTTGACCTCGTCGCCGATCGCCTCGAACTCGGCGCGCGCGAGGTCCTTGTGCGCGCGGAACATCGCCGCGGCGGCGCTGCGGGTCCGACCGAGCTGCTCCCCGAGTCCGGGCGCTCGTGGGGGCACGTCGTCACCGGGCGCGAACGCCGCGCCGGTCGGCGGTGGGGGCGGCGGAGGTGCCGCAGCAGCCTCAGGGTCGCTCGACGGGCGGAGTTCGTCCAGGGGTGCGCCTCCGGCTGGGCGGGCGGTGGGGAGTGCCCCGGATCATAGCAGCGGGCTCGGGCCGGCCCGGGCGGGGCGGCGAGGTGCCGCCGCCGGGTCACGCGACGAGGCCGAGCCCTCGTTCGCCCAGCCGCTCGGCGGCGTCGAAGAAGCCGTACGTGCGTCGAAGGGCGGGGGTGGTCCTCGCGGCCGCCCGGCCGGTGACCACGAGCCAGAGCTGCTGCTCGAGCTCGGCCAGGCGTTCGGCCAGCTCGGCCGGGCCGCGCGGGGTCGGGATGTCGGCGTACGTCGGTCGGCCGGCCGGCCACCGGACGTCGACCGGGGCGAGGCGGGGCAGGAGCGCGAGCACGAGCCTCGCGTGCGCGAGGGCGGCGAGGTGCCACGGCTCCGCGGCACGGATCGCCGGGTGCGCGCCGGCCGTGGCGGCCCATCGGGCTTCGGCGTCGGACTCCGCGGCGGCGGCGATCCGGTCGGCCTCGGACGTCGCGGCCTCGACCCGCGCGGGGCCCAGCTGGAGCAGGAGGTAGCGCAGCTCGGCGACCGGGATGCCTTCGGTCCGGAGCCAGCCCAGGAAGCCGGCCTGCACATGCTCGAGGTGCGGCAGCGTCTCTCCCTCGATGACGTCGGCGCCCCCGTGTGGCAGCGCGCCGTCCACGACCATCGCGTCGAGCAAGGCCCGGGTCCGGCGCGCAACCTCCAGCACGCGGTCGAACTCGAAGTACCCGCTGCGATCGATGTCGGTCATCCGAATCCTCGAAGCGTCACGCTCGGTCGTCGCCAGCATGCGCCGGCACCAGTCTCGGCGGCGTCTCGCGGCCCGGGTGCCACGCGAACGTCGCCTCGCACCGTGCTCGATGGTACCGAGGTCGTCACGCCTCCTGCCAACGGTCGATGGCCATGTACGCTCAGGTCGATGGCCACCGATCCCACCCCGCGCCCGCTGCTCGCCGCCGAGCTGCTCTCGGTGGGAGCCGAGATCACGTTCGGCGAGACGCTGGACACGAACGCGGGGGAGATCGCGCGCTCGCTCGTCGCGGCCGGCGTGCGCGTGGGGCGCGTGACCGCGCTCCCGGACGACCTCGAGGTGGTCGCCGGTGCATTCCGGGACGCGCTCTCGCGGGCGGACCTCGTCGTGTCCACCGGCGGGCTGGGGCCCACCCCCGACGACCTCACCCGGGAGGCCATCGCCCACGTGCTGGGTGAGACACCCGCCGTGGACCCGGCGCTCCTCGCATGGCTCGAGGGGCTGTGGGCACGTCGCGGCCTCCCCTTCCCCGCCGCGAACGTCAAGCAGGCGTGGGTGATCCCCTCGGCACAGCCGCTGCCCAATCCGAACGGCACCGCGCCCGGCTGGTTCGTGGATGCCGGCGACGGCCGGGTGATCGTCGCGCTCCCCGGGCCGCCGCGCGAGATGCGGCCGATGTGGTCCGACGAGGCGTGGCCCCGGCTCCGGGCGCGAGGCGTGGGGCGCGGCCTCGTCGTCCGCACCCTGCGCCTCTCGGGGATCGGCGAGTCGCAGGTGGCCGACCTGCTGGGCGAGGAGCTGCTCCGGGCGACGAACCCGGTGGTCGCGACGTACGCCCGCCACGAGGCCGTGGACGTGCGCATCTCGGCGTTCGACGAGCCGGCGGACGAGGGTCGGCCCGCCCGGTCGGCCGCGGAGCTCGCGGACGCGGCCGAGGCGGCGGTCCTCGCACAGGTGGGCGACCACGTCTGGGCGCGGGGCACGACGAGCTGGGCCGAGGCCATCGATGCCGCGCTGGCATCGCGCGGCCTCACCCTCGCGACGCTCGAGACCGGGACGCAGGGTGCCCTCGCCACGCTGCTCGCCGAGACCACCCGCCGGCGCCGCGCGGAGATCGTCGAGCCTGCCGAGCCGGAGGGCCCGGCACCGGAGGACGAGGCGGTCGCGCCGACGATGGACCCGCCGGTCGAGCCCGTCGACGGCGACCCGCTGGCCGCGGCGGCACTCGGCCTGCGCGCCCGGGCGGGCGTCGACGTCGCGCTGGCGGCCCGGGCCCGGCCGCGCGGGCGGGATATGGTGCTGCGGGTCGCGATCGCCACGGATCGCGGCGTGCGGATGGCGACCCGGGCCGTGTTCCTGTCCGGGAGCCAGGGCCGGCATCGGGCGGGGATCGCCGCGGCGCTCGTCCTCCTGCGCCTGCTTGAGGCCGAAGCGGCCGAAGCAGCCGGGCCCGCGGTCCGGCCCGCCGTCTAGCGTCGAGCGCGCAGGATGGAGCCGGCCGGCTCGCCGCCATTCTTCTCAGTTGCTCGATTCGTGGAGCGTTCGCCATGCGTCGGCCGTCCTGCACGACAACCGCGCCTACCGGATAGCCGTTCGGGGCTCATTCGGCACCGCCACGGCGCCCCGGTGGCGATCCGGACCACGAACGCTCGGAGAGCGCGCGTGTGGTGAGCGCGTGAGAAGAACCGCGTTCGGGGAGTGAGGCGCCGTGGCCCGGCCAGGGACCTAGCGTCGGGCGGCCTGCTCGAGCCGGTCGAGGTCGACGACGACGACGGCATCCCGCTCGATGCGGACGAGCCCGTCACCGACGAACAGCCCGAGCAGCTTGTTCACGCTCTGTCGGGTCGCGCCGATCATCGCCGCGAGGTTGCCCTGGGTCAGCGGGCCGTCGAGCCGGATGCTGCCGTCCTCGAGCGGGGTGCCGGATTCGCGGGCAAGGCGGGCGAGACGCGCCGCCAGCCGCCCGGCGATGTCGAGGAAATGGAGCTCCTCGACGTGATACGTGATCCGCCGCAGCTCGTGGGTGATCGCCGTGAGCAGCGCGTCACGGAACGACGGCACGCGGTCGATCAGGTCGCGGACGCGATCCCTCCCGAGCACGAGCGTCTCCGTCGGATCGAGCGCCACCGCGGTCGCCGAGCGGGGCGCTCCGTCCAGCAGCGACAGCTCGCCGAAGAAGTCGCCCGGGCGGAGAGTGGCGAGGATCGCCTCGTCCCCGGTGTCCGACGGCAGAGTGATCTTCACGCGCCCTTCGGCGACGACGTACAGCGCGTCACCCGGATCGCCCTGGTGGAACACGACCTCACCACGGCGGAAGCGGCGGGCACGGACGGCAGCCGCCAGCGTCGCGAGATCCTCCGGCGACACGTCCCGGAACAGGGGCACCCGAGACAGGGCGTCGACGTAGACGGTGTCCCGGCGGGCGACCTCGGGCTGGGTTGAGGACGTCTCCACGGCTCCCAAGGATGCCCGCCCCCGCGGGCAATTTCCAGACCGACCGCCGCGGGCCGGGCCGCGGGTGCGAGATCAGCTGATGGACAGCACCGGCGTCTGGGCGGTCGCCGCACGCACGCTCATCCGGGCGGCGACGGTGCTGGCGAGCGTCGTGAGCGCCTCCGCCGCCGGTCCGGGCTCGCGCTGGGCGACCGCGGGCACACCGACATCCCCTCCCTGGCGGACCGTGATGTCGAGCGGGATCTTGCCCAGGAACTCGATCTGGTTGCGCTCGGCGAATCGCTCGCCACCACCGCGGCCGAAGATCTCCGTGAGCTCGCCGCAGTGCGGGCAGGCGAACGCGCTCATGTTCTCGACGATGCCGATGACCGGCACGTTCATCCGGCGGAACATCGCCATCGCCTTCTCCACGTCGGCGACGGCCACGTCCTGGGGCGTCGTCACGAGCACGGCGCCGCTGATGGGCACGGACTGCGCCAGCGTGAGCTGCGCATCCGAGGTGCCCGGCGGCAGGTCGACCACGAGGTAGTCCAGCTCGCCCCAGTCGACGTCCTTGAGGAACTGCTGGATTGCGCCGCCCACGAGCGGGCCGCGCCAGACGATCGGCTGGCCCGCGGGCACGAAGAACGCGATCGAGATGCACTTCACGCCGTGGCGCGCGAGCGGCTCGATCCGGTTCTCGGACGTGGCACGCGGCTGTCCCTCGACGCCGAGCATGAGCGGGATGTTCGGCCCGGTGATGTCGGCGTCCAGGAGGCCCACGCTCGCCCCCGCGCGGGCAAGGGCCACCGCGAGGTTGACACTCACGGTGCTCTTCCCGACGCCGCCCTTGCCGGACGCGACGGCGATGATGTTCTTCACGCCCGGGACGAGCTGCTCCTGGGCACGCGGGGTGGCGCGGCGCACGGTCGCCGCCCACGTGATCTCGACCCCCTCGACGCCGATGGGCGTCAGGGCGCGGCGCACCTCCGCCTCGATCTCGTCCTTGAGCGGACATGCCGGCGTCGTCAGCTCGATCGTGAGCGCGACCGCGGACCCGTCGATCCGCAGGTCCTTGACCATGTTGCGGGCGATGAGATCGCCGCCGAGCTCCGGCTCCTGGACGGTACGCAGGGCATCGGTGATCGCGGCCTCGGTGATCAGGGACATCAAACTCTCGGGAACCTCGGGTGAGCCGGCAGGGCGCGACCGGTGTGCAACATGCAGACGGGTCCTGGACGCCCGTGCGTATCGTATCGCGACCCTTGGTCCGACCCTCCGGGCCTGTGGCCCCCACCGCGAGCCTGCGAGTCGCCGCGTTCCCGCGGCCTGGTGCGTGCGGGATTCGCACAGTTTGCCACCGGGACCTGCGAGGCTCGTCATGTTGACACCCCCCCTGCCCGGACCTATCCTCGCGGCCCGATCCGCGCCCCGAGCCGGGTCGGCGCGTCGTGCTCGCCGTGTCCCCGCGGCTCGAGGATGGCGCGGGTGGAAGCCTCCGAGGGGTCGAAGGAGCCGCATCCGGTCGTGCCCGACGTCGACGTCCGTCTCGTCCAGGTCGTGAAGCGATTCGGGGACGTCGTGGCCGTGGACCACATCGATCTCGAGGTGCGCGACGGCGAGTTCTTCAGCCTCCTTGGTCCCTCCGGCTGCGGCAAGACGACCACGCTCCGGATGATCGGCGGCTTCGAGCCCCCCACGTCCGGACGGATCGAGCTCGGCGGCCAGGACGTCACCTGGCTGCCGCCCTATCGGCGCAACGTCAACACCGTCTTCCAGAACTACGCCCTCTTCCCGCACCTCTCGATCTACGAGAACGTCGCCTTCGGCCTGCGGCGCCGCCGCGTGGCGGACGCGGAGATCCGGCGGCGTGTCACGGAGATGCTGTCCCTCGTCGAGCTTTCCGGCTTCGAGAAGCGGCGGCCGAGCGAGATCTCCGGCGGCCAGGCGCAGCGCGTCGCGCTCGCGCGGGCGCTCATCAACCGGCCCGAGGTGCTTCTGCTCGACGAGCCGCTCGGGGCGCTCGACCTGAAGCTGCGCAAGCAGATGCAGGTGGAGCTGAAGCGGATCCAGCAGGAGGTCGGGATCACGTTCATCTACGTGACCCACGACCAGGAGGAGGCGATGACGATGTCCGATCGCATCGCCGTCATGAACCGCGGGCGGTACGAGCAGCTCGCGGATCCGGAAACCCTGTACGAACGTCCGGCAACCCGGTTCGTGGCGGGCTTCCTCGGCAGCAGCAACCTCCTGTTCGCCCACGTCGACGGGCGGGACGGCAGCTACGGCGTCGTCCGGCTGGCCGACGACTCGCGGCTGCGGGTTCCGGCCGCGTCTCTCAATGGCCACCAGGCGGTTGAGGTAGGCGTCCGTCCCGAGAAGATCCGGCTCCATGGCGACGCATCATCCGTGCCCGAGGCGCACAACCGCCTCCACGGCACGATCCTCGACGCCTCGTACGTGGGTGTCAGCACGCAGTACCTCGTCGCGACACGCGGTGGATCGCGCGTGACCGTGTACGAGCAGAACGTCGAGCGGGCGAGCCGCTCGGAACTCTGGAGTCCGGGCGAGGAGGTCGTGCTCGCCTGGTCGCCGGACCACAGCTTCGTCGTTCCCATCGACCAGCCGGACACCGCCCAGCCGGCAGCCTGACCCGGGCGGACGCGGAGGAGCCAATGCAGCAGTCGACTCAGCTGGGGGAGCGGCAGGTCACCCGTCGG
>DASSPX010000016.1:0-35364 GCA_035699445.1 Candidatus Limnocylindrales bacterium | reverse complement strand
GAGCATCTTGCCCGCCTGGTCACCGACCTCCTGGACCTGGGTCGGATCGAATCGGGCTCGCTTCGCGCCGATCGCGACGCGTACGAGCTCGACGAGCTGGTTCGCGGGACGCTGGTCCGGCTGCGGCCCGGGATGGGCGGCCGCGAGGTCGAGGTCGACGTGCCGACCGACCTGCCTCCCGTGCTCGTCGACCCGCTGTTCGTGGACCAGATCCTCGCCAACCTGCTCGACAACGCGGTCCACTACGCACCGCCGCCGGCGGCGGTCCGGATCGCGGCGATCGCCCGGGACGAGCGGGTGCGACTCACGGTGGAGGACGGCGGACCGGGCGTGCCCGAGGACGCGCTGCCGCGGCTGTTCGAGAAGTTCTTTCGGGTCTCGCACCGGCCCGACGGGGCTCGCCGGGGAACGGGTGTCGGGCTCGCGGTCGTGCGGGGCCTCGCGACGGCGATGGACGCCGGCGTGGGCGCCCGACGGTCCGAGCTGGGCGGGCTCGCGGTGGACGTCGACCTCGCGATCGCCCGTCTCCCGACCGGGGTGCTCGTGTGACCGGCCCCGCGCAGGGAATGGGCACGACCGTGCTCGTCGTGGAGGACGATGCCGTCACGCGACGGGAGCTCGTGCGGAACCTGGTGGCCCACGGCTATCGATCCGAGGAGGCGGCGGACGCGCGAACGGCACTGGAGCGCTGGGACGCACGCCGCCCGGACATCGTGCTCCTCGATCTCGGGCTGCCGGACCGGGACGGCCTGACGGTCCTGCACAGGATCCGCCGGGAGGCGTCCACGCCCGTGCTCGTGCTCTCGGCCCGCGGCGAGGAGCCGGCCAAGGTCGAGGCGCTCGAGGGCGGCGCCGACGACTTCGTGACGAAGCCGTTCGGGATGGCGGAGCTCCACGCCCGGATCCGCGCGGTGCTTCGCCGTTCGTCCGGCGCCCCGGCGGACCCCCAGGGCCGCGTCCAGGTCCGGACGCTTCTCCTGGACACGCTCCGTCACGAGGTGCGCGTCGGCGGCCGGCCGATTGACCTGACGCCGCGCGAGTTCGAAGTCCTGCGCGTCCTGCTGCAGCACGCCGGCCGGCTCGTCACCCGTGGCAGACTCCTGCGCGCCGTGTGGGGCGATGCGTACCGGTCCGAGGATCACTACGTCCACGTCTACGTCAGCCAGCTCCGCCGCAAACTGGCCGCCGCCGACCCCACCGGCGCGCTCGACGGCCTCATCGTCACCGAGCCGGGCGTCGGCTACCGCGTGGAGCCCGGCGTGGAGGCCGTCCCGGAGTCTTGACGGGCTCTTGACGGGCTCTTGAGCCCTTCGTCTCGGGCACGCGCCCATCCCTCTTGGTGGCAGGCGAGATGCTGGGGGTATGGACGAGGTCCGTCACACTGCCATCAAGCGGCTCCGACGCGCCGGCGCCCAGCGCCGGGATCTCTCGGCGTCGATCGGGCTGGTCGCGACCGGGTGCGTCCGCCGGGTCCTCGTCGTGGGCCTCGCGGATCCGCTGGGCGCGATCGCCCACGTGCGGACCGCGGCCCTTCGCGCCGGCGTCGTGGTCGAGCCGCTCGACGGCGCCTCGCCGACAACAGCCGTCCTCGTCCGCCCGGGTCCGTCGGTCGTCGGCTGATCCCCACGTCATCGCCATCGGCGGCCCGGACGGCCGGCGGCGTGCCGGGTCTATGCTCGCGCCGCTGCCGACCGCCGTTCGGGCGAGCCTTGACGATCCATCGGCGACGGCACGGGAGGGACGGCATGGAGGCCTGCACGCCGAGCCAGGCCATTCGCGGGTGCCGCGCGCGCGACCAGCTCGGTCCCCGGGAAGCGCTCGCGGCCGAGCCGCCCGCGTCGGCGCCCGATCGCCGAGGATCCCTCCCCGGTGGCATGGCCCCATGACGCGACCGGAGTGGACGAGCAACGAACCGTACGCCCGCCGGCGTGAGCTGTATCTCCGCGCCGCACCCGTGCTGAGAGCGCACGGTTATCGCAGCTCGACGCTCAAGGCTCTCGCGCACGCGTGCGGGCTGTCGATCCCCGCCCTGTACCGCTACTTCCCGTCGAAGAAGGCGCTCGCGCTGTTCCCGTTGGTTGCCCTGTATCCGGAGCTGCATGCTCCGCCACCCGACGTCTCGACTGAAAATCCCGGCGCCGTCCTGGCCGGCTGGATCGAAGCCGCCGTCGCCGAAGCCCCGAACTACGTCCTGGCCGCTCGCCTCCTGCGCGAGGCCGGCGTCACCGACGCCGAGAAGCAGCGGATGGACGCCGCGCTCGCAGACCACATCGTGCTCCTGGGCGACCTGGCGGTGCGAGCAGCGCCCCATCTCACCGAGACGCGAGCCCGCGAGCTCGGAGCGACCATGATCAACCTCGCCCTCGGCCCCGCGCTGACCGGGATCGAACCCATGCCAGGAGCCCTCCGGCGCGAATTGCGCGCGCTCCTGCGGGGCCACGGCGTGCCGCTTCCCTGATGCCCGCGCGACGGGCACCAGTCATCCGGACTTGCATGAACCGGCCCCTTTTTCGCGATTCTTGACTCACGCCACGAGGGCTCGAATCGTGGGGCCGTGCTTTCACGACGCTCGCCGCCTGCTCCGTTCGCCCTCGCCGGCGTGCTGGTGCCCATCTGGTTGCTGGGCGGCTCGCTCGCCCTCGGCTTGACGCGACCCGGATACGAGCCGCTGCGCGACGCGATCAGCGAGCTGGGCGAGCGCGGCGCGCCGACGGCCCTGACGTGGAACGTCGCGGGCTTCGGGGGCGTTGCGCTCCTCTATGCGGGGTACGCGGTTGCGATTCGGGCCGGGTTCGGAGCCGGATGGCTGTTCCGGCTGACCGTTCTCCAGGCCGTCCTCATCGCAGCCAGTGCCGCGCTGTTCTGCGACCCGGGCTGCCCGCCGGTCCCGGCGACGCCGATGATGTTCGGCCACATCGTCGTCGGGCTCGCGTACTTCGCGACCACGACCTTGCTGCCGCTTGTGGCCTGGGGAACGTTTCGGCACCGGCCGGCGTGGCGGTCGTGGATGCGGCCGTCGCTCGCGGTCGGGGTGATCCTCGTCGTGCTGTTCTTCATCGGGCCGGCACTCGGTGAGGATCGAGTCGGCGCCTGGCAGCGGTTCCACCTCCTGCTCGCGCTGAGCTGGCATGCGGCCGTTGCACTGCATCTGCATCGCGAGCTCACCCGGGCATCGGCCACGGCGTCCGGCCTGCCATAGCCACCGATCTGCAGACCCGTGGCTGCAGGCGCGGCTCCGGCGCTCGCTACGGGCTGGGGGGCGCCGCCGAACCTGGCTGAGCGGCAGGTGACCCCGGCATCGTTGAGCTGCTCATCGACTCGATCGCGGCCTTCAGCCGCCGCACGTCGCGCTCGAACATCCCCTGGACGTTCCGTGCGAGCAGCGGCTCGAACGGCGTCAGCCAGCGTGGCAGCTGGGCTTCGTTCGAGAGCGTCAGGCGAGTGCCCCCAGGGACGGGCTCCAGCTCGTAGCGCATCAGCGACGGCGTTCGGGACAGCGTGCTGGTGATGTCGTATCCGAAGCGGATCGGGGGCTCGAAGACGGTCACGACGGCGGTGGTGGGGACGCGCATCCGCAGCCACGTCCCCAGGTGGTCCATCGTGGAACCGAGGCCGACCGGGCCATCGCTGGTGAGGCGGGTCCACACCGCAGCCTCCTGCCAGTGCGGGCCATTCGCTGGCGCGCTGATGTAGTCCCACACCTGCGGTGGGGTGGCCCCGATGATCGTCCTCGCCGCGACGCGCATGCTGCACCTCCGCCCCAATAGTGACACCGAGTGCCATCTGACATCAAGTGCCGCGTTCGCGTACGCTCCGAGGATGGCCGGGCTACGCGAGGCGAAGAAGGCGAGCACCTCACAGGCAATCGTCGACAGCGCGATGGAGCTCGTTCGCGGCCGCCGATTCGCGGACGTCTCGGTCGACGAGATCGCATCTGCGGCGAGGATCGGGCGACGAACGTTCTTTCGATACTTCCCGACCAAGGAGGACGTGTTCCTCGACCGGCGGCGCATCGACCGCGAGTTCATCACGACGGCACTCCAGGCCCGGGCGCCGGCCGAGGATGACGTCACCGTCGTGATGCATGTGCTCGAGGAGGTCCAGCGGCGGGCGTTCGCCGCCTTCCGGCCCGAGCACCAGGCGGAGCTCCATCGACTGACACACTTCGAGCCGCAGCTTGCCGCCCGGTCGTGGCTGCTCATGGAGGAGGTCCGCGAGCTGATCGTCTCCGGACTGGTCGGGCCGGATCCCGAACCATCCGAGCTGCTTCGCGCCCGGGTGCTCGCGAGCGCCTGCATCATGGTGGTTGATGCCGGGATCACCACCTGGATCGAAGGCGGTCGACGCGACGATCTCGCATCGGTCCTCGCCGAGGGCGCAGCGCACCTGCGGCGCGGCTTCGCCCGCGAGGCGACCACGTCCGACGGACGCCCATCACGAATGATTCCCTGAGCCCCGCGGCCGGCTCAACCGTCGCGTCGGTGGGCCGTCAGTGGTCCCGCCGGTATGGGACGTCCGCGATCACCGTGTGCTCGCGCCCGACGAGCGCGGCCTTGAGACGCCTGGCGGTCTGGTTGTACAGCAGCCGGTCCCACCAGTGCTTCGCCACGTACTCGGGCAGCACGACGATCGTGATCGGGGCCTCGGCGTCCGGCGCGGCGGCGCGCTCGAGGATGTCGAGGTACGTGACGACCGGCCCCACGAGCGCCCGGTACGGTGACTCGACGATCACGAGGGGCACGCCGGGGAACTGGCGCTCCCAGCGTTCGCGGAGCCGCTCCGCTTCCTCGAGGTCGGTGGTCACGTACAGCGCCTGCACGTTGTCGGCCAGCGCGCGGCCGAAGTTCACGGCCTGGACGACCGCGCGGTTGATCCCGTTCACGGGGATGACCACCCGCTGCTCGCGGTGCGGGCCCGTGAACACGAGGTCGTCGCGGACGTGGAGCTCGGCGGCCTGCGCGTCGTACTGGCGGCGGATGAACAGCATGCCGGCGACGAGGACCGGGATGAGCAGCACGACGAGGTAGGCGCCGTCCACGAACTTGACGCTCGTGACGACGAGCGCCACGACCGCCGTCGCGGTGCAGCCGATGGCGTTGATCGCGAGCCGCTGGCGCCAGCCGGGTGGCCGTGTCCGGAGCCAGTGCCGGATCATGCCCGCCTGGCTGATCGTGAAGTCGATGAACACGCCGACGGCATACAGCGGGATGAGCGCGTGCGTCTCGCCGCCGGCGATGGCCACGAGCGACGCGGCCACCAGCCCGAGGACGACGATTCCCATCGAGAACGCGAGGCGGTCGCCGCGGAAGCTGAACTGGCGCGGGAAGAAGCCGTCCTCGGCGAGCACGGCGGACAGGCGCGGGAACGCCGCGAACGACGTGTTCGCGGCGAGGAACAGGAGCAGCGCGGTGAACGCCTGGAACGCGTAGAACGCCACCGAATCGCCGTACACGATGCGCGCCACCTGCGAGATGACGGTCTGCTTCGGCTCCTCGATCGGGTACACGGCGAAGCTCGTCGCCAGGAACGTGACGCCCACGAACAACACCGTGAGGATCCCGGCCATCGCCATGATCGTCTTCGCCGCGTTCCTCGACTCGGGCGGCTGGAAGGCGGGCACACCGGTGGCGATCGCCTCGGTGCCGGTGAGCGCGACCGCGCCCGAGGCGAACGCGCGGAGCAGCACGAGGATGCCCACGGCACCGGCCGTGTTCGCGGTCGCCTCGACGACCTCGGGCGGCGGCGTCCCGTGCTCGCCGAGCACGAGGATCCGGTACGCGCCCAGCACGATCATCGCGAGCGCGCTGAACAGGAACAGGTAGGTCGGGACGGCGAAGATGTTGCCCGCCTCGCGGACGCCGCGCAGGTTGGCGAGCGTGATCAGCGCGAGCGCGCCGACGCCGATCCCCACGCGCGCATCGTGGAGTGCCGGGATCGCGGACACGATCTGCTCGACCGCGGACGACGTGGAGACGGCCGCGGTCAGGTTGTAGTCGATGAGCAGCGCGGACGCCGCGACGAGGGATGCCATCCGGCCGAAGTTGGCCTTCGAGACAGAGTACGACCCACCGCCGGTGGGATAGGCGATGCACACCTGCCGGTAGCTGAACGCGACGACCGCGAGCAGGACCGCGATCGCGACGCTGACTGCGAGCGAGTACTGGAGCGCCGCGAGCGCCGCCCCCGACAGGATGAACGCGAGGATGATCTCCTCGGTCGCGTACGCGGACGAGCTGATCGCGTCCGAGCTGAAGATCGCGAGCGCCTTCTTCTTCGACAGCCGCTCGCCGATCTCCTCCTCCGAGGCCAGCGGGCGCCCGAGCGCGATCGCCTTCACGCGCGCCCATGCCCGACCGACCGTCGTCGTCGGGGCGTGCGCCGCCGGCTTGGCGGTCAGCTGCCCCGGGCCGGTGTACCGGAAGTACGGCGAATGGGGGCGCTCGACGCGGATGCGCTTGTCGCCGGGCTTCCGTCCGCTCAGCGGCCGCCGTCCGCCGATCATCGGCTGGACTCCACGGCGCCGGCGTCACACGCCATGGTCGAGCCGCTCGATGAGCCGGCGGGGGAGACCCGCGCCGCGCATCCGCTTCTGGACCTCGGCGACGTCGTACACCACGCGTCGCCACGTGGCGGTCCACGCCTCCGTGTCGACGATCATCCAGGATGCGGTGGGGATCCCGTCGCGCGGCTGACCGACGCTGCCCGGGTTGAGCAGCACGCGCGGGCTCTCGATCGGGATCGCCCGGCCGTCGCCGGGCATCGTCGTCGTGACGCCATCGTCCCGGGCGGCCCACGCGATCGGGACGTGGGTGTGACCGTGGAGGCCGACCCGCGTCGTGAGCTCCCGGAGCGACGCGGCCGCGGCCGAGCGCGAGGTCACGTATTCCCACAGCGGGTCGCGGACGCTGCCGTGGACCAGCGTCCAGTCGCCGTCCACGCGCCGCTCGGGGAGGTCCGCGAGCCATGACCGGCTGCGGGCGGTCAGGCGGGTGCGGGTCCACTCCATCGCGGCGCGGGCGTCGGGGTTGAACCAGTCGATCTCACGACCCCCGAGCGCGGCCGCGTCGTGGTTGCCGCGCACGCCGACCGCGTCAACGCTCCGCAGGCTGTCGATCACGGCGTCCGGATCGGGGCCGTAGCCGACGACGTCGCCGAGATGCCACACGGCATCGACCGGCTGCGTGGCGGCAAGGACGGCCTCGAGGGCGACGACGTTCGCATGGATGTCCGAGAGGACGGCAATCCGCATTGGAGGCGAGCGTACCGTCGTCGTCGGCCGGTCGCAGCGCTTCGAGGGACCGTCACGCGCCGTGCCCGGCGCGGTGGCGCCGTTCGACGATGACGAGGCAGTGCTGCCCGAGGCCCGTCACCGCGACCGGCAGCACCTCCGGCGCGTTCGCCCCGAGCGCACGGACGACTGGCCGCGCGGCCTCGATCTCGCCGCGCAGGTCGCCCCGCTTCCAGGCCACGAGCGCGCCACCCGGCTCGAGGAGCGGCAGCGCAAGCTCGACGAGCCGCGGCAGCGCCGCAACCGCCCGGGCCGTCACGATCGGCCACCGGCCGGCATGGGCGGGATCCCGTGCGAGCTGCTCGGCGCGCAGCGCGGCCACGTCGACCTGATCGGCCAGCCCGGCCGCCGTGGCGGCCACCTCGAGGAACCGGGCCTTCTTGCCGACCGCCTCGACGAGGAGGGCGTCGGCAGGCAGCGCGGCGGCGAGGGGCAGACCGGGATACCCGCCGCCGCTGCCCAGGTCGAGGAACCGGTCGATGCCTCGCTGGCGCAGCACGGGCACGGCAGCGAGGCTGTCGAGGACGTGAAGGCGCGCGGCCGCCTCGGGCTCGCGGATGGCGGTGAGGTTGATCGCGGCGGTCCACGCGAGGAGCAGCCGGACGTGGTCGTCGATCGCCCGGCGCGCCTCGGCCGCCAGTCGGAGGCCGAGCTCCGCCAGCCCGGTATCGACCGCGCGGTGATAGGAGTCCGGCAGCGGATCCAGGTCCTGAACGCGCGTCGGGAGCGGACCTCTCGGCCGGTCCAGGGCACCCCTCCTGATGGTCGTGCCGAGGGCCGTCCGGGAGCCGCTCCCGGCGTCGTCGTTGCGCAGCGGCGTCCTTCGTCGGTCTTCCCCGACTCGTCCGGTCAGCGACCGGGTCTCCCCGATCCCCTCGCGAGCCGCGTTACCCTCCGGCGCCGTCGTGCGGAGTGCGGACAGTACGAGCGCCCCTCGCACAGGTCAAGGGTGGTTATCCACGAATCCACGTGTCGCCGGTCAGATCGTGGATAACCGGTGCGGGGCCGGGTCCCGCAGGCCGCAGGTCCCGAACCTCCCCGCGCCTCAGCCGCTGCTGCGTGACGTCCGCACCGGTCGCCCGATCGTGCGGCGCACGACGTCGAGCACCTCGTCCACGTAGCGCTCCGCGTCGCCTTCCTCCGCCGCCGTCCGGACGCAGCCGCTCACGTGGTCCTCGAGGATGAGGATCGACAGCGAATCCACGGCCGCCCGCAGCGCGGCGGTCTGCTGGAGGATGTCCACGCAGTACTCCTCGCGCTCGATCATCCGCGCGATGCCGCGCACCTGGCCCTCGAGCCGCGAGAGCCGGCGCATGAGCTGCGCCTTGTCCTTGGAATAGCTGTGCCGGAACGTCGAGTGGTCGCCGTGGCGCTCATGCGTCCCGGCGCCGCCGTCCGCCGCTCCCGGCGCTGGTACGTTCGCCATGGGATGATCATACCCCATGGGAGTATCCAATCCCGCACCTGGCGTTGCGCCCGCGCTTCGCTAGACTGAGCGTCGATGGATGGCCAGGAGCGGCTCCCCGAGCTGCTGGCGGGCGTCGGGTGCGCCGCTTGCGGAGCCGCGCTCGACGCCGATCGAATCGCGGTCCTCGCACAGCGGGACGACCTTGCGTTCGTCGAGTTCCGGTGCGATGCGTGTGGCAGCACGAGTCTCGGCCTCGTCGTCGCGGACGAGGCGGACGCGCGACCGCGCACCGACACCGCGCGATATGGCGAGTTCGGCCCGGAGGACGAGCTCCGGCTCGCCGCCGGGGGCCCGATCGGCGACGACGACGTCGCCCGGATGCGCGCTTTCCTCGCCACGTACGACGGCGACCTGCGCGGGCTCCTGAACGAGGGCGGCCCGGGGCCCCGCTCCGCGTGAGCATCGACCCGGGCGCCGGACCGGACCCCACGTCCACCGCGGGGCCCGCGTTCGCGCACGCGAGCGAGGCGGAGCTCGCCCGCATCCTCGACTTCTATGCGGTCCGCTGGGAGTACGAGCCGCACACGTTCCCGATCCTGTGGTCCCTCGACGGCAGCGTCATCGAAAGCTTCACCCCGGACTTCTTCCTGCCCGACCTCGACCTGTACATCGAGCTCACGACGCTCAAGCAGAAGCTGGTGCGGAAGAAGAACCGCAAGCTGCGCCGGCTGCGGGAGCTGTATCCGGGCGTGCGGATCAAGCTGTTCTACGCGCGTGACTTCAAGATGCTGATGTTGAAGTTCGGGCGCGTCGACCTGTTCGAGGAGCTCAGCGGCACGACGGGCCAGGTCGTGGCATCGCGGGCGGACGCCCCGGACGAGGCCGGTCTGGTCGCCGCTGCCGAAACCCTCGCCGACATCCCGGCCGACCCGACCGAGCTGCCAGCGCCCCTCGCATCGGTGACCACGGACGCGGGGCCCGGCCCGCTTGCCGGCGATCCCCCCGGCGAGCCCGTCGACCCGCCCGCCCCGAAGCGGCCCCGGCGCGGGCGAAACGCGCGTCGCCGGCGTCGGCAGCGCGATGCGGCGGCGACGAACGGCGCGGACTGACGCCCGCGCCGGCGCCGCCGGCACAGATCCCGAGCGGCCCGGAGCGCGGCACGGCATCATCGGCACACCGACAGCACGACCGGAGGACGCGATCGCAGCGTGACGCACCAGACGACCGACCTGACCGCCGACATCGGCGAGATCCTGCTCACCGAGGAGCAGATCGCGACCCGGATTGCGGAGCTCGGCCAGCGGATCGCGGCCGACTACGCCGGGCGGCGGGTGACGCTCGTGTCCGTGCTCAAGGGCTCGCTGCCGTTCATGGCCGACCTGATGCGCGCGATCGAGCTGCCGTTGCGCATCGACCTCATGGAGGTGTCCTCGTACGGCGGCACCGCCACCGAGTCGTCGGGGCTGGTGCGGATCATCAAGGACCTCTCCGCAAGCATCGCCGGCGAGGACGTCCTGCTCGTCGAGGACATCATCGACACCGGGCTGACGCTCAACTACCTGCTCCGGTACCTGCGCGGCAAGAATCCCGCGTCGCTGCGCATCTGCACGCTGCTCGACAAGCCCGCCCGGCGCCTCGTGGAGATCCCCGTCGACTACACGGGCTTCACGATCCCGGACCGCTTCGTCGTCGGCTACGGCCTCGACTACGGCGAGCTGTACCGCAACCTGCGCTTCGTGGGCGTCCTGCGCCCCGAGGTGTACTCCAGCGGCGCCTCGGCCTGAGATGCACCGCCGGGAGCTCGGGCGGGGGAGGCTGATCGCCGCGCTCGGCGCGCTCATCATCCTCGCCGCCTGCGTGCCACTGCTCGCGTGGTACTCCCTCGGCGGGGAGACGGGCGAGCTCGCCCCCCTCGTGCTCGACGCGTTCGACGGCAGCGGGCTGCTGCCCTTCCTCGCGGCCCTGGGGACGCTCGCCCTGCTGACCCTGCCGTATGCGTCGGATCGCCCGATCGCGATCGACCGCCCCCTCGCCTACGCGCTGCTCACCGTGCTTGCGTTCGCGGGGCTCGCGCTGTGGCTGCCACAGGTCGCGGGCAACCTCGCCGGGATGACCCCGGACCGGGCGCCCGGGTGGTGGCTCGCGCTCGTGGGCTCGATCGTGCTCGCCCGCGGGACGTTCGAGATCGCGACCGAGCCACGCCGGCCGTAGGCTGGCTACTCCTCGCCGAGGTACGCCTTCCGCACGCTCTCGTCGCGCGCGACCTCCGTGGCGGCGCCGCTGAGGACGACGTGTCCCGTCTGGAGCACGTACGCGCGGTGGGCGATGTTGAGCGCCTGGAGGGCGTTCTGCTCCACGAGCAGGATCGTCGTGCCCTGCTCGTTGATCTCGCGGATGATCGCGAAGATCTGCTGGACGAGGATCGGCGCCAGGCCGAGCGACGGCTCGTCGAGCAGCAGCAGGCGCGGCCGCGACATCATCGCCCGACCGATCGCGAGCATCTGCTGCTCGCCGCCCGACAGAGTGCCGCCCTGCTGGTCGATCCGCTCCTGGAGCCGGGGGAACAGCGAGAACACCCGCTCGACGTCGGGCCCGATCGTCTTCTGGTCGCGGGTGAACGCTCCCATCTGCAGGTTCTCGAGCACCGTGAGCCGGCTGAAGATCCGGCGTCCCTCGGGGGCGTGCCCGATCCCGAGGCGCACGAGCTTGTGGGCCGGCGTGTGCGAGATGTCCGCGCCCTCGAACGTCACCCGCCCTTCGCGCGGGTGGAGCAGGCCGGAGATCGTCTTGAGCGTGGTCGTCTTGCCCGCTCCGTTGGCGCCGATGAGCGTGACGATCTCGCCCCGCCGCACCTCGATCGTCACGCCCTGGAGGGCGTGGATGTGGCCGTAGTACGTGTGGACGTTGTCCAGGCGAAGCAGGGCCTCGCCGTCCGGCGCACCCGGGGCCGGAGCCGGGGTCGGGGTGGCGGCTGCGCCGGTCATGCGCCGCCCGTCCCGAGATAGGCCTCGATCACCTTCGGATCGCGCCGAACCTCGTCCGGGGTGCCCTCGGCGATCTTCTCGCCGTGGTCCAGCACGGTCACCCGGTCGCTGATGCCCATGACCACCCGCATGTCATGCTCGATGAGGAGCACCGTGAGACCCAGCTCGGCGCGCAACTTCCTGATCAGGGCCATCATCTCCTGCGTCTCGCGCGGGTTCATGCCCGCGGTGGGCTCGTCGAGGAGGAGCAGCGCCGGATCGCTGCCCAGCGCGCGCGCCACCTCGAGCCGGCGCTGGTCCCCGTAGGGAAGGTTCTTGGCCAGCTCGCCCCCGCGGCCGTGGAGGCCGACGAGGGTGAGCAGCTCCTCCGCCCGCGCCGCGGCCCGGCGCTCCTCGGCCCGGTCGCGCGGCGTGGAGAGCATCGCGTCCCACCACGTCGCCCGCAGCCGGCAGTGCATGCCCACGAGCACGTTCTCGAGCGCGGTCATGTTCTGGAACAGCCGGATGTTCTGGAACGTGCGACCGAGACCGGCCTCGACCATGTCGTTCGGACGCGCGCTGCGGAAGATCCCGAGGCGCACGAGCAGGCGCTGGTAGCTGGGTGGACGGGCCACCGCGGCGAGGAGCGTGATGATCCCGACGAGCGTCGCGACGACGGCCATGAGCAGGACGACCGGGAAGGGCGCACCCGCCGAGCTGAGCGCGGCGGTGACGAGCCCGAGCAGGACCGCGGGCAGGACCCACAGGAATGGCTCCCGCCAGGTCCGGTGGCTGCGCGCGATCATCCGCCGGCCCCGGAAGTCGATCTCGCCGGAGGTCGGGTCGTAGATGCCCGCGATGATGTTGAAGAACGTGGTCTTCCCGGCGCCGTTCGGGCCGATCAGGCTGACGATCGAGCGCTCCGGGATCGTGAAGTCCACCCGGTTGACGGCGACCAGCCCGCCGAACCGCTTCGTCACGCCGCGCGCCTCGAGGAGCAGGCCAGGCGCGGATTCGGCGGCGGCTGCCATGCCCAGCTCTGCGCGTGCCGCGGCGGTCATCGTCGGAGCTCCCCGGGGTGGCCCCCGGTCTCCTCGTCGGAGCCGGGCGGCGCGCCGAGCGCGCCTTCCTCGTACGGACCCTGCGCCTCCTCGGCCGCGTCTCCAGCGGCCTCGAGCGCCTCCCTCGTCTCGAGATCGCGCTCCGCGGCGAGCCGTTCCGCCTCGAGCTCCTGCTCGGCCGTCAGGTCCACCGTGCCTGCGGTCGCGGCGACGAGCGACGGGTCCTCCGGCGTGTGGAGCACGCGCTGGACGCGCTTGCTCGGGAACAGCCCCTCCGGGCGCAGGAGCATCATCAGCACCAGTGCCACGCCGTAGAGCAGGAACTGGTACTGGACGAAATTGATGTCCGAGATGATCGGGATCGGCAGCGCCTGGAAGAACGTGTTCAGGTAGGTCAGGAACACGGACTGGATGATGTAGATCACGAACGCCCCGAAGGCGACGCCCCAGATGTTGCCCATGCCGCCCAGAACGACCATCGCGAGGACCGTGAACGACACCGTGAAGTAGAACTGGTTCGGGCTGACGATCGTGATCTTCGACGCGCTGTAGACGCCCGCGAACCCGGCGGTCGTTGCGCCGATCGCGAAGGCGAGCAGCTTCGTCGTGACGGTGTTCACGCCGCTCGCCGCGGCCGCCAGCTCGTCCTCGCGGATCGCCGTCCATGCCCGGCCGATGCGGGAGTCCTGGAGCCGGTAGAGGAGCACCATCGTCACCGCAAGGATGACGATCATCAGCAGGAAGTACTTCAGGTTGTCGAGCGCGCCGAACGGGCCGCCGATGAATGGCACCCACGACGGCAGGATCTCGGGTCGCGAGATGCCGCCGATGCCGTTCGTGCCCTGGGTATACGGCTCCGCGTTCAGGAACACGATCGGCACGATCTCGCCGAAGCCGAGCGTCATGATCGCGAGGTAGTCGCCACGGAGCCGGAGCGTAGGCGCTCCGAGCAGGACGCCGAACACCGCGGCGACGGCCGCACCCACGAACAGCATCGGCAGGAACGGGAAGTCGTTCCCCGAGAACGGCGACGCGGCGAAGGCATACGTGTACGCGCCGAAGGCGAAGAACGCCGCGTAGCCGAGGTCGAGCAGGCCCGCGAGGCCGACGACGACGTTCAGTCCGAGCGCGAGCAGCACGAGCACGCCGGCGCTCGCGAAGGTGTTGAGCCACGACTGGTGGTTGAGGAACGTCGAGAACGGGGGCACCAGGGCCAGCACGAAGATCAGCGCCGAGAACAGCACCATCCCGACCACGATCGAGGTCGAACGGTGGGCGTCGCTGAACTTCGCGATGCGATGCCGGACCCCCCCGGGATCGAGCCGGTTCATGCCGCCGCGGCGGACCGCTGCCGACGCGCTCATGCCCGCTCACCGAGCTGCTGGCCGAGGATGCCGGCCGGTCGGAACACCAGCACGAACGCGAGCACGGTAAACACGACGAAGTGCGACCAGCGCGTGTATCCGAGCGACGCGGCGAACACCTCGATGAAGCCGATCATGAACCCGCCCAGTACGGCGCCGGTGATGTTGCCGATGCCGCCGAGCACGGCGGCGGTGAACGCCTTCAGGCCGGCGTTCAGGCCAAGGTCGAAGCGGACATAGCCGAACTGAAGCCCCCACACCACGCCCGCCGCGCCCGCGAGCGCGCCGCCCAGCAGGAACGTGAGCGCGATCGTCTGGTTCAGGTCGACGCCCATGAGCGCGGCCGCCTCGCGGTCCTGGGCCGTGGATCGCATCGCACGTCCGAGGCGGGTCCGGCCCACGAACTGCTGGAGCGCGACCATGAGCACCATGGCGACCGCGAAGATGAAGAACGACAGGAACGGGATGCTGATCCCGCCGATCTCCCACCGCCACGCGTTGTCCCGGAGCGGGAAGATCTGGGGGCTCGAGCGGTCGCCGGAGCCGGCGACAGCCAGCGCGACGTTCTGGAGGATGAACGACACCCCGATCGCGGTGATCAGGGGCGCGAGCCGTGGCGCGTTGCGCAGGGGGCGGTAGAAGAACCGCTCGATGCCCACGTTCAGCAGGCCCGTCAGCGGCATGACGAACACGAGCGCGACGGCCAGCAGCAGGATCAGGGGAATGAGGTCCGTGATCTGGCTGGTCTGTCCCAGGACGCCGCCCAGGATGACGACCGACAGGAACGCCCCGACCATGAACACGTCGCCGTGGGCGAAGTTGATGAGCTCGATGATGCCGTAGACCATCGTGTACCCAAGCGCGATCAGGGCATAGATCGCTCCGATCGACAGGGCGTTTGCGACCTGCTGGAGCGCAAGCGCGCTCGCCGCATTCGACGTGGCTGGGTTGAGCGTCAGCGCGATGAGCAGCAGGAAGTAGTAGGCGACCACGCCCACGAGGCACAGCAGGACGAGCATGTACCCCCGGCTGCGACGGACGGGCGTGGCGCGGCTCGCGATGGCGGTCACGAGGCTCCCTCTACGGACCCGGGTAGCGAAACGGGCCGGGGATCCACGATGGATCCCCGGCCCGCGTGGCCGGTCTGTGACCGATCAGCCGCCGCCGGCGGCGTAGTCGATCTGCTCGAGGAACGACCAGTTGTTGGTCGCCTCGTCGTACTTGTAGATGGAGATGATCTTCTGGCTCGTGTCGCCGTTCGCGTCGAACGTGATGTCGCCGAGGATCGTCTTGTAGGTGTGGTCCGTGGCCGTGCCGGCCGCGCGAACGGCCTCACGGAGCGCGGTGCGGTCGCCCGGGTTGGACTCCGCGGCACGGGTGATCGCGTCGATCACGATCTGCGCGCACGCGTAGCCCATGCCCGCGTAGCCCGTCGCGTCGATCCCGAACTCCTCCTTGTAGGCGGCGTCGAAGTCCGCCTTCTGGGGGAAGTCGCCGATCGCGGCGAGCGTGCTGTACGAGTTCTTGGCGTCCGCGCCGGCGAGGTTGAGGAACGAGTCCGGCGTGTCGCCCGAGCCGTCGTTGATGCCGTCGGGGCCGACGTACGGGATGTCGCCCAGGCCGGCCTGAACGGCGGCCTTGAGGATCCGCGCGCCGCCGGTCGCGGTGACGCCGCCGAAGTAGATCGCCTCGGGATTCTTCGCCGCCGCGGCGGTGAGGATCGAGGTGTAGTCGGTGGTGGTCTTCGGCACGCCGTCCCGCTGGACGACGGTCCCGCCGCGGGACTCGAAGTCCGCCTGGAACGCGTCCGCGACGCCCTTCCCGAACGTCTCCGTGTCGTCGATGATGTACACCGACTTCGCGCCGAGGTTCTCGAAGATGTACTTCGCCGCGGCCGGGCCCTGGACGTCGTCCGTCGCCACGACGCGGATGTAGTTGTTCGGCTTCCCGGCCGGGCGGAGCTCCTTGGCGGGCTCACCCTTGGTCAGGTCCGGGTTCGTGTTCGCCGGGCTGCACTGGAGCACGCCCGCCTCGTTGCTGATCGGGATCTGCGCCTTCGCGACGCTTGAATTGAGCGGGCCGATGACCGCCACGATGTCCGGATCCTGGACGATCGTGTTCATGTTGGTCGCGCCCTGCTGCTCGTTGTGCGCGCCGTCCACGGCGTCGTCGAACACGAGCGTGTCGTCGTTGACGATCGTGTAGCCGCCGGCGGCACCACCCGCGTCCTTGATCGCCAGGCGGACGCCGTTGACGATCGGCTGCGACGCCGCGAGCTCGCTGCCCTCCATGGGCAGCTCGATCGCGATCTTGATCGTGCCCTTGTTGTCACCACCGCCGGGCGTCCCCGTGCCGCTGCACGCGGCAAACGTCAGGACGGCGACGCTGGCAAGCGCGCCGATGCGCGTGAGTCTCATCCGCACTCCTCCTCGGATCTGGCACTCGGCATGCCGAGCGGCCCGGTCGATCCTCCCTGAGCCTCTCCCGGCTCGAGACCGGCCGTCTCCCCGACGCCCGACGATGCGCTCCGGTCCGCCGGCGGCTGGTCCCCCGACTCCCAGGGCGAGGGACCGGACGGGCGCTCCCGGAGAGCGGCGGTGCATGTCGGAGGGTGGCGCGATCCCGCACTCGGTCGGCGCGCAGGTGGCCGCCGAAGCGATGCCGTATCATAGCCACCGGCGACGCGGATGCAAGACGCTCGCCGGTCCCTGTAACCCGCGGCTCTGGGAGCGCGTCTCGCTCGCCGCGAAGGGGAAAGTGCCTCTGGCGGCACGCGGCCGCCCGTTCCCGCCTCGCTCGGGATCGGTGACGCCCCGCGATCCGCCTGCTGTCGAGGTTGACGCATCGGCGTGGAGTACCTGGTCCGAGCGGCCCGCATCACGGACATCGAGCGCCTCTCCGGCCTCGGTCAGGCCGTGCTCGCGACCGCGGCCGGGGGTTCCCCGATCGACGCGGCGGACTTGCTCCGGCAGCTCGTCTACCTTCCGCATGCGAGCGTGATGATCGCCGAGGCGCGACGCGAGCTCGTCGGCGGCGCCGTGCTCGTCCTGCGCCCGTCGGTCGTAGCCGGCGGCTACGTCGGGACGCTCGACCTGCTGGTCGTCGATCCGGCGCACGACGTCGACCGGATCACGGACGCCCTGGTCGAGGAGGTGCTCCGCTCGGCCAGCAACAAGGGCTGCACCGTCGTCGAGACGGCGCACCCGGGATCCGATCCGGACCTCGCGCGACTGGAGCGCCAGGGCTTCACGCCCGCCGGGCCGCTCCTTCGCCGGCCCGTCGCGGCGGTCGGGGCCGCCGCGCGCCGAATCTGACTCGCCTGCCGTTCCGACGGCGGGCGGGATCGCACCGCAACGAGGAGTCAGTGTGGGCAAGAACGTCGCCGTCTTCGTGGACGTGGCGAACATCTTCTACGCGGCCAAGGCGGCCGGCGTGGACATCGATTACGTCACGCTCCTGAAGTCGGCCACCGCCGGACGGGACTTCGTCCGTGCGTATGCCTATACCGGGTTGGACCCGGACAACGAGAACCAGAAGAACTTCCACGCCTTCCTGGCGCGCCACGGCTTCAAGGTCGTGAGCAAGGACATCCGCAAGTACGGCGACGGGAAGGTCAAGGCGAACCTCGACATCGAGCTCGTGGTCGACCTGATGAAGACCGCGCGCAACCTGGACGTCGCGGTCGTCGTGTCGGGCGACGGCGATTTCGCGCCCGCCATCCGCGCCGTCCAGGAGATGGGCGTGCGCGTCGAGGTGATCAGCTTCCGCGGCAACACCTCGTCGGACCTCATCGAGGTCGCCGACCTGTTCACGGACATCGGCCAGATCGCCCGCGTGGACAAGTCGTCGACCCGCTCCGGCCGCCGGGTCGCGGGCGATGACGAGGACCTCTCGATGACCGAAGTCCCCGAGAAGCAGTCCGAGGGCCGCGGCGAAGGCCGGCGGGGCCGCGGTGATCGTGACCGCGGCCGCGGTCGCGGACGGGACCGGGATCGCGACCGGGAGCGCGAGGAGACGCCGGTTGCGGCCGCAGGCCGTGCCGGCCTCGTGGCGCTGCCCGGCGAGCGCCTGTCGAAGGCGAGCGAAGAGGCCGAGGACGAGGATCTCGAGCTCGAGGCCGAGCTCGAGGGCGAGCCCGAAGCCGGCGCCGAGGGCCAGGATGCCGGCGGCGAGGAAGCGCGTCGCCGTCGCCGCCGCCGTGGCGGCCGCGGCCGTGGTCGTGGGCGTGGCCGCGAGGAGGGCATGCCGCCGGTCGAGGGCCGCGGGAGTCGCGGGGACCGCGAGGACCGCGAGGACCGAGAGGACCGCGAGGATGTCGAGCTGACGCCGTTCGACGAGCCGGAGGCCCCGCTGCCGTCGCGACCGCGGACGAGCACGTTCGGGTCGGTCTGGGACACGCAGCTCGGCACGCCGCCGGCTGCCCGTCCGGCAGCGGACCTCGAGCCCCTCGACGAGGAGGATCTCGAGGAGCCGGCGATCCCGGAATACCTGCTCGCGGAGCGCCGTGGCAGCCGCGGACAGCGGCCGGGCCAGGGTCCGGGCGGGCGCGGGGGCCGGGGGCGTGGCGGCTCGTACGCCGCGGCGATCGACCGGGAGCGCTACGGGGGTGGCCGGGGCGGCGTGAACCGCTACGGAGAGCCGAGGGGCGGCGCGCCCGGCATGTCCCGTCCCGACCGTCGGCCGGCGCGTCCGGACCGTCCGGAGCGCCAGGAGCGCTCGGACCGTGATCGGGACCGCGATCGGCCGCGCTCGAGCGAGCCGTGGCAGGAGGTCCCGCCCGAGCTCGAGGAGCTCATTCGGGCCCAGGTCCTGCGGAGCGGCGAGCCGCGACGCGAGGATCGACCCGCGCGCGGCGCCGAGCCGGGCCGGCGCGGTCCCCGTGCTGCGGGGGATGCGTCGTCAGCCGCGGACGCGACGACGGCGGAGCTCGCCGGGGCCGAACCGGCGATCGCGGAGACGCCCACGTCGCGACGTGGGCGCGGACGCACCCGGGCCGGGACGCCGGCCGATGCCGACACCCCGAGCGCGGGCGTCGCGGCGCAGGCGGACGAGGCGGCGCCGGCGACCCGGCGTCGCACAACACGCCGTACGAGCGCCGCGCCGGCCGCGACGGTCGCTGGGGACGGGGCGGACGCCACGGCCACCGGGACCGCCGGGGCTGCGGGCGACGGGACGACGGCCGGCACGACCCGTCGGCGGACGACGCGTCGCGCGGCGGCTGCCGGCGACGGGGCCGAGGCCTCCTCGAGCGTCGACGGAGCGGGTGACACCGCCCAGTCGACCGCCGGTGACGAGATCTCGCCGGCGCCGGCGCGACGGCGCACGACCCGGCGCGCATCCAGCACGCCCGCGGCAGATGCCTCCGCGTCAGATGCCTCCGCAGTGGACGCGGGTGCAGCGGACGCTTCGGCAGCGGACGCCAGCACGTCGGCGCCGGCAGCCCCGCGCCGTCGGACCCGCCGCGCGGCCGCGGACGAGGGTGCCGCCGGCTGAGCCGGCCGTGACGTCGACCGTCACCGTCGGACACCCGGCGGCGCTCAGCGCCGTCGGGGCGATGCTCGCAGGCAGGGCCCCGCATGCCGTGCTGCTCGTCGGTCCGCCGTCCGTCGGCAAGACGACCCTGGCCCTCGATCTCGCGGCCGGGTTGCTGTGCACCGGAGCCGTGGGCGGTGACCGCCCGTGCCGGAACTGCCGCGCGTGCCGGATGGTCGCGCACGGCAACCATCCGGACCTGCACCGCCTTGCCCCCGAAGGTCCCGGCGACCAGATCGGTATCGGCGGCCGCGATCGGCCGCGGGGGGTGCGCGACCTCGTCGCGGAGCTCGCGCTGCTGCCCGTGGAGGGCATCGCGCGCGTGGCGACCGTCGAGCGCGCGCACCGCATGAGCGAGGACGCCCAGTCCGCTCTCCTCAAGACCCTCGAGGAGCCGCCATCGGCCACGGTCCTCATCCTGTGCGCCGACGACGAGGAGCGGCTGCTGCCGACGGTCCGCTCGCGGTGCGCCCGCATTCGTCTCGGGGCGGTCGCGACGCGGGACATCGAAGGCCTCGTCGTCGGGCATGGGCTCGCCGACGCGCCCACCGCCGCCCGATTGGCTCGGATCGCGGCGGGGCGGCCGGGCCTCGCGCTCACGTACGCGGCGGCTCCCGAGGCGGTCCGGATTCGCGGTGAGATCGTCCGGACCCTGCTCGACCTGGCCGACGATCGGATCGCCGACCGCCTCGCGAGGGGGCGAGACCTGCTCGGGCGCGCCGGCGAGATGTCGGCCGCCCTCGCTGCCCCCGCGCCCGGCGCCGCGGCGACGAACGGCGCCGCCCGGTCGACGCGCACGCGGAGCGGCAGTGCTCCGTCGGCTGTCGCTCCGTCCGGTGCGGCCGGCAGCGCCGGGGAGCCTGCGGAGCCGGAGCTCGATGCCGAGCCGTCCGACACCTCGGCGGTGAGGGTTCCTGCCGCGGAGCGGCGCCGCGCCCTCCTCCTGCTGCTCGACCTGTGGGCCGACGTGGCCCGTGACCTCGCGGTCGCGGCCGCCGGGGCTGCCGCGGCCGTGCGCGACCCCGGGTTGATCGACGAGGTCGGCGGGCTGGCAGCGAGGCTCACGCCGGAGGC
Organism: Candidatus Limnocylindrales bacterium; assembly: GCA_035699445.1. GTDB lineage: Bacteria > Chloroflexota > Limnocylindria > Limnocylindrales > CSP1-4 > DASSPX01. The sequence goes on along the minus strand of DASSPX010000016.1, from coordinate 14,674 downwards.
GACCGGAGCGGCACTCGCGCGCGTGGCGCGCGCGCGCGAGCTTGTGGAGGCGAACGCCTCGCCGGAGCTGGTGCTCGACGTGTTGCTCCTCCGCTGGCCGCGCACTGCCGGCGGTCCGCGCCGGCCGTGACCCGGGAGGGACTTGACGTGGGTGTCCACCGGGGCCGCCGCGGGGACACCCGGCTGGAGGCCGTCGTCCGCGGCCGCGTGCAGGGCGTGGGCTTTCGATGGTTCACGGTGACGCGCGCGACGGCGCTGGGATGCACGGGCTGGGTCGCCAATCAGCCTGACGGCACCGTGCGCGTCGTCGCGGAGGCGGATCGGGGCACGCTGGAGCAGCTCCTCGCCGAGCTCCGGGAGGGCCCCGACGGCGCCCGGGTCGAGGCGGTCACGGCGACGTGGGGAACCGCCACCAGCGCGTTTGCCGGCTTCGGTGTGCGCTCCGGAGGTCACGCCGGCGACTGAGCCCGGCGCGTGCGCGCACCGCACGGCTGACCCCATCGTCGCCACGATCCCGGACCGCTCACCTATTCCCGTCGGTACCGGCGTCCGCCATCCTGCAGGCGTGGACGAGCCCGCCATCGCCGAGCTGCTCCCGACGCTCTACCGATCGATCCTCGACGGGGTCGCGCGGCTCGAGCGAGCCGGTGAGCGCCAGGTGGCCGGCCGGATCCGCGTCGAGGCCATCAGGGCCTACTCGAAGGCGTGGGACGACCGCAATCGTCGCCGCCTCGAGCAGCTCCTCGTGCGGCTCGAGCGAGCCCTCGAGGCGCACCCGCGCGTGCTGGGGACGAACGTCCTGTCGCAGCACCCGGCTGGCTGAGGTCCTCCCGCCGCTCGCCGTCTGCCGCGCACCGCCCATTCGTCGCGTCGCGGTCAGGAAGCGCCGCTCGTCGGCGCCGCGGCTAGGCTTTGGGCGTGGTCACGGTCGGCGAGCTCATCGAGCGGGCGGTGGCGGCCCACGCCCGCCTCGGTCTCGTGGCCGAGGAGGTCGAGGACGAGGCGACGTACCTGGCCGATCTCCAGGCCGCCTGGGCCGCTCGCCTCCGCGCGGTCGCCGCGGCCCGTGGCGGTGAGCCCGCGGATCCGGCGGTCGTCGCGGCGCTCGACGCGGCAGAGGCCCAGGTCGACCGGATTGCTGATCCGCATCGCGCCTTCGACTGGCTCTCGACGCTGCCCCAGGTCGTGCTGCTCTCCCTCGGCGAGGCGCCCTGAGTGCGCTTCGCCGATCCCCGCCCCGACGGTCGCGCGATCGTGTACGCGGCGATCCAGGCGGACCCGCTCGTCGATCGCTGCGCCGCGGCCCTGGCCGACGCATCCACGGGCCAGCGCATCCTCGCGCGCGCCGTGATGAACGGCGAACCGGCCGATCCCGCCGAGTGGCGCGCCATGTTCCCGGCCCTGTTCGGTGCAGCCGTGCCGGCCGCGGAAGGCGCCCGGTCGCAGGCGATCCTGGACCTTGCGCTCGAGGTCGCGGCGCGCGGCGAGGAGTCCCGAAGCCAGGTCCGGGGCGCGATCGTGGAGGCGCTCGCCGAGCGGCTCGTGGCGCGGCGCACCGGCCCGGTGCGGCGCGAGCGGCGGATCCTGTTCGACGGCGTGGCGAGCGAGATCCATCCGTACGACCTCACCGTGGAGCGCACGGACGGCGTCGCGGAGGCGTGGGACTGCAAGTGGGGAGCGCGCGGCATCCGCGCGGAGGTCCTCCACCAGCTCGACGACGCGCGGCGCCACGCGGTCGACGAGGGCGCAACGCTCCTGGTCGGCCTCGTCGTCTTCGACGCCCGCCGGTCGTGCGAGGTCCGGCTGCTTCGCGAGCGCGGTCCCGTGGCGGCGGGTGCCGTCAAGCTCGTCGCGATCGAGCAGCTCGACCGCCTTGCTGGCGGTCGCCCGGCCGCGTGACGGTCGAGCCCGGCGCAGGTCCGCGCTGGCCGGCGAGGTCGGTGAGCACCGAGGCTGCCGAGGCCGCGTATCGGGTCCGATTTGACGAGGCCGGGCCGGACGGCGTCGCGCGGCCATCGACGCTCCTGCGCTACGCCCAGGACGTGGCCTGGATCCACTCCGAATCGCTCGGGTTCGATCGAGCGTGGTACGCCACGCGGGGGCTCGCCTGGGTGGTGCGGAGCGCCCAGCTCGCCACCCTTGCGCCGGTCCGGACCGGCAACCTCGTCGTCGCGCGGACGCAGGTCGTCGGCTTCCGCAAGATCTGGGCGCGGCGGAGGACCGAGGTCCGGTCACTCGACGGCGACGCGCCCTCGGAGCTCCTCGCGTGGCTGCACACCGACTGGGTGATGACCGACGAGCGCGGGGCGCCGGCTCGCGTGCCGCCCGAGATCCCGGCGGTGTTCGGGATGCCACCGGGGCCGTACACGCCCCTGCGGGTCGAGCTTCCGGATCCACCGGACCGAGCAGTGCACCACCGGCTCACGGTCCGGCCGCGGGACATCGACCCGATGGGCCACGCGAACAACGCCGTCTACCTGGACTGGGCGGCGGAGGCCGCCGCGCTCGTCCTCGAGGACGCCGGGCCCGCGGTGGTGACGCGCGCCCGACTCGAGTACCTCACGCCCGCGGCCCCCGGCGACGCGCTCGTGGCCGCGGCCTGGGAGCTCCCTGGAGACGGGAACGATCCGCACGCCGGTCGCGAGATCGCGGTGCGGATCCGCCGTGCCGACGGGGCCGACATCCTGCGCGCCGCCATCGGTGGCTGAGCGTGCCACGGTGCCGGGGGGCACCGGATGACCCACCACGACCGCACCCGGACACACCATCGGTAGGCCCTTCGGGTACGGCATCTGCAGGACGTGCGCGGGCGCACCACGCCGTGTCGCGGGTGCCCGGTGCGTTCCCTGTGACCCCGCTGGACCGACAGGCTATGGCCCCGGGGCGGGCGCGCCCCTACGTTCCGGGCAGCGGCGACGGGGCACGACCGCCAGGGGTCGACACCGCCGCACGAAGGTGGGGGCAGGCGCGGCGATGGACTGGAGCGCAGCGAAGCGGCCGACGTCCGGGACCCTCGCGCGGCTCGTCGCCGTGGCGCTCTACGTGGCGCTGGCGGTGCTCCTGACGCTCGGGCCACCCGTGCTCGCCGCCGATCCCAACCACGGCAACGGCAACGGGAACGGGAACGGGAGCGGCAATGGCGGCGGCCCGGACCGGACCGAGACGCCCGGCAACGGGAACGATCGGAAGCCGACGCCGGAGCCCCAGACTCCGGAGCCCACGCGCGCCCCGACACCCGCGCCGACGGTCGCCGAGCTCCCGCCCGCGACGACGGCGCCGGCGGCGCCCGCAGAGCCCGCCGCACCCCCGGCGGCCACGGCCGCCGCACCCATCCAGACCCCGGTGCCGGTCCGTGCCACGTCCCGGCCAGCCGCACCCACGACGTCCGGCCAGACCGCACCCGCACCGGCGCCCCGGAGCGGCGGCACCGGAGCCGATGGGGACGTGCCCGCCTCACCTGCCAGGCCGGCCGCGTCGCCGCGCGCGGCGCGACCTCCGGTGCCTCTCGACGACGTCCAGGGGACGGGCGGCTCCATGGTCGGGTCCATCACGCCGCACGGCGACGCCCCGGTCGTCCCGGCGCTCGTCGTGCTCGTGGCATTCGCATCCACCGCCGGGGGCATGGTGCTCGTCGGGCGGAGGCGGGGCGTCCCCGCTGCCGAACCGGCCGTCGTTCCGACCGGGCTCACCCCGTTCCAGGACGTCGCGCCGGCGAGCGACCCGCTCCTCGCGGCGCTCCAGGGCAGCGCTCGCTTCGCGCCGCCCGACGGCACCACGACCGCCGCCAGCCGCGTGACGCACGGCGACGGAGCCCCGCTGTGGGTGCGCCGCCTGGAGCCCAGGATCCCCGTCCTGGCCGGCACCATGTCTCCGCCGCCACGGCGAGGCCAGCCGCAACCGGAGCTCGAGGACGCCCTCGGGTCCTAGTCGCAGCTTTCACGGACCCGCAACGCCGGGGTCGCGCCCTGCCCGCCCACCCGGCACGCCGGGGCGGTCACGATCGGGGGACCGAACGCAATCTACCCAGGAGGGTTCCGTGCAGAATCAGTCCCCGAGCTACCCCGTCGACAACGAGACGTACGACCTGCTCCAGACGCTCACCTCGAAGCTCGAGGCGATCGAGCTCTACCGGAAGTACGAGCAGGACAGCCAGGGCGACGCCCGCGCGTGCTTCCAGGACCTGGCACGCCAGGATCGCGAGGCCGCCGAGCGGATCATGAGCCTGCTCAAGGAGCGCCTCGGCTCGCGCTGACCGCACCCCTCGGGGTCCCGGACCCCGACCGCCGCCCCCGGCCCGCTCCGACCCATCCGGTCGAGCGGGCTATCCTCGTCCGGCTCACGAGCTGGCACTGGGAGGGTGGATGGCGCGACTCGTGCTCCGCGGCGGACGGGTGTTCGACGGGACGGGGGCAGATCCCGCGACCGCCGACGTCGCGCTCGAGGGTGAGCGGATCGTCGACGTCGGGATCGGACTCGACGGTGACGACGCCGTCGATTGCACCGGCTGGACGCTGCTGCCCGGACTCTTCGACTGCCACGTGCACGTCGGGGTCAGCCACGTCGACCCCTGGCGCCTGGCGAACACGCCGGTCTCCTATCGCATCCTCGAGGCCGCGCGGAACATGGCCGCCACGTTGCGAGCGGGCATCACGAGCGTGCGCGACGCCGGCGGCGCCGACCTGGGCATCCAGCAGGCCCAGCGGGACCGCCTGATCGAGGGCCCTCGCATCCAGATCTCCCTGGCGATGCTCAGCCAGACCGGCGGCCACGGCGACGGCTGGCTCACCTCGGGCATCGTCCTCGACGTCTTCTCGCGCCAGCCGGGCATCCCGGAGACGATCGTCGACGGCCCGGACGAGATGCGGCGCGCCGTGCGCACGCTCATCCGGCAGGGCGCCGACGTCATCAAGGTGGCCACATCGGGTGGCGTCCTCTCGTCGCGCGACCAGCCGACGCATGCCCACTTCACCGCGGACGAGCTGGCGGTCCTCGTGGAGGAGGCGACGGCCGCCGGCGTGTTCGTCATGGCCCATGCCCAGGCCGCGGAGGGCATCAAGCGGGCGATCCGGGCCGGCATCCGCTCGATCGAGCACGGCATCTACCTCGACGACGAGGGGATCGAGCTCATGCTCGAGCGCGGAACCTGGCTCGTGCCCACGCTCGTCGCCCCGCAGGGGGTGATCGACGCGGCCGACGCCGGCGTCGACCTCGGGCCCGGGATCGCCGAGAAAGCCCGCGCGGTGGTCGAGATCCACCGCGAGGCGTTCCGGCGCGCGGTGGAGGCCGGCGTCCGCATCGCGATGGGCACCGATTCCGGCGTCACGCCCCACGGACGGAACCTGCGCGAGCTCGCCCTGATGGCAGCCGGCGGCATGGCCCCGGCCGCGGTGCTCGAGGCGACGACGCGCAGCGCCGCGCAGCTGCTGGGCGTCGACAGCGACCTCGGGACGCTGGAGCCAGGCAAGATCGCCGATCTCGTCGCGGTCGCCGGGGATCCGTACGAGCTGGACACCCTCCCCGACCGGATCGCGGGTGTCTGGCAGGCCGGGTCGCGGGTCGCGTGACGGGATCGCCCGCGCGGGCCCGGCTCCAGCTCCTGCTCCTGCTCCTGGCGGCGCTCGTCGGCGCGTGCGGCGCCAGGAGCGCGCCGACCCCGGTCCCGCCCGGGACGCCGGGCGCGGTCCCGACGTCGCCCACCCCGGTTCGTCCGTCAGCGCCGGCCGGGTCGGCGACGAGCACCGATGGGGCCAGCAGCTTCCGGCTCCCCGAGGGCTGGCGCGCAATCACGCCGGACGACCCCGTGTTCGCGGAGTGGTTCGACGCGGAGCTCGCGGCCTCGGTCCGCGAAGGTCAGGTCTGGATCGTCGCGATCGACGAGGCGGGGTCCGATCCCGTGCGGCCGACGTTCGCCCTGCTCGCCCGGCTGGAGGGCACCCCGTACGCCGCCGCCGCCGCGAGAGCGATCGTCGATCGCTCGATCGCGAGCGGCAACCTGGCGGTAGTCGTCTCCGAGGTCGAGCTGCCGGCCGGCCCCGCGCGACGGATCCGGATCGACGGTGCGGTCCCCGGCGCCGACGGGAGCCCGGTTCCCAGCCGCCAGGTGATCCACGTCGTTCGCGCCGGCGGGGCGCTGATGGCGCTCGCCGTGCAGGCGATCGGTCGCACCCCGGAGGTCGCCGAGGACGCCGCCGAGGCCATCGCCGCGAGCCTCGTGCTCCCGAGCGTGCCGGGAGACGTGCCCGACGTTCCCGGGCACGCGTGCGGAGCCCTCATCCCGCTTGCCGACGCCGTCGAGGCCAGCGTCGCGCTCGAGTCGCTCGGCGCCGATCACGCGCCGGCGGGCGCCGTCGCCGAGTACGGGCACTGCCCGCCGACGTCCGGGACCCACTACGCCGCGACGCTGCTTGCCCGTCTGCACGGTCCGACCGAGCCGACCGTGCCCCAGGAGTGGGTGCACAACCTGGAGCACGGGGAGGTCGTGCTCCTGTACTCGTGCGGGAGCCAGTGCGAGGAGGTGCTCGACGACCTGGGCGCTATCGCCCGCGATGCGCCGCCGTCGCCGCTGTGCGACAACCCCGCCCTCGTCGTCACCCGCTACGAGGACATGCCGGCGCCGTTCGCCCTCGCTGCCTGGGGCCGCCTCCGCTACCTTCGCTCGGCGGACGCCGACATCGTGGCGGCGTTCATCCGCGGCCACGCCGACCGCGGCCCCGAGCCGCAGTGCGCGGCCGCCGAATCCGCATCGCCGGCACCGTGACGGCTCCCGGGCCGTCCAGCCGTCATCTGCCCACCGCGAGCACCGGGAGGTTTCGATGACCCGACCGAGCCGCCTCCGACGCGCCCCGCTCCCGGCCGTCACCCTTGTCCTCGGGGGCGCCATGGCCCTTGCGGCATGCGGCCCGGCCACCGGCAGCACCCCGCCTGCTGCCACCGAGCCGCCCGCGGCCACGGACGCGACGGGCGAGGGCCGGCCCTGCGAGCCCGCCGATCTCGACGTCTCGAGCACGGGCTGGGGTGGCGCCGCAGGCAGCCGCGGGGCCGACGTCACGGTCGTGAACGGCGCCGCCGAGGTGTGCAGTCTCGACGGACCGCGCGTGGCCGTCCTCGATGCCGACGGCACCGTCCTGCTCGAGAGCGAGGGCGAGGCGAGCGAGGCGCTCCTCGAGCCGGGTGCCTCGAGCGCGTTCTCGTTCACGTTCAGCAACTGGTGCGAGCCCGGGAGCGCGCTGCCGCTCCAGGTGGCGCTGGCCGTGGGCGGCGACCTCGTGGTCATCGACGCGCTGGCGATGCCCACGGTGGACGACCTCCCACCGTGCAACGGGGAGGGGCAGCCGCCGACCCTGTCCACGATCCCCTGGGCGCAGGGCTGAGCCCGGTCGGTCCTGCCATCCGACCCGGTGCGGTCTAGTCCATTCGGGTGATGTCCGTCCGCCGGAGGTGGGGCGAGACTCGTCGGCCCAGGAGGGAGAAGAGCTTGTCAGCCGTCGCACGCCGCGCCCCCGCCGCCTCCGGCGCCCCCGGCGTCGTCGCCGCACTCGGCATGCCGCTCCGGATCCTGGTCGCGATCCTGGCCGCGGCGCTGCTGTTCGCCGGGTTCGCCGTCGAGCGGCCGTCGCCCGTGGATGCTGCCAGCACCATGGTCGCGAAGTGCGACGTGACCCTGCGCACCGCGCAGCGGGTATCCGCGCCCCGTCGGGCCACGATCCGGACGGGGACCCGGGTCACGGTGATCGCGACCGTCTCGGGCGGCGCGTATCGCGCGTCGTGCGCCGGGCGGACCGTGTCGGGCGGCAAGTGGTACCGGATCAGCGCCGTCAACGGGCGCACGGTCCGATCGCTGTACGGCGTGAGCTACCTCTACGCCGCGACCGGACTGTTCCGTGCTGCCACGACGACCGCGCCGGCCCCCACGCCGACGCCTGCGCCGGCGACGACCTGGTTCACCGCGTGCGCCGACGTCAACGTCCGGGCTGCGAGCACGACCGCGGGTGAGCTGAAGGCGCGCCTGTCGGCGGGCGTCCCGGTAGGGGTGACTGCCACGGTGACAGGCGGCGAGTGGGCCACCGAGTGCGGCGGCCAGCTCGTGGCCGGCAGCCAGTGGCACCGGATCACGACGGTCAACGGCCAGTCGGTGCTCTCGCTGTACGGCGTGTCGGCCGTCTATGGCGCCGCCGGCCTGTTCTCGCCCACGGTGCCCGCGCCCACACCGGCGCCGACGCCCGTCCCGACCCCGGTTCCGACGCCCCTTCCGGAGCCCACGCCGCAGCCGACGCCCTCCCCGTACCTGGAGGGCATCGACGTCAGCCACTGGCAGGGGACGATCGACTGGTACCAGGTGGCGGCCGCCGGCAAGCGCTACGCGTTCATCAAGGCGTCCGAGGACATCGACTTCATCGACTGGACATACCAGCTGAACCGGTTCGGGGCGAAGAGCGCCGGCCTGTACGTCGGGGCGTACCACTTCGCGCGCCCGGAGCGGACGCTCGGGGACCCCGAGGCGGAGGCCGACCACTTCATCGCCACCGCGGGCTGGCTCGGCGGCGAGATGTTGCCGGTGCTCGACCTCGAGGTGACCGGCGGGCTGAACCCGTACGAGCTCCAGGCCTGGACGATGGCGTTCCTCCAGCGGGTCTACGACCGGACGGGCGTTCGGGCGCTCATCTACACGTCGCCGAGCTTCTGGCGCAACAACATGCTCGACACGGACTGGTTCGCGCTCAACGGCTACCGCGTGCTGTGGATCGCCCACTGGACGACCTCGCCCGCGCCCGGCACGCCCGCGAACAACTGGGGCGGCCTGGGCTGGACGTTCTGGCAGTACACGTCGAACGGCTCGGTGGCGGGCATCGCCGGCCGGGTCGACCTCAACCGGTACAACGGCCTCGACCTGAGCCCCGTCCTCATCCCGTAAGGCCGGCTTGCTCGCACGTTCAGGCCCCGGGGCGGTCAGCGCGCCCGTTCGTTGCGTGCCGAAGCCTCGACGACCTCCGCGACACGCCGCGTGCGCGTGTCGGGCCGCTTCGCGGTCACGACCCACGCGAGGAGCTGCTTGCGCGCCGACGGCGGAAAGGCCGCGAAGTTCGCGCCGGCGGCGGGATTCGCCGCCAGGGCGGCCGCCAGGTCGCCGGGCACCTCGAGCCGCTCGACCGAATCGAGGAGCGTCCAGGAGCCGTCGGCCTTCGCGCGCTCGATGACGGCGAGGCCGGCCGGCTGCATCCGGCCCTCGGCGATCAGCCGCTCCACCCGGGCCTTGTTCGTCGCGGCCCAGCCGCTGCCGGCCCGGCGTGGGGAGAAGTAGAGCTTCGAGCGCCGCTCGTCCAGCGTGCCGGCGATCCCGTCGATCCAGCCATAGCACAGCGCTTCCTCGATCTGGGCCTCGTAGTCGAGGCTCGGCTCCGCGACGCCGGCGCGGCGTCGCCACGTCACCAGCCACACCCCGGTGGCCGTCGCGTGATTGGCCGTGAGCCATGCGCGCCACTCCTCGCGCGTGCGGGGCTGGAAGCGGGGAGCGTCAGCGAGCGCGGACACGACGCCCGGGCCCGGAGGCGCGCCGCGGGGACGGCTCAGAGAGCGGCAAGGGCTGCCTCGAGCTGCTCGGTGGCGGTGGCGTGGTCCGTCGTGGAGTCGAACCAGATCGGCTCGCCCACGACGAGCTCCACGTCGCCGCGCAAAGCGGATGGCAGGCGCCGACGGTCGATGATCGACATCCGGTGGATCCGCAGCTTCACTGGCACGACCGGGGAGCCACCCTCGACGGCGATCAGTCCGGCGCCCGACTTGAACGGCTGGAGCGGGCCGCCCACGGTGAGCTTGCCCTCGGGGTAGATCAGCACGCTGTAGCCGCGGTCCATCCGCGAGCCGAGCAGTTCCAGGCTCTTCCGGATGCCGCCCTCGCGCTGGAGCGGGAACGCATTGGCGATGATCGACGCGAGCACCCCACGCAGCGGATTGGCGTAGATCGTGTCGGCCGCCGCCGCGACCGAGAGCTTCCAGCGGATCGCCAGGGGGAGCCGGGACAGGATGATCCCGTTGTCGAGGTGCAGGCAGTGGTTCGGCGTCAGCAGGTACGGGCCGTCCTCGGCCTTGAGCCGCTCCAGGCCACGCACCCTCACCCGGTAGAAGAGGTGCACGAACGGGTAGACGAGGAGCACCTGGATGGCGAGGCCCCAGGCGCGCACGATCGGTGACGTCGGCCAGTTCCACGCCGTCAGCCCGCGTTTGGCGCCCCGCGCCGATTCGACGAGGGCGATCAGCTCGCCGACCGTCGTGTCCGGCAGCAGCGCGTCGTCGTCGACGAACACGCCCGTCTCTTCCTCGATGACGCCGAGCAGCTCCACCCGCTGCAGGGAGTCCAGATCGAGGTCGCTCGACAGGCGCGCGGTCGCGGCCACGGAGGACGGGCTCACACCGGCCAGGCCCGCCACGATCACGGTGATGGGATCGACGGCGGCATCGAGCGGATCGGGCTGCACCTTCGATGCGGCGGCCGGCACGGCGGCCGACACCGGGCGCTCGAGGTCCCCGAGGCGCGCGAGGATGTCCGGCTTGCGGACCTTGAGCGTAGCCGTGCGTGGCAGGTCCGGATCGGGCCAGACCGTCGACCCGCGGATCTGCTGGTGTGGCGCGAGGCGCCCGTTGGCTGCGGCGATGACGTCGCTCGCGGCCGCGGGACCGTCGAGCAGGAGCACGGCATGGACCCGCAGGTCGGCCCCGAGCGGCCAGCCGACGACGGCCGCGTCCCGGACGCGGGCATCCTGCTTGAGCACGGTCTCGACGTCCTCGGCATAGACCTTCTGCCCGTCGGGGAGCGCGAGCATGTCCTTCTTGCGACCGCGGAACACCAGCATCCCGTCGGCCGTGATCGTGCCGAGGTCGCCGGTGTGGTACCAGCCGTCGGCGTCGATCGCCGCCGCCGTCGCCTCGGCGTTCTTCCAGTAGCCCATGAACCGGCCGGGGCCCCGGGCGAGAATCTCGCCGTCGTCCGCGATGCGGACCTCCACGCCCGGGATCGGCTCGCCGACCGTGCCGAGCACGTTGCGCTCGGGCCGGGTGAAGCTCACGACCGGCCCCATCTCGGTGGCGCCGTAGCCCTGGAGGACGTCCACGCCCATGTCCGTCCAGCGGCGCGCGATGTCAGTGTCGAGCGCCGATGCCCCGACGCCGATCGTGTGCAGCCGGCCGCCGAACTCGGCGAGGACGGACGCGAAGAGCAGGCGGCGGACGGGTCGGGGCATCCGGCGGGCGATCGCGTGGAGACGCTCGAAGGTTGCTCGCTTGCCGGCCTGATCGACGCGCCGCTCGATCGCACTGTTGAGGAGCCGAAGGCCCTGCGGCACGATGAGCAGCACGCTCACCCGGAAGTCGCGGAACGTCCGCACGAGGACGGCCGGCTGCCGGCTGACCGGGTAGACGATGCTCGCGCCGACCGTGAGCGGTGCCATGAACCCGAGGACCTGCTCGTACAGGTGCGACAGGGGGAGCACGGACAGGAGCCGGTCGCCCTCCCCGAACGACAGCACCCTGGTCATCGTCGTGGCGCTGGCCAGCAGGTTCGCGTGGCTCAGCATCGCGCCCTTCGGCTCGCCGGTCGTCCCGCTCGTGAACACGATCTCGGCGAGGCTGTCGCCGGTCACCGGCGTCGCGTCGATGGGCTCGGCGCGGCGAGCCTGATCGGCGAGGCTCTCCACGAACAGGATCGGGAGTCCCAGCTGGCGGGCCGATGCCTCCGTCTGCCGGCTGGCGATGACGAGCCTGGCCTCCGTCTGGCCCACGATCTTGCGCCCGAACTCGACCGTGTGACGAACGTCGAGCGGCACGGAGACCGCACCGAGGTGGGCGATCGCGAAGAACGCCAGCCCCCACTCGGGCCGGTTGACCGCCCACAGGATCACGCGATCGCCGTCGCCGACTCCCGCATCGCGGAGCACGCGGGCCGCGCGCGGGGTCAGGTTGGCGAGATCGCGATAGCGCCAGGTCCGGGTCCGGAAGAACGGCCGGATAAGCAGGGCGGGCCGTCGATCGAAGCGCTGCGCGCCCGTCGTGACCAGGTCCACCAGCGTTTCCATCGCGCTGCCCCTCTGACCGCTCCGACCGCCGGCGATCAGATGACGGTGCCGGCCAGCTGCGCGATCTCCGCTGCCGCCCCGGTCTCGAGGACGGGGTAGTGACTGAACACTAGCGTCTCGACGTCAAGACCCGTCAGTCGTTGCACCGCGCGTCGTGCCGCCTGGTAGTCGTCGCTGTACAGGCGGCTGGCACACGACAGTCGTCCGAACCGCCGCTGGAGCGTGTCGCCGACGAACAGGATCCGGTCGCGCTCGCCGTACAGGCAGACGCTGCCTGGCGTGTGGCCCGGCGTGTGGATCACGCGCAGGCCACCCAGCATCGGCAGGATCTCGCCGTCCTCGATCGGCTGGAACGTGTCCGGGGTGGGTGTCATCGCGGAGAACACGGCGCCCCGGCTTCGCTCGCGCGCCAGGTCCCGCCAGCGCCGCCGGAGTCCGGGCCAGTCGTCCGGATGAAGCAAAAGCGTTGCCCCGAGCGCGGCCAGCTCCCGCGCGCTGCCGGCGTGATCCGGATGGCCGTGGGTGATGACGACCCGGCGCAGCTCCGTCGCGGATCGACCCTGCGCCTCGATCGCCTGTGCGATCCGGCCGCTCGAGCCCGCGTACCCGCAATCGATCAGCGTCAGCTCCGGTTCGAGCACCAGGTGCGCCTTGACTCGCGTGAGCTGGATCTCGACCACGTCGCGCATCGTTCCGTCCCGATCCTGGGTCAATCCCCGCCGGAGGTCGGCCGCCACAGGTTCGCACGGCGCCGATCCTCCTCCCTGGGCGCCCATCGACGGCGCCGCTACCGCTCGGCGGGGACCGGAAGGCGGCGCTTCATCTCCTCGACGGACATCACGTGGGCCGTCGAGGACGCCAGGATCACCAGGCACGCGCGGTGGACCTCGGCCGCCGACATCTCCCCGAACCCGCGATCCGGGTAGTCGAAGCTGGCCGTGGCGTCCGAGAGGAACACGACCTTGTAATCCCGGAACAATGCGTCGCGTGCCGTGGCGTGGCAGCAGTTCTCGGTCGTCGCTCCCGAGATGATGACGGTGTCCGTTTCCCAACCCCGCAGGATCAGGTCCAGGTCCGTACCGAAGAAGCCGCTGAACCGACGCTTCCGGATGACAGGTTCACCAGGCAGCGGGGCGATCGCCGGGTAGATGTCCACGCCAGGCGTGCCCTCGGCCAGCGCTCGCCCCTGGGCGATCACGGGGTTCAGGGAGAACAGCCCCAGATCGCTCCCGTCGCTCCGATGCGCATGCGCCGTGTAGACGACCTTGATGCCCGCGCCTCGGCAGATGCGCAGCGCCTCGGCAAGCCTGGGGACCATGTCGCGTGCCGAGGGGGTCTCCAGGGGCGCACCCTCGGCGACGAAGTCGTTCTCCATGTCGACCACGATCATGGCCGTCCGCGACGGGTCCAGCCGGTCGACATCCACCGTTGGCATGCGCCCTCCATGGGCCGTGGCAAGCGAAGGCACAGCATATGCGGCTCTGCCAGGCAGGATCATCCGCCCGCTCGCTGGTCCGGCAGAGCAGGGATCGAGCTCGGCGACATCGAGGAAGAGACCCGTCGGAATGGGATCGCGCCAACGGAGCCCGAGCTCCTGTGCCACCGATCTCGCGACGTCACTCTGGCGCAGGCCTTGACAGGCGCGCCTGCGCTGGCTATAGAGCGAGGCACGATATATCGGCAAGCGCTATATGGGTCGCCCCGCATGGTCAAGTCTCTCCCCGAGCTCGGGCGGTTCGCCGAGCCAGCGCTGCTCATCCTCGTCAGCCTCTCTGACGGGCCGAAGCATGGCTACGCGATCATGGCCGACGTGGAAGCGGGCACCGGCAGGCCGCTGGGTCCGGGAACGCTGTACGCCGCGCTCGCCCGCCTCGAGGAGCGCGGAATGATCGAGGCCCTGGCGCCTGTCGACCGCCGCCGGCCCTATCGGCTGACCGCGGTGGGTGCCACGACCCTCGCCGAGCAGCTCCACGAGCTTTCCGAGTTCGCGCAGCTCGGCCTTCGCCGGCTCGGCCGGACTCCCGGTTAGCCGGCGATGCGTCCCATGATCGTCCTGCTCATTCGCCTCTACCCGGCGCGCTGGAGGGACCGCTACGGCGAAGAGTTCGCCGCGGTCCTCGAGGAGCGAGCGCTCGGCCCGTTCGACGTGGCCGACGTCCTCCTCGGCGCGCTGGATGCCAACCTGCATCTCCGCGGCCTCGGGGCCGCGTCCCAGCACGGAAAGGGATTCGCCATGTCGCTCCGCATCGGCGGGTACGCCGCAGTCGTCGGCGGGCTCCTGTGGCTCTACGCCCTTGCCGCAAACGCGATCTACGACGACGCCTTGGCTGGCGCCCCGATGGTCGGGCTCGCCATCATGGCGGCAACCGTCGCGACGCTCGTCGCCCTCATCGGGCTCAGCGCATTCCAGTCGCGTCGACACCCCGCGCTGACCTGGTCGGCCTTCGCCATCCCGGCTGTGGGGGCGCTCGTCGGGCTGCTGGCGGCGGTCGCGATGGCGGTCGCCGGCGACACCGACGCCAGGATCTTCGGCGGGCTGAGCCTGTGGTTCATGGCGACCCTCGGCCTGTTCGCGCTGCTCCTGGGCTCCGCGCTCTTCGCGGTCGCCA